>NZ_QEQT01000087.1:0-312116 GCF_003311655.1 Prauserella sp. PE36 | reverse complement strand
CTTGGGCGGCGGTGGGAGACGGGCGGGCGCAGTGAAGGTGGCCTTCACTGCAGCCGGGACTGCTCGCCGAACATTTCCGCCAGGCGGTCCAGCGTCCTGCGGATGGCGGCCTTGTTCCTGGCGGGGAACCGGGCGAGCTCGATGAGGAACGGGATACGCGCGGTCGACCAGTCGAAGGTCTCCGTCACCGTCGTCCTGCCCTCGCCGGCCGGTTCGAGCTCCCAGCGCCAGCGGTGCCCGTTGAAGTGCCGCCACGCGATGAGGCGGTTCCGCTCGTACTCGACCACCGTGTTCTTGATCTTGTACGGGGCGCCCATCTTCATGTCCATGCCGAACTTCGACCCGAGCTCCAGCCGGTCCGGGTTGCTCCCGTGAGCGGCCTGGACGGTACCGGAGCCGTCGAGCAGCGGGTGCTTGGCCGGGTCGGTCAGCAGGTCGAAGATCTGCTCGGGCGTGGCGGCGACCGTGGTGGTGACGGAGACCTGACGACGTGTCATGGCGTCACCCTAAACGGTGTTCACTCCGTGCGCTGCGCGTACTTCAGCACCAGCAGCCGGTCGCCGAGCGGCTCGTCGAGGCGGACGGTGATGGGCGGGTAGCGCATGTCCATCGTGCACATCGTGTTCTTGTCCGCGGGTTTCGTCTCGACCATGGTGACCGTGACGCGGTCGCCGCGCTGCTCGCCGACCTCCGCGCTCGCCTGGCTGCATCCGCCCTCCTGGCCGACGATCGTGAGGGTGTTGCCGCCCTTCCCCCTCGACACGTCGACGGGGTAGCCCCTTGGCAGCGCGCCGCTGTCGATCTGCGCGGCGGGCACCGATCCGCCCTGGTCCTGGGCGGGCGGTTCGGCCGGTTTGCGGCCGGGCACCTTGGTGAGCTCCTGGGAGGCCGGAGGAGACTCCGCGGGTGCCTGCGGAGCCGCCGGCTGCTCGCCACACGCGGTGGCGAACACCAGCGCCGCGCCGGCGCCGATGATCGTCTCTTTCCACCTCACGACGAATCTCCCCTTTCCGTTCATCGGTCATCTCCTGGTCGGGAAGACGTAACCGGGGACAAGTTAGGTTGCACGGCATGACCGCTGAACCGGGCAGGCTGGCCCGCAGGCTCAGCACGGGCGACGCCGTCGTCGTGGGCCTGTCCTCGATGATCGGCGCCGGTGTGTTCGCGGCGTTCGCCCCCGCCGCGGGCGCGGCCGGCAGCGGGCTGCTGCTCGGGCTCGCGGTCGCCGCGGTGGTGGCGTACTGCAACGCGTCGTCCTCGGCGCGGCTCGCCGCCCGGTACCCGGCCTCGGGCGGCACGTACGTCTACGGCCGCGAGCGCCTCGGCCCGTTCTGGGGGCACCTGGCAGGCTGGGGCTTCGTGGTCGGCAAGACCGCGAGCTGCGCGGCGATGGCGCTGACCGTCGCCTTCTACGTCGCGCCGGGGGTGGAGCAGCCGTGGCGCGGCGTCGTCGCGGTCGCGGCCGTCGCGGCGGTGACGGCGCTGAACTACCGGGGCGTGCAGCGCTCGACGGCCGCGGCGACCGTGCTGGTGACGCTGAGCCTGCTGGTGCTGGCGGCGGCCGTCGCGGCGATGCTGCTGACCGGCGACCCGAGCGGTGAGCGCCTCGCGCCGTTCCCCGGCACGGACGCACCCGGGGTGCTGGAGTCGGCGGGGCTGCTGTTCTTCGCGTTCGCGGGCTACGCGCGGATCGCCACGCTCGGTGAGGAGGTGCGCGATCCCCAGCGCACGATCCCGAGGGCCGTGCCGCTCGCGCTCGGGATCGTGCTGGTGGTGTACGCGGCGGTGGCCACGGCGCTGCTGCTCGTGCTCGGGCCATCTGCGCTGGCCGCCGCGACCGACCCGGTGGCGCACGCGGTGGCCGGGACGTCGTGGCCGTGGCTGGCTCCGGTGGTGCGGGCCGGCGCCGCGCTGGCCGCGCTCGGCGCACTGCTGGCCCTGGTGCTCGGCGTGTCGAGGACCGTGCTCGCGATGGCCCGCGACGGCCATCTGCCCCGCACGCTCGCCGCCGTGCACCCGCGCTTCTCGGTGCCCCACCACGCCGAACTGGCCGTGGGCGTCGTGGTGGCGGTGCTCGTGTCGGTCGCCGACCTGCGCGACGCGATCGGCTTCTCCTCGTTCGCGGTGCTCGCCTACTACGCGATCGCCAACGCGAGCGCGTGGACGCTGGGCCGCGGCCGGATCGTGCCGGCGGTCGGCCTGCTCGGGTGCGTGGTGCTGGCGCTCAGCCTGCCCCTGTCGTCGGTGCTGGCCGGTGCGGTCGTGCTCGCCACCGGCGCCGTGGCGTACCTCCTGCGCGGGGCGCTCAGGCCGTCCTGATGCCGTCGAGCCGGGCGACCGCGGCGTCGAAGTCGCCGGTCAGCTCGGCGATCACGTCGGCGACCGCCCTCACCTCGGAGAGCCTGCCGACGATCTGGCCCACCGGCATCGACACCACGGACGGGTCGGCGGCCGCGTGGATCCGGTCGTGCGCGGGCGCGACGAGCAGGTTCTGCAGCGGCATCGGCAGCGGCTCCGGGGCGTCGGGTGCCGCCCACGCCTCGGTCCAGCGCGTCTTGAGCAACCGGGCGGGCTTGCCGGTGTAGATGCGGGTGCGGACCGTGTCCGACGACGTCGCGCCCACCAGCGCCCGCTGCATGGCCTCCGACTCCGGCATCGTCTCCAGGTACTCCTTGGTGGCGAGCCACAGCGAGCCCGTCCACACGCCCGAGGCGCCGAGCGCGAGCGCGGCGGCGGCCTGCCTTCCGGTGCCGATGCCGCCCGCGGCGAGCACTGGCGCCCGGTCCCCGACGGCGTCGACGATCTCGGGCAGCAGCACCATCGAGGCGATCTCGCCGGTGTGCCCTCCCGCCTCGTAGCCCTGCGCGACCACGAAGTCGACGCCGTTGTCGACGTGCCGGACCGCGTGCTCGGCCTTGCCGGCGAGCGCGGCGACGGGCACGCCGTGCTCGTGGGCCTGCGCGATCACGTCCCCGGGCGGTGAGCCGAGGGCGTTGGCGATCAGCGCGATCGGGTGCTCGAGCGCCACCTCCACGTGCGAACGTGCCACCGAGTGCAGCCAGCCGAGCACGCCCGCACGCTCGTCGGTGCCCTCGGGCAGCTCCGGCACGCCGAGCTGTGCGAGCGTGCGCTCGACGAAGGCCTTGTGCTCGTCGGGGATCATCTTCGTGAGGTCGACCGAGCTGCCTTCCGTCGGGATCTTGGAGGGCATCACCACATCGACGCCGTAGGGCTTGCCGCCGGTGTTGGCGTCCATCCAGTGGAGGACCTTGTCGAGCTCGGCGGCGTCGTTGAACCGGACGCAGCCGAGCACGCCGAGCCCGCCTGCCCTGCTGATCGCCGCGGCGACGTGTTCCGACGGCGTGAACCCGACGATCGGCAGGTCGATCCCGAGCGTGTCGCACAGCGCGGTGCGCATTCCTGGCTTCCTCCTAGGCTTTCAAGAGGTCGACGGCCGGCTCGTGCTCGGCCGCGTATCGCTGGGCCCACGGATAGTCGGGCTTGCCGCTGGGCAGCCTGCCGATCTCGTCGGTGACCCAGATGCTGCGGGGCACCTTGTATCCGGCGATCTCGGTGCGGACGTGGGCCTCGAGCGCCGCGAGGTCGGGGGTGACGCCCGGCCTCGGCTGGATGACGGCGCCGACGCGCTGGCCGAGCCGGGAGTCGGGCACCGCGATCACGAGCGCGTCGAAGACGTCGGGGTGCGACTTGAGAGCGCCCTCAACCTCCTCGGGGAACACCTTCTCGCCGCCGGTGTTGACGCACTGCGAGCCCCGGCCGAGGAGCGTGACCGTGCCGTCCGCCTCGTACCGGGCGTAGTCGCCGGGCACGACGTAGCGCACGCCGTCCGCCTCGACGAAGATCGTCTCGCTCTTCGCGGGGTCCTTGTAGTAACCGAGCGGGACGTGGCCGCGCCTGCCGATGCGGCCGATCGCGCCGGGCTCGGGTTTCACGACCGCGCCGTCGTCGTCGAGCAGGATCGCGTCCTTGCCGAAGTTGACCCTGGGCCCTGCCGAGTGGTCGGCGTCCTTGGCCATCATGCCGATGCCGGTGAAGCCGCTCTCCGACGAGCCGATCGCGTCGGTGAGCACCACGTTCGGGAAGGTGTTCAGGTAGTCCTGCTTGACGGACTGGGAGAACAGGGCCGCGTGGCTGGACACGGCGACGAGCGAGGAGGCGTCGTAGCCGCCCTCGCGGTAGGCCTCGATGAGCGGGCGCGCCATGGCGTCGCCGACGATGGTGAGCACCTGGACTCGGTGTTGTTCGACGGCCCGCCAGATCTCGTGCGCGTCGAACTGCGGCACGAACACCACCGTCCCGCCCGCGAACATCGCTCCGAACGCCGCCCACTGGGCCGCGCCGTGGATGAGCGGCGCCGCGGGCAGGCGCACCAGCGCTCCCTGTTTGCCCTGCTCCGCCATCGCCCACTCGTCGGGCACGTACTCGCCGGTGACGAAGTCGATGCCGCCGCCGAGGGCCCGCCAGACGTCCTCGTGGCGCCACATCACGCCCTTCGGATACCCGGTGGTGCCGCCGGTGTAGAGGATGTAGAGGTCGTCGGGACTGCGCTCGCCGAAGTCGCGCTCCGGCGACTCCTGAGCCAGCGCGTCCTCGTAGGCGATGCCGCCGTGCGCGGTGAAATCGGCGTCGCTGCCGTCCTCGACGACTAAAACGTGTTTCAGTTCGGGCGCCTCGGGAAGCACGGCGGCGACCCTGTCGGAGTACTGCCGCTCGTGCACGAGAGCGACCAGGTCGGCATTGGTGAACAGGTAGGCGAGCTCGCCGTGGACGTACCGGTAGTTGACGTTGATCGCGATGGCGCGGAGCTTGTACGCCGCGAACATCGTTTCGATCATCTCGATGGAGTTTCGGGAGTAGACGCCGATGTGGTCACCCTTGCCGATCCCGTTTGCGGCGAGGTGATGGGCGAGCCGGTTGGCCCGCTCGTCCAGTTGCGCGTAGGTCAGGCACCTGCCGTCGCAGACGACCGCGGTGCGATCCGGCACGGCGTCGACGGCGTGCTCGAGCAGATCCGCGATGTTGAGAGCCACGTGGAACAAACTAGAACATGTTATCGTTTTCGGCAATGCTCCAGTGAGGAGAGGCAGCGATGACCGACGCGCACGCTTTGGTGGAACAACGCGGGCACACGCTCGTGGTGACGATGAACCGGCCCGAGGCCCGCAACGCCCTCACCGGTGAGATGCTGGCGATCATGGTCGACGCCTGGGACCGGGTGGACGACGATCCGGAGATCCGCACGTGTGTGCTGACCGGTGCGGGCGGGGCGTTCTGCGCGGGGGCGGACCTGAAGTCGATGAGCCGCAACACCCCGTCGACGGCGTTCGAGAAGGGCACGTTCGACCCGAGCCGCATCGACGGCCTGCTCAAGGGCCGCAGGCTCACCAAGCCGCTGATCGCCGCGGTCGAGGGGCCCGCCATCGCGGGCGGCACCGAGATCCTGCAGGGCACCGACATCAGGATCGCCGGGGAGAGCGCCAAGTTCGGCGTGTCGGAGGCGCGCTGGGGGCTGTTCCCGCTCGGCGGCTCGGCGGTTCGGCTGCCCCGGCAGATCCCGTACACGCTCGCGGCGGAGATCCTGCTGACCGGCAGGCACCTCACGGCGGCGGAGGCGAAGGAGATCGGCCTCGTCGGGCACGTCGTCCCCGACGGCACCGCGCTCGAGAAGGCATTGGAGATCGCGGACACGATCGCCGCGAACGGTCCGCTCGCGGTGCGGGCGATCCTGCGGACCATGCGCGACACCGAGGGCATGCACGAGGAGGAGGCGTTCAAGCTCGACGCCCAGTACGGCGTCACCGTCTTCGCGAGCGAGGACGCCAAGGAGGGCCCGCGCGCCTTCGCCGAGAAGCGCAAACCGAACTTCCAGGGCCGCTGACCCGGAGCCCCCTCACCCGCAGTGAAGGCCACCTTCACTGCGTTGAACGCAGGCATGGTGGCCTTCACTGCGGACGGGGCGGGTGAGGGCGGCGTCAGATGGAGCGTTCGCGGCCCTGCCAGTAGGGGTCACGGAGCTTGCGCTTGTAGAGCTTGCCGTTGGGGTCCCTCGGCAGCGCCTCGGCGTAGTCGATGCTGCGCGGCAGCTTGAACTTGGCGAGCCTGCCGCGCGCGTACTCCAGCAGCTCCTCGGTGAGCCGGTCGGAGGGCTCCACGCCCTCCGCAGGCTGGACCACCGCCTTGATCTCCTCGCCCCAGTCCTCGTGCGGCACGCCGAACACCGCCACGTCGGCGACCTTCGGGTGCAGCACGAGCTCGTTCTCGATCTCGGCGGGATAGATGTTCACCCCGCCGGAGATGATCATGTCGTTCTTTCGGTCGTGCAGGTACAGGTAGCCGTCCTCGTCGAGGTAGCCGACGTCGCCGAGCGTGAACAGGTTGCCAACGCGGGCTTTCTCGGTCTTCGCCTTGTCCTTGTGGTACTCGAACGACGAGTCGCCCATGCGCATGTAGACGGTCCCGGCCTCGCCGGGCGGCAGTTCGGCGCCGTCGTCGTCGAGCACCTTGATCGTCGAGCCCGGCCACGGCTTGCCGACCGAACCCGGTTTGCGCAGCCACTCCTCGCCGCTGATCGCGGTGCCCCCGCCCTCGGTGGCCGCGTAGTACTCGGTGACCACGGGCCCCCACCAGTCCAGCATCCGCCGCTTCACCTCGTGTGGGCACGGCGCGGCTCCGTGGATCATGTTTCGCAGTGACGACACGTCGTAGCGCTCGCGCACGTGCTCCGGCAGCGCCAGCAGCCTGCGGAACTGCGTGGGCACCATGTGGCTGTGCGTCACGCGGTGCCGCTCGATGAGCGCGAGCATCTGCTCCGGGTCCCAGCGGTCCATCAGCACGGCCGGATGCCCGAGCTGGATGGAGATCGCGACGAAGTTGAGGACCGCCGTGTGGTAGAGCGGGGAGCCGCACAGGTGCACGTGCCCATCGAACGGCTTGAGCCCGAAGATGCCGAAGAACCACGTCGACGCGGCGGGGACGTCGTCGGGATCGGCACCTGTGAGCGGTCGGCGCACGCCCTTGGGACGGCCGGTCGTGCCCGACGTGTAGAGCATCGGTGAGCCCGCGGTCCTGCGCTCCGGACGCCCCTCGCCGCCCGCCGCGGCGAGCTCGGCGACGTCGCGGAAGCCCGGTACGGCTCCGACCGCGAACCGCGCGCCGGCCGCGAGTCCCGCCTCGTCGGCTGCCGCCACGGCGACGTCGGCGAACCGTTCGTGCGCGAGGAACGCCTTGGCCCCGGAGTCGCTGATGATGTAGGCGACCTCGGGCCCCACGAGATGCCAGTTGACCATCACGACGTAGAGCCCCGACTGGATCGCGGCGAAGTAGGCGGCGAGCAGCTCGGAGCCGTTCGGCTGGAGCACCACGATCGCGTCGCCGGTCTCCAGCCCCAGCGCCTGCAGCCCCCTGGCGTAGGCGTTGGCCTTGCCGGCCAGCTGACCGTAGGTGACCTCCGTGCCGTCGGGATCCACCACCGCGACGAGGTCGGGCCGCGCGGCGGCGAGGTTCCACAGGCCGATGGTGTCCGTTGCCGGAACAGCAGTTGTGGGCATACCGAGAATCTAGAACGCGTTCCACTATTGGGCAAGAACAAGCTGCTACACAAGCCAGCCACTGCTTGCCGAGATCACGAGAACGTGTTTCACTTCTGTGCGTGACTGCCGCCGAGACCGAGACCCCGCTGTCGGCTCCGCTCGACGTGGGCTTCGACTACACCCGTTCGGTCGGCCCCGTCCTCGGGCGCTTCGTCAACGCTCTGCGCGAGCGGCGCGTGGTGGGCGTGCGAGGCGACGACGGCCGCGTGCACGTACCGCCCGTCGAGTACGACCCGGACACCGCCCGCGCGCTCACCGACTTCACCGACGTCGGCGACGAGGGCACCGTCGTGTCCTGGTCGTGGGTCGCCGAACCGCTGGACGGACAGCCGCTCCAGCGGCCCTTCGCGTGGGCGCTGATCCGGCTCGACGGCGCCGACACGTGCCTGCTGCACGCCGTCGACGCCGGGTCGCCCTCCAGGATCAGCACCGGTATGCGCGTGAAGGCCCGCTGGGCGGACGAGACCGTGGGCCACATCCGAGACATCGTGTGCTTCGTCAGCGTCGACTCACCACCGGAGGACCCGGCGCCCGCCCCTCCCCCGCCACCCGTGGCCGAGCGGGCCGAGGGCGAGCCGGTGAGCACGGTCATCACGCCGATCCACCTGCACTACATGCATTCCGCGTCGCCAGAGGAGAGCCGCTACCTCCGCGGGCTCGCCGAGGGCAGGCTGCTCGGCCAGCGCTGCCCCGCATGCGGCAAGGTCTACGTCCCGCCGCGCGGCGCGTGCCCCACCGACGGCGTGCCGACCACCGACGAGGTGGAGCTGCCCGACACCGGGATCGTCACCACGTTCTGCATCGTCAACGTACCCTTCCTCGGCCAGCGCATCAAACCGCCGTACGTCGCGGCCTACATCCTGCTCGACGGGGCCGACATCGCTTTCCTGCACCTCGTACTCGGCTGCGAGGCCTCCGAGGTGCGCATGGGCATGCGGGTGCGGGCGGCGTGGAAGCCCCGCGAGGAGTGGTCGACGACGCTCGAGAACGTCGCGCACTTCGAGCCGACGGGCGAGCCCGACGCGCCGTACGAGTCCTTCGCCCACCACTTGTGAGGAGTACGCCATGACAGACGTGGCGGTGGTCGGGTTCGCGCAGTCACCGAGCGTGCGGCGAACCCAGGGCACCACCAACGGAGTCGAGATGCTCGTGCCGATCTTCAAGGAGGTCTTCGAGCAGACCGGGCTGTCCAAACGCGACATCGGGTTCTGGTGTTCCGGCTCGTCGGACTACCTCGCAGGCAGGGCTTTCTCGTTCATCGCCGCGATCGACGCGATCGGCGCCTTCCCGCCCATCCACGAGTCACACGTGGAGATGGACGCCGCCTGGGCACTCTACGAGGCGTGGCTGAAGATCCGCATGGGCGAGGTCGACACCGCGCTCGTGTACGGCTTCGGCAAGTCCTCGGCGGGGCAGCTGCGCCGCGTGCTCTCACTGCAGCTCGACCCGTACGTCGTCGCGCCGCTGTGGCCGGACTCGATCTCGCTGGCCGGCCTGCAGGCCCGGCTGGGCATGGAGGCCGGGCTGTGGAGCGAGAAGGACCTCGCCGAGGTCGCCGCCCGCAGCAGGCGCGACGCAGCGGGCAACCCGTTCGCCCAGCTCGCCGGCGACACCGACGCCGCCGCGCTTCTCGACACTCCGTTCGTCGCGGATCCGTTGCGGGCCCACGACATCGCGCCCGTCACCGATGGCGCCGCGGTGATCGTGCTGGCCTCCGCTGAACGGGCCCGCGACCTCGCGGAGCGACCCGCCGTCATCACCGGCATCGACCACCGCGTCGACTCCCCCGGCCTCGGCGCGCGCGACCTCACCCGCTCCCCTTCGACCACGGCGGCGGGCCGCGCGGCGGGGGCGAGCCCGGACGTCGAGATCGCCGAGCTGCACGCGCCGTTCACCCACCAGGAGCTGATCGTGCGCGACGCACTGGGCCTCGGCGAGCAGGTGCGGATCAACCCCTCCGGCGGGGCGCTCACCGGCAACCCCATGTTCTCTGCGGGGCTCGTGCGCATCGGCGAGGCGGCCAGGCAGATCCTCGCGGGCAACGCACGGCGGACGCTAGCGCACGCGACGAGCGGGCCGGCCCTTCAACAGAACCTCGTGGCAGTACTGGAAAGGGGCTAGGGCGTGGGCAAGCAACTCGCCGCCGTGCTCGGCACGGGACAGACCCACCACCGCGCGAAGCGCACCGACGTGTCGATGCCAGGGCTGCTGCGGGAGGCCGTGGACCGGGCGATGGAGGACGCGCGGGTGGACTGGCCGGACATCGACGCCGTCGTGGTGGGCAAGGCGCCCGACATGTTCGAGGGCGTGATGATGCCGGAGCTGTTTCTCGCCGACGCGCTCGGCGCGAACGGCAAACCGCTGCTGCGGGTGCACACCGCGGGCTCTGTGGGCGGTTCGACGGCGCTGGTCGCGGCGAGCCTCGTGCAGGCAGGCGTGCACCGGCGGGTGCTGACCGTGGCCTACGAGAAGCAGTCCGAGTCCAACGCGATGTGGGCGCTGTCGATCCTGCCGCCGTTCCAGATGCCGGTGGGGGCCGGTGCGGGCGGGTACTTCGCGCCGCACGTTCGCTCCTACATCCGCCGCTCCGGGGCCCCCGAGCACGTCGGCGCGATCGTCGCGGCCAAGGACCGGCGCAACGGCGCGCTGAACCCGTTCGCGCACCTGCGTCAGCCCGACATCACCGTCGAGTCGGTGCGGGCGTCGCAGATGCTGTGGGACCCCATCCGCTACGACGAGACGTGCCCCTCCTCCGACGGCGCGTGCGCGATGGTCCTCGGTGACGAGGCTGCGGGCGACGCCGTCGTGGGTGGCGCCGCGTGGATCCACGCGACGGCCATGCGCACCGAGCCAACGACGTTCGCCGGGCGGGACCAGGTGAACCCGCGGGCGGGCCAGGAGGCGGCGGCGGCGCTGTGGCGCGAGGCCGGCATCAGCGATCCGCTGTCCGAAGTGGACGCCGCGGAGATCTACGTGCCGTTCTCCTGGTTCGAGCCGATGTGGCTGGAGAACCTCGGCTTCATGCCCGAGGGCGAGGGCTGGAAGCTCACCGAGGCAGGCGAGACGGCGATCGGCGGGCGGCTGCCGGTGAACCCCTCGGGAGGGGTGCTCTCGTCCAACCCGATCGGCGCTTCGGGCATGCTGCGCTTCTCCGAGGCGGCCAAGCAGGTGATGGGCCGGGCGGGCGACTACCAGGTCGACGGCGCCCGCACGGCACTCGGCCACGCCTACGGCGGCGGCTCGCAGTACTTCTCGATGTGGGTGGTCGGCTCCGCCAAGCCGGGCAGCTAGCAGCACACCCCGGCCGCAGTGAAGGCCACCTTGCCTGCGTTGAACGCAGTGAAGGTGGCCTTCACTGCGGACGCTCGTCGGGTTGGAGCGCGTCGAGGATCAGCGTGAGGCCGAACTCGAACTCGTCGGCGTAGTCGTAGCCCGGTTTGAGGGCGTGCTCGGTGGCTAGCTCCGTGAGGTGCGGGTAGGCGCCGGCTGGGAGGTCGTTCAGGATGTCGCCCGCGACCTCCTCGAGCCCGGCATGGTCGTTGAACGGCAGGCTCAGCTCCTGGAGGACGAACCCGTAGAGGTAGCTGTCGATCAGCGAGAAGGCGTGCCCGGCCATGGCTACGGAGAAGCCGCCCGCGCGCAGCGCGCCCAGGACGGCGTCGTGGTGGCGCAGGGTCGCCGGTCCGGGTTGCCTGCGGGAGTCCATGAGCCCGACGGCCCACGGATGACGCCGCAGCGCCGCGCGCGACGAGACCGCCCGCTCGCGCATGGCCGTCTTCCAGTCAGCGGTGGGCGCAGGGAGCTCGATCTCGGCGAACACCGCGTCCACCATTCCGTTCAGCAGGCCCTCTCTGCCCGCCACGTGGTTGTAGAGCGACATCGCCTCGACCCCGAGCCGCGCCGCCACCGCCCGCATGGTGACGCCGGACTCCCCCTTCTCGTCGGCCAGCGCCATCGCCGCGGCGACCACCCGCTCCCGGGACAGCGGTTCCCGCTTCGGCCCCATGCCTGCTTCCTCCTTGACGCGACTTACAGCGTAAGTCTACCGTGACTTACACCGTAAGTAAGGAGCAGGGACATGAGGATCTGCGTCATCGGTGCCTCGGGGAAGCTCGGGCAGTACCTGGTCCGGCACGCATTGGACCGCGGTTACGAGGTCGTCGGCGTGTGCCGCGAACGCAGCGTGGGCAAGCTAGCCGCGGTCGCCGACCGGATCACGATCGTGCCCGGGCCGACGAACGACCGGGAGGTGATCCGGAAGGCGGTCGCGGGGTGCGACGGCGTGCTGACCGTGCTGGTGCCCTGGGGCGTGCGGCAGTACTCGTCGGGCACGGCGCAGGCGGTGCTCGACCACGCCGAACCGGGTGCGCGCCTGGTCTTCTCGTGCGGCTGGCACATCACGCGGGACGGAAAGGACCGGTACTCCCGGCGGTTCAGGACGGCCCTCTGGATAGCCGCCAAGCTGGCCCGCCTGGTGCGCGCCGTTGACATCGACGACCAGGTCGAGGCGTGCCGGCGGATCTTCGCCAGCGACCGGCGCTGGACCGTCGTCCGCGGCAGCGATCTCGAGGAGGGGGAGAGCCAGGGCCTGCCCGTCTGGAGCCGCCACGTCGGCGACCCGGTGCTCGCGAGCAACCTCACGCGGCGCGTGGACTTCGCACTGTTCATGGTGGAGGCGCTCACCGACGACACGCTCGTGCGCGAGGCACCCGCGATCGTCGGCCGCCTCTCCCCCAGCGCGCTCGCCCACGCCGAAGACGGCTCCCCACAGGCGGGATAGTCGGGATGACCGGGGATGACCGGGATAGCGCGGCCGCCGCTCAGGCAGATCGGCTGGATCCACCCGGCGCGTGGGCGCGTGGGCGCGTGGGCGCCACCATTTCGGTGATCTCGTTGTGCGGCAACCGGGTTTCGACGTCCTTGACGCGGTCGGGCCACCCGGTGAAGCGCACGACACCGGGCGGACCTGGCCGCGACTGCAGGTCGCAGACGCCGTCGGGCAGGGGCGGCGCGCCGCGATAGGCGATCGCGGCGCGGAGCGTCTCACTCGTAGGCGACCTGGTAGTGCTTGATTCCGTTGAGCCAGCCGGACCGCAGCCGCTCGGGCGGCGCCAGTTCCCGGATGTTCGGCATCACATCGGCGATCGCGTTGAAGATGAGGTCGATCTCCAGTCGCGCGAGGTTGGCGCCGATGCAGTAGTGCGAGCCGGTGCCACCGAAGCCGACGTGCGGGTTGTCCTCGCGCAGCACGTCGAACTTCTCGGGCTCGTCGAACACCTCGGGGTCGAAGTTGGCGGAGCTGTAGAACATGCCGACACGGTCGCCCGCCCTGATGTGCTGCCCGCCGAGCTCGGTGTCGGCGGTCGCCGTGCGCTGGAACGCGACCACCGGCGTCGCCCAGCGCACGATCTCGTCGGGCGCGGTCTTGGGCCGCTGCTCCTTGTAGATCTCCCACTGCTCGGGATGGTCGATGAGCGCCTTCATGCCATGCGTGATCGCGTTGCGCGTGGTCTCGTTGCCCGCCACGGCGAGGAGGATCACGAAGAAGCCGAACTCGTCCGACGCGAGCGACTCACCGTCCACATCGGCCTGGACGAGCTTGGTGACGATGTCGTCCATCGGGCACTGGCGGCGCTGCTCGGCCATGTTGAACGCGTAGCCGACCAGCTCGGCCGAGGCCGCGATCGGCTCCACGTCGTACTCGGGGTCGTCGTAGCCGATCATCTGGTTGGACCAGTCGAAGATCTTGAGCCGGTCCTCCTGCGGGATGCCGATCAGCTCCGCGATGGCCTGCAGGGGCAGCTCGCACGCGACGTCGGCGACGAAGTCCCCGGAGCCCTTGGCCTTGGCGGTGTGCACGATCTGCTGGGCGCGCTCGCGCAGCGCGTCCTCCAGCTTCCCGATGGCGCGCGGCGTGAAGCCCTTGGACACGATGCGGCGCAGCTTGGTGTGCTGCGGCGCGTCCATGTTGAGCAGCACGAGCCGGTTGGCGTTCAGGCCGTCCTCGTCCATGGTCTCGTCGAACCGGATGATGGCCGTCTTCTCCTGGGACGAGAACAGCTGGCTGTCCCTGGAGACGGCCTTGACATCCTCGAGCCGGGTGACCACCCAGAAGCCCTCGTCCTTGAATCCCGCCTTGTTGTAGGGCTGGGAGTTCCACCACACCGGCGCCGTGCGCCGCAGCAGGGCGAACTCCTCCAGCGGCAGCCGGGTGGCGTACAGGTCGGGATCGGTGAAGTCGAATCCGGTGGGGAGCAACGAGGGGCTCATACGCCGTACCTCCGACAGCAGCGTCGTGGAACACGTTCTAGAGCCTGATTGAAGCATACGGTGTTAACTACGGGAAGGGTTTTAGTGAACGATGTTTACTGGATCGATGAGGATCTTGAAACTCCTGGTAGACAACACCTTCGCAATCGGTCACCAAATGGCGGTTGACCTCGCGGAGCGTTGCCAGATTTAGGAACGTGTTCTAGTTTTGAGCGACATCCCCGAACCGAGGAGACCAGCGTGGGCGTACCCGTCATCGTCGAGGCCGTGCGCACCCCGATCGGCAGGCGCAACGGCTGGCTGTCCGGCCTGCACGCCGCGGAGCTGCTCGGCGCCGCCCAGACCGCGCTCGTCGAGAAGGCCGGGCTCGGTGCGGACCTCGTCGAACAGGTCATCGCGGGCACCGTGACGCAGGCCGGTGAGCAGGCAGGCAACATCGCCCGCACGGCCTGGCTGCACGCGGGGCTGCCCCAGGAGACCGGGGCCACGACCGTCGACGCCCAGTGCGGGTCGGCCCAGCAGGCGGCGCACCTGGTGGCGGGGCTCATAGCCGCGGACGCGATCGAGATCGGCATCGCGTGCGGCGTCGAGGCGATGAGCCGGGTGCCGCTGGGCGCCAACCAGGGTGTGGACGCGGGTTCCCGGAGGCCGGCGTCGTGGTCGATCGACATGCCGAACCAGTACGAGGCCGCAGAGCGTATCGCGCAGCGGCGCGGGCTCACCCGTGCCGACGTCGACGCGTTCGGGCTCGCCTCCCAGCACAAGGCGGCGACCGCCTGGGCGGAGGGCCGCTTCGACCGGGAGGTCGTGCCGGTCAAGGCACCCGTACTCGGCGACGACGGCGAGCCGACGGGCGAGACCCGGCTGGTCGGCCGGGACCAGGGGCTGCGGGAGACCAGCACCGAGGCGCTCGCGAGGCTCAGGCCCGTGCTCGAGGGCGGCGTGCACACCGCGGGCACCTCGTCGCAGATCTCCGACGGCGCGTCGGCGGTGCTGATCATGGAAGCCGATCGGGCACGCGCCCTCGGCCTGCGCCCGAGGGCGCGCCTGCGCGCGCAGGCGCTCGTCGGCGCCGAGCCCTACTACCACCTCGACGGGCCGGTGCAGGCGACGGCGCGCGTCCTGGAGCGGGCGCGGATGACGATCGGCGACCTCGACCTGTTCGAGGTGAACGAGGCGTTCGCCTCCGTCGTCCTTTCGTGGCAGCGGGTGCACGGGCCCGACCCGGCAGCCGTGAACGTCAACGGCGGCGCCATCGCGCTCGGCCACCCGGTCGGCAGCACGGGCACGCGCCTGCTCACCACCGCGCTGCACGAGCTGGAACGGCGTGACGCGGCGACGGCGCTGGTGACCATGTGCGCAGGCGGGGCGCTGTCCACGGCCACCGTGCTCGAACGCCTGTGAGGGCTACAGTTTCTCGTCCCTGACGACGTCGAGGTTGTGGAAGACGGGCGGGCCGTCGCACAGGGCCGTCATCCTCTCCGCGAACTTGCTCGTCTCCGGCAGGGCGGAGTTCTTCATCGCCTCCTCGTAGGACGGGAACTCCACCAGCTCGACGTAGGTGCCCGGGTGGTCGCGGTCGCTGCCCATCACCGCGTGGGTGGCGGTCCGCTTGCCCTCCGTCTCCCGCATCCAGCTCTCCATGAGCTCGTTCATCTCGTCGTACCGCGACGTGCTGAACTCGATGAGTTGCATGAAAGTCATGGCAGTGCCTCCGGTGCCGGCCCCCTGCGCACCGGATCATGCGCCCGGTCGGCGAAGGCAGTCAACGCGAGGTTTTTCAGACCGGTGGCGCGCGGGGCCCCTCCTCCACCCGCACGCCACCGGATCCGGCGCCGCTCAGTACTCTCGCGGTGGCGGGTACTGGGGCGCGTGGGGTGGGACGTCGCCCGGCGCAGCGGGCGGCGGCGCTTCCTGCGGTACCGCGCGGTAGCCCGCCGGCCCGCCGTGTGGCGCCGGCTGCTGCCGCGCGGCGGGATAGCCGGCCAGTGGGTCGGCGGCCACCGGTGCCGGCCTGCGCCGAACCAGGCCGGCGAGTCCGAGCAGGCCGGTCAGGCCGAGCAGGCCCCACAGCCCGGGATTACCGTCACCACCCTCGTCCGTGTCCGTGGCGGGCTGCTGCTGAGCAGCCTGCACCGGTCCCTGCTGAGGCGCGGCGGCCGCCGCGGTCACCGGCAGCACCAGCGCCGCACCCAATGCGGCCAGCCATCGCCGTGTCGTCGTCACCGACCATCACCCCCGAGGAGCCGTTGTTTCCGTACGAGAAGGGCTTACCCTGCTGGGTCGGAACAATCGCGACGTGACCCGGTCGGATGACCGAAGCAACTCAATAGGGTTGCGCCGTGCTCGCGAACCGGGCGGGTGTGCCGGAGCCTTCCGGGGGTAGGACACGGCCGCCGGATCGCCGTCCGAGGTGTAGTGCTGGCCGGGCCGGTCCGCGAGCCGGTCGCGCCAGCCCGTCGAGATCCGCGAGTTCCTGCTGTAGAACGACTCGTGCACCTGCGACGCGGCCGCGCTCGGGCCGGGTTTAGCCCCTGCCGAGGAACGGCATCGCGGTGGCGGTGAGCGTCAGGAACTGCACGTTCGCCGAGAGGGGAAGGGCCGCCATGCCCAGCACGGCCTCCGCGACGTGCTCGACGTCGAACGTCGGCTCCGGCCGCACGCTGCCGTCGGCCTGCTTGGCCCCGGTCGCGATGCCCGCGGTCAGCTCCGTCGCGGCGTTGCCGATGTCGATCTGTCCACACGCGACATCGAACGCACGGCCGTCCAGTGAGATCGACTTCGTCAGTCCCGTGATCGCGTGCTTGGTCGCGGTGTAGGCCACGCTCTCCGGGCGCGGGGCATGTGCCGAGATCGAGCCGTTGTTGATGATCCGCCCGCCCCTCGGGTCCTGCTCCTTCATGAGCCGCACCGCGTGGTGCGCGCACAGGAACATGCCCGTCAGGTTCACGTCGACGGTCCGGCGCCACTCCTCCACCGGCAGCGTGTCGACAGCGCCCGGCGCGCCGAACGTGCCCGCGTTGTTGAACAGCACATCGACCCTGCCCCAGTTCCGGCGCACCTCGGCGAACAACGCGGCGACCTGCGCGTCGTCGGTGACGTCCGTGGGGACGACGAGCGCCAGCCCCGAGCCGGCCGCGGTCTCGGTGAGCGGATCCACGCGCCTGCCCGCGAGCGCCACCAGGTAGCCGTCCGCGAGCAACGCCCTCGCCACACTCCTGCCGACCCCGGAACCCGCACCCGTCACCACTGCCACCCGCTCGTGAGTCATGGGCCGTTGATACCCCACGTGCGCACCGTGACCGACAGAGACATCCGCGCATCATAGCATCATCCGGGCTGATGCTATGATGCAGGGGTGAGGACGACGATCACGCTGGACCCGGACGTCGAGGCGCTGGTGCGCAAGCTGATGGCCGAGCGGGGGCTGTCGTTCAAGGAAGCCGTCAACAGCGCGCTGCGCTCTGCGCTGGGCACGCCGGCCCGCGAGCGGTTCCACACGCCCACGTTCGCGATGGGCGGCCCCACCGTGCCGCTCGACCACGCGCTGCGCGTGGCCGCCGACCTGGAGGACGCCGAGCTGCAGCGCAAGCTCGCCACGGGCCGATGAAGATCGTCGACGCCAACGTCCTGCTCTACGCCGTCAACAGCGACGTCCCTCAGCACCGGGCCGCCCGCGAGTGGCTGGACGAGGCGCTCTCCGGCGAGGAGACCGTGGGCTTCTCGTGGATCGTGCTGCTGGCGTTCCTCCGCATCAGCACCCATCCGGGCATCTTCCCGCGCCCGCTGTCGCAGGACACCGCGTTCGACACCGTCGAGGCGTGGCTGAGTCAGCCCGGCGCGGTGCTCGTGGAGCCGACGACCCGGCACGCCGGGGTACTGCGCGGGCTGCTGGGCAAGGCCGGCACGGCGGGCAATCTGGTCAACGACGCCCACCTGGCGGCGACCGCCGCCCAGCACGGTGCCGAGGTGGTGTCCTTCGACGCCGACTTCACGCGCTTCGACGGCGTGCGCGTGCACAAGCTGGGCTAGACCCGGCCGCAGTGAAGGTGGCCTTCACCGCGGCGGGGCCTAGAACCAGTCGTCCGGGCGAGGCCAGGTGAACAGCTCCCCCACGGCCTCTGTCTCGGTCACCGTGTAGCGGCCCCGGTAGAACAACAGCGGCTGGGCGTCGGAGACCTCACCGAGCGCGGTGACACGTCCGATCACCACGTGATGGTCACCGGCCTCGTGTACGGCGTCGAGTGCGCAGTCGATCCACGTGAGCGCACCGGTCAGCAGCGGGGCACCGCTCGGCGCGCGCGTCCAGTCCACCGAGGCGAACTTGTCGGCTCCCCGGGCGCCGAACGTCACGCTCACGTCGCGCTGCTCACCGGAGAGGACGTTCACGGCGAAGCGGCCTGCCCGTTCGATCACGGGCCAGGTGCGCGAGGTCCGCGCCGGGCAGAACAGCACCAGCGGCGGGTCCAGGGACAGCGCCGCGAACGACTGGCAGGCGAAGCCGACCGGCTCGTCGCCGTCGCACGCCGTCACCACGGCCACGCCCGTGCAGAAGTGCCCGAGCACCGACCGGAACCGCGCGGGGTCCAGCGCCACCGAGGTCATCGCGCGCCGACGGAGAAGTCGTGCCCCCACAGGCTCACCGCGGTGCTCTCCCTCGCGATCCACGACTCGTCGTCGACTTGCCTGCCCTCGCAGCCGAACTCGACGTCGAAGCCCCCTGGCGTCTTCATGTAGAACGACAGCATCAGGTCGTTGACATGCCTGCCCAGCGTCGCCGACATCGGCACCTCGCGCCGCAGCGCGCGGTCGAGGCACAGGCCGACGTCGTCGGTGTTCTCCACCTCGACCATCAGGTGCACGATCCCGCTCGGTGTCGGCATGGGCAGGAACGCGAGGCTGTGGTGGCGAGGGTTGCAGCCGAAGAACCGCAGCCACGCCGGGTCGCCGTCGGCGGGCCTGCCCACGAGCTGCGGGGGCAGCCGCATCGAATCGCGCAGCCGGAACCCCAGCACGTCGCGGTAGAACCGCAGTGCGGCCTCGTCGTCGTGAGTGGACAGTACGACGTGGCCCAGCCCCTGTTCGCCGGTGACGAACGTGTGCCCGTACGGGCTCACCACGCGGCGGTGCTGCAGCGCGATGCCGTGGAACACCTCCAGCGTGTTGCCGGACGGGTCGTCGAAAGTGATCAGCTCGTAGACGCCGCGGTCGGCCTTCTGCTCGGCGGTGCCCTCCTTGAACGGAACACCGTGTGCGGCAAGACTTTCCCGCACCTCGTCGAGCTCGGCGGCGTTCGCGGCCTCCCAGCCGGCCTGCGCCAGCCGGTCGGTCTCGCCCGGCACGATCACCAGCCGCGCGGGGAAGTCGTCCATCCGCAGGTAAAGGGCGTCGGGGTTGGTGCCCTTGCCCTCCACCATGCCGAGCACCTTGAGGCCGAACTCGCGCCACGCGGCCATGTCCGTGGCCTCGATGCGCAGGTAGCCGAGCGAGCGAATACCCATTACTCGTCCTTCAGGAAGTCGATGGCCAGCCTGTTGAACTCGTCGAACTTCTCCAGCTGCGCCCAGTGCCCGCACCGGCCGAACACGTGCAGCTGGGCCCTCGGGATCGTCTTCAGCGCCACGAGCGCGCCGTCGAGCGGGTTGACGCGGTCCTCCCGGCCCCACACGAGCAGGACGCGCTGGCGCAGCCGGTGGGCCTCGCGCCACAGCATGCCCTGCTCGTAGGTCTCGGGCCGGGCGAACGACGCGCCCATCGCCGCCATCGCGGCCAGCGACTCGGGCGTGCTCGCCGCGGCGAACCGCTCCTCCACCAGCTCGTCGGTGATGAGCGACTGGTCGTACACCATCACGCGCAGAAACGCCTCGAGCCTCTCCTTGCTTGGCGCCCCACCGAACTTCGCGAGGTTCTTCACGCCCTCGGTGGGGTCGGGCGCGAACACGTTGACGCTCAGCCCGCCGGGTCCCATGAGCACGAGCCTGCCCGCGCGGTCCGGGTGGTCCAGCGCCAGGCGTACCGCCGCTCCCCCGCCGAGCGAGTTGCCGACGAAGTGCGCGCGCTCGATGCCGAGCGCGTCCATCAGGCCCGCCACGGCGTTCGCGCTGTGCGTGAAGTAGTGCGGGTGGTCGGTGGGCTTGTCGGAGCGGCCGAAACCGGGCTGGTCGACGGCGAGGACGCGGAACGACTTGGCGAACACCCCGATGTTGCGGGAGAAGTTGCTCCACGCCGACGCCCCCGGTCCGCCTCCGTGCAGCAGGATCACGGTCTCGGCGTGCTCGGCGCCCGCCTCGTGGTAGTGCAGCCGCAGCCCCGGCCGCGCCTCGACGTACGAACCCTCGGTCATGATCACTCCGTCACACCATCGCGTTCTCGACGGGCAGCCCGAAGGCGCCGGTGCCGAACATCGTGTACGCCCGCTCGGGGTCGTTGGCGGCGTGCACGCGCCCGGCGTGCGCGTCGCGCCAGAAGCGCTGGATCGGCGTGCCGGAGCGCAGTGCGCGGCCGCCGGAGTTCTCGAAGAGCCGGTCGATCGCGGCGATGGCGCGCTCGGTGCCGCGCACCTGGTCGCGCCGCACGCGAAGCCTCGTGGAGAACGGCAGCTTCCCGCCCTCGCACGCGATCTGGTACAGCTCGTCGATGTTGTGGGTCAGCTGCAGCCACGCGGCGTCGATCTCGCTGGCCGCCTCGGCGATCCGCACCTTCGCGAACGGGTCCTCTTTGGACTGCTCGCCCAGGTAGGAGGCGCGGACGCGTTCGCGCTGGTACTCCACGTGGGCGTCGTAGGCGCCCTGTGCCATGCCGATGATCGGCGCCGTGATGGTGCTCGGATGCACCGAGCCGTAGGGCAGCCGGTACAGCGGGCCGGGGTTCACCTCCTGGCCGGGCGTCTTGCACTTCGACGTGGCGACGAAGCTCAGCGCGCGGTGCCGGGGCACGAACACGTCGTCGACGATGACGTCGTTGCTGCCGGTGCCGCGCAGGCCCACCGTGTCCCACACGTCCTCGATCGTGTAGTCGGCGATCGGCAGCAGGTAGGTGCAGAAGTCCACCGGCTTGCCGTCGGCGTCGAACGCGGGCGCGCCGAGCAGCACCCACGTCGCGTGGTCGCAGCCCGACGAGAAGCTCCACCTGCCGGAGAGCCGGTAGCCTCCCTCGACGATCGTCGCCTTGCCCATCGGCGCGTAGGACGACGAGATCCGGGTGTCGATGTCCTCGCCCCAGACCTCGCGCTGCGCCTCGGCGTCGAACAGGGCGACATGCCACGGGTGCACCCCGAGAATGGAGGCGACCCAGCCGGTGGAGCCGCACGCGCTCGCGATGAGCTTCACCGCGGTGTAGAAGGTCACCGGGTCGGACTCGTAGCCGCCGTAGGGCTTGGGCTGCAGCAGCTTGAAGAAACCGGTCTCCTGCAGGGCCTTGATGGACGCGTCGGGGATGCGGCGTGCGTCCTCGGTCTCCTGCGCGCGCTCACGCAGGACGGGCAGCAGCTCCCCGATCCCGGCGATCACCGCGTGGGTGCCCTGCTCGCTCATACCTGCCTCGTTCCTGGTCACGAAACCATGCGGGTCTACCTGGTCTGACATCGCCAAGACTAGAACACGTTCTCGTTTTTGTCACGCCGACGCGGACAGCCCGGCCCGTCTTCCCGAGAACACACAGTCCGCGAGCGAGAGCCCGCTCACATACGAACTGGAACAGATTCCCACCGCGGTGCGTCCCGCGGCGTAGAGACCGGGAATCGGCACGCCCTCGGTGTCCCGCACCTGGCCGGTGTCCTCGTCCACCACGAGGCCGCCGAGGGTCAGCATCGGGCACGGGTACCCGATGTTCGGCTTGATCGTCAGGTCCACCAGCGAGTACGGCGGCGTCGCGAGCGGCCGGACGAAACCCGCGGGTTTGCCGAGCGGGTCGGGGTTGCCGGCCCGGTAGGCACGCACGGTCTCGGCGAGCGCTCCGGCGTCGACCCCGGCCTTGCGGGCGACCGCCTCGACCGAGTCCGCGGTCACGCGCCCCCGGCGCAGCAGATACACCGCCTGCAGCCACTGGAACCACTGACTCTCCCGGCGCGCCCGCGCGCGGGCCTCCCGCACGATCTCGTCGTCCACGAGCAGCCAGCCCCTGCCGCCGTGGTCCCGGATCATCGCCTCGCCGATCGCGGCGCCGTACCGGGACTCGTCGATGAACCGCCGCCCGTCGGGACCCACCAGCACGCCGCCGAGGAACGCGCTTGGCGGCGTGAGGAAGCGCCACGCGGAGACCTTGTCCAGCGCGGCCGTCGCCGCACCGGCCTCGATGCCCATCCGCAGCCCCGAGCCGTCGTCGCCCGCCGTGCCCAGCGGGAGCCCGCCGCGGTAGGCGGGCGCGTGCTCGCGCACCATCGCCCGGTTGGCGATGAAGCCGCCCGCGGTGAGCACCACCGCGCGCCGCGCGGTCAGCGCCGCCTCGCGGGCGAAGCGCCGTTCGAGCCGCTCCACGCCGCGCTGCAGCACCTTGCGCAGCGCGGGCACGTAGATCCCCGGCTTGGCCGAGTACCGGCCGAGCAGGCGGTGTGCCCACCTCGCCCAGCGCGGCGCGTCGCGCAGGGTCCGCACCCGCACGCCGGTGACCGCGCCCCCCTCGGTGACCAGCTCGTACGCCGTGGTCTGCGGCCACACGCGCACGCCCCGGGCACGTGCGGCACTGGCGAGACCGGCGAAGAGCACCTTGCCCGAGGTGCCCCTGCCCTTGGCCCGGTGCCCGCGCGCCGCCGGTTTCGCGGCGTCGCAGAACCCGCCCGCGGCCTCGCTGCCGGAGTAGTACAGGTAGTAGTCGTTGTTCGGGTACGACGTCTTGACCGGGCACAGGCTGCCCTCGAACGGCACGCCGTGCTCCTCCAGCCAGGTGATCATGTCCGGGCTGCTGTCGCAGAACCGGCGCAGGGTCCCCGCCGAGACGACGTCGCCGACCTCGAGCCGGAGGTAGTCGAACATCGCGTCCGCCGAGTCGTCGACGCCCGCGTCGCGCTGCTGGGCGGTGCCCCCGCCCGCGTAGACGATGCCGCCGCTCAGCGCGCTCGCCCCGCCCCCGCCGAACCGGTCGATCACCAGCACGTCGGCGCCGGCCTCGGCGGCCTCGATGGCCGCGCACGCGCCCGCCGCGCCGAAACCGACGACAATCACATCCGCATGACCGCTCACGTCCACTACTCTAGAACTGAAACACGTTCTCGTCTATCGTGACGGAAGTGCCGCCCAGCAGCGGCGCAGCTGTCTATAACGTGTTACAGGAGGTGGCATGGCTGGGGACGCCGATCCCTCCGCGGAGTTCGACGTCGTCGTCGTGGGCAGCGGGGCCGCGGGCATGACCGCCGCCCTCGCCGCCGCCGACGCGGGCCTCGACGTCGTGGTGATCGAGAAGGCCGCCCGTTTCGGCGGCTCGACGGCCCGCTCCGGCGGAGGCGTCTGGATCCCCGGCAACGAGGCACTGCGGGCCGCGGGGGTCACCGACACGTCCGAGGACGCCCGGCGCTACCTCGAGGCGATCGTCGGCGACGTCGTGCCCGCCGAGCGGCGCCAGGCCTACCTCGACCACGGCCCGGAGGTGGTCGCCTTCGTCCACGAGCACACCCCCCTGCGGCTGCGATGGGTCCGGGACTACTCCGACTACCACCCCGAGGCGCCCGGCGGGCGGCCGGGCGGGCGCTCCGTCGAACCGGTGCCGCTCGACGGGAAGGTGCTCGGCGCCGAGCTCGCCAAGCTCGAACCGCCCTACAGCGCCCCGCCACTGGGCGTGCCCATCACCCAGGCCGACTACCGCTGGCTGAGCCTGCTCGCCCGGCACCCGCGCGGGATCGCCCGGCTGCTGCGGCTGGGGCTGCGCGGGCTCGCCGGACGGCTCACCGGCAAGCGGTTGCTCTCCATGGGCCAGGCGCTGGCGGCCGGGCTGCGCGCCGGGTTGCAGAGCGCGAACGTGCCCGTGTGGCTTTCGACCCCCATGACCGGGCTGCAGAGCGAGAACGGCGTCGTCACCGGGGTGCTCGCGCGGTGCGACGGCCGCGAGGTGCTGCTGCGCGCCCGGCGCGGTGTGGTGCTCGCCTCGGGTGGCTTCGAGCACAACGACCAGCTGCGGCAGAAGTACCAGCGCCAGCCGATCGGTACGAAGTGGACAGTCGGCGCGGTGGGCAACACCGGCGACGGCATCACGGCGGGGCTGCGGCTCGGCGCGACCGTGGACCTGATGGACGACGCGTGGTGGGGCCCGTCGATTCCGCTGACCGGTGGCCCGTGGTTCGCGCTCGCCGAGCGCTCGCGGCCCGGCTGCATCCTGGTCAACGCGCGCGGCGAGCGGTTCGTCAACGAGTCGGCGCCCTACGTAGAGGCCGTGCACGCGATGTACGGCCCCGGCGAGGGTCCCGCGCACAACATCCCCACGTGGCTGGTGTTCGACCAGCGCTACCGCAACCGCTACATGTTCACCGGGCTCGGCCCGCGCCAGCCGCTGCCCGGCCGCTGGTTCAAGGCCGGGATCGCCGCGAAGGGCTCCACATTGGCCTCACTGGCGGAACGCATCGAGGTGCCCGCCGAAGCGCTGACGGCGACCGTCGAGCGGTTCAACGCCTTCGCCAGGAACGGCGCCGACGAGGACTTCGGCCGCGGCGCGAGCGCCTACGACCACTACTACGGCGACCCGCGCAACAAGCCCAACCCGAGCCTCGGCCCGCTGGAGCAGGCGCCGTTCTACGCGGTCAAGATCGTGCCGGGTGACCTCGGCACCAAGGGCGGGCTCGTCACCGACGTGCACGCCCGCGTGCTGCGCGAGGACGGAACGCCCATCGAGGGCCTGTACGCGGCGGGCAACACGAGCTCCGCCGTGATGGGCCGGACCTACGCCGGTCCCGGCGCGACGATCGGGCCGGCGATGGTCTTCGGCTACCTTGCGGCGCGCCACCTCGCCACACAGAATCGAGCACAGCCCACGGCACGACACGCTGGAGGTCCGCAATGACGCAGGCAGCCGTTCGCACGATCGACGCGGGCGCACCGCCCACCCGATTCGCCCGCGGCTGGCACTGCCTCGGGCTCGCGGACTCGTTCAAGGACGGGAAACCGCACGCCATCAACGCTTTCGGCACCAAGCTGGTGGTGTTCCAGGGCGAGGACGGCAAGCTCAACGTGCTGGACGGGTACTGCAGGCACATGGGCGGCGACCTGACCCAGGGAACCGTGAAGGGCAACGAGATCGCGTGCCCGTTCCACGACTGGCGCTGGGCCGGCAACGGCAAATGCGTCTCGATCCCCTACGCCAAACGGGTTCCGCTGCGGGCCCGCACCCGCGCCTGGCTCACGCTGGAGGAGAACAAGCAGTTGTTCGTGTGGCACGACCCGGAGGGCAACCCGCCGCCCGACGACGTCGTGATCCCGCGCATCGACGGCGTGTTCAACGGCGAGTGGAGCAACTGGACGTGGGACTCGGTGCTCATCGAGGGCGCCAACTGCCGCGAGATCGTGGACAACGTCGTGGACATGGCCCACTTCTTCTACATCCACTTCGCGTTCCCGACCTACTTCAAGAACGTCTTCGAGGGCCACATCGCCACCCAGTACCTCAACACCAAGGGCCGTCCCGACGTCGGCATGGCGTCCAACTACGGCGGCGAGGAGAACCTCCTGCGGTCGGAGGCGTCGTACTACGGACCCTCGTACATGATCAACAAGCTCCTCAACACGTACAAGGGACTCGAGATCGAGAACGTTCTGATCAACTGCCACTACCCGGTCACGCCGGACTCGTTCGTGCTGCAGTGGGGCGTGATCGTCAAGAAGCTGCCCGGCGTGTCCGACGAGCAGGCCGACAAGATCGCGGGCAAGTTCGCCGAGAGCATCGGCGTCGGGTTCCTCCAGGACGTGGAGATCTGGAAGAACAAGACGCGCATCGACAACCCGCTGCTGTGTGAGGAGGACGGGCCGGTCTATCAGCTGCGCCGCTGGTACGACCAGTTCTACGTCGACGCCGCCGAGGTCACCGAGGACATGACGCGGCGCTTCGAGTTCGAGGTGGACACCACGCGCGCCAACGAGGTGTGGGAGCAGGAGGTCGCCGAGAACCTGGCCCGCCAGCAGGAAGCCGGGGTGTCGTAGTGCCGGGCCAGCCGCGCGAGTCCCCCGCTCCGGATCGCGAGTCCCCCGCTCCGGACCGCGAGTTCCGCGCTCCGGACCGCGAGTTCCGCAACGGGGTTCGCGGAACTCACGAGCGGGACGGCAGAACTCGCGAGCAGGAGCGGGGAACTCGCGCGCAGGACGGGGGGACTCGCGAGCAGGAGCGGGGAACTCGCGTGCAGGACGGGGGGACTCGCGAGAAGGACGAGTTCCTCACTGCCGGGCTCGTCCCGGTGGCCTGCCGCTCGTGTGCCACGACGGTGCTGGTGAAGAAGAACAGCCCGCAGCACACGAGCATCCAGTGGACCACCGACGCGGCGACCAGCTGCCCCGTGTTCGCCGAGAAGGTCTCCGAGGGCGCGCATCCCGCGCTGCTCGACACGTGCGAGAGGCTGCGCGACAGTATCGCCGATGCGGCGAGGGAAGGCGCCTTCGCCCATGGCTGAAGTGTCCCCGCGGCGGCTTCGGGTGGCCGGAGTGGTCACCGAGACCGAGCAGGCGTGCTCGGTGGTGTTCGACGCCGACCTCGCCTACCGGCCCGGCCAGTTCCTCACCGTGCGGGTGCCGAGTGAGCGGTGCGGCTCGGTGGCGCGCTGCTACTCGCTCTCGAGCTCCCCCGACACCGGCGAGGCGCCGCAGGTCACCGTGAAGCGGGACGGCTACGCCTCGAACTGGATCTGCGACAACGTCACCGAGGGAACCGAGCTGGAGGTGCTGCCGCCGAGCGGGCTGTTCACCCCGGCCTCGCTCGACGCCGATCTCGCCCTGTTCGCCGCGGGCAGCGGCATCACGCCGGTGTTGTCGATCGTGAAGTCGGTGCTGGCGAAGGGAAGCGGCTCGGTCACGCTCGTCTACGCCAACCGTGACGAACGCTCGGTGATCTTCGCGGACACGCTGCGCGAGCTCGCCGAGGCCCATCCCGGCAGGCTCACTCTCGTGCACTGGCTGGAGACGTTGCAGGGCCTGCCGAGCGCGCGGCGGCTGCGGGCACTCGCGGAGCCGCTCGCCGGGCGCGAGGCGTTCGTGTGCGGGCCCCGGCCGTTCATGGCCGAGGTGACGGCCGCGCTCGCGGACGTCGGCGTCCCGAGGTCGCGTGTACACGTGGAGAAGTTCGTCTCGCTGCAGGGCAATCCCTTCGAGGCGGCGGGAAGCACGGAGGTCGGGGAACCGTCCGGGGAGGAGCCGTCCGCGCTGTCGGTGTCGCTCGACGGGCAGGAGCGCGCGCTCTCGTGGCCACGCCACCGCAAGCTGCTGGACCTGCTGCTGGAAGCCGGGCTCGACGCGCCGTACTCGTGCCGCGAGGGTCAGTGCAGCGCGTGTGCTTGCCGGATCGTCTCCGGTGAGGTGAAGATGCTGAACAACGACGTGCTCGACTCCGAGGACATCGCCGAGGGCATCGTGCTGGCGTGCCAGTCGCTGCCGCTCACCGACGAGGTCACGATCAGCTACGAGTAGGGAGTTCCGCGTGCCCATCGACGCCGACACCGCGATCGGAGCCGACCTCGGCGAGACCACCTTCGCCTGGACGTCCTCCGACGTGCTGCTCTACCACCTCGCGCTGGGCGCGGGCGCCGACCCCACCGACGAGCGCGAGCTGCGCTACGCCTACGAGCGCGACCTGCGGGTGCTGCCGAGCTTCGCCACCGTGGCGCCGAACCTGCGGCTGTTCGAGCCGCCCGCCGTGACCTTCCCCGGCATCAGCGTCGAGCTCGCCAAGGTGGTGCACGGCACGCAGGAGGTGGTCATGCACCGGCCGATCCCCGTGGAGGGCAAGGCCACCGGGCGGTCGCGGGTGGTCGACGTGCTCGACAAGGGCAAGGCCGCGGTGATCGTCTCGGAGATCGCGGTGACCTCGGACGCCGGGGATCCACTGTGGACGGCGCGGTCGAGCATCTTCGCCCGCGGCGAGGGCGGCTTCGGCGGCAAGCGGGGCACCTCAGACCGCGTCGAGCCGCCGGACCGCGAGCCCGACGCCGTGCTCGACACGCCCACCCTCCCCCAGCAGGCGCTGCTCTACCGGCTCTGCGGCGACCGCAACCCGCTGCATGCCGACCCGGAGTTCGCGAAGGGCGCCGGGTTCGACGCGCCGATCCTGCACGGGCTGTGCACGTACGGCGTGGTGCTCAAGGCCGTGACGGACGCGCTGCTGGACGCCGACGTGCGGCGGGTCCGGTCGTGGTCGGCGAAGTTCGCCGGCATCGTGCTGCCCGGCGAACGGCTGCGCACGCGGGTGTGGCGCGAGGACGGGCGGCTGCTCGTGACCACGACGGCACCGGACCGCGACGAGGCGCCCGTGCTCTCGGACGCCGTGCTGACCGAGGTGCGGTAGCGCGGAGTGGCTCAGCGGATCGCGGCGTCACCGGCCAGGGCCGTCGGCCGCGCCGTTGCCCGCACCGCGACACGGGCCAGGCAGCGCGCTGCCTGGCCTACAGCGCGGCGAGGAACATGTAGCCCATGCCGAGGCCCATGACGGTGCGGCAGAGGGTGCGGGAGCCGAACCCTTCCGGGAGGGTGCCGCGGCCGCGGGAACGCAGCGCGCGCACGGCGGTCTGGACCCCGTCGAAGGAGAAGTACGCGGCCGCCAGCGCGGCCACCACCGGCCACGCCAGGCCACCCGCGTCGCCCGTGACCATGGTCGGCCACGTGCCGTGCCCGCCGTGGGGCATCGCGGTGAGCATGTAGAGCATCGCCACCGCCGCGAGGGCATGGTGCAGGTCGCAGCGGCGGCACACGCCATCGGCCACGCGGTTGCGCACGGCACCCGCGATGAACCAGCCGGCGGTGAGCAGGAACAGTGCCTGCCAGCCCGGCACGGGGATGGGTGCGCCGACGGGCGACACCATGGCCACCATGGCGAGGGTCATGAGCAGGCCGGCGAGGTCGATGTGCCGCACCCCGCCGCCGAGCCGCACGTAGTCGAGCCGCACCAGGCGCACCACGCAGGGCAGGGTGAGCAGTAGGAAGGCGCCAGTCAGCAGCCACGCCACGATCCCCGGGATCTGCATCATCACCTCACTCGCCGCACCGTGGGGACAACCGTCGCACGCGACGGCACCCACGCCAAGGGTCAAGCAGGTGATGCCCGGGACACGGGTCAGCGGACGCCGCTCAGCTTGTCGGGGTTGGTGACCGAGTAGATGGCGGCCACCCGGTCGCCGTCGGGGCTGAGGTCGAGCACGAACACCGCGAACGGGGCGTCGCCGTCGAACAGCACGGCCGAG
Source organism: Prauserella sp. PE36 (assembly GCF_003311655.1). NCBI lineage: Bacteria > Bacillati > Actinomycetota > Actinomycetes > Pseudonocardiales > Pseudonocardiaceae > Prauserella > Prauserella sp. PE36. The sequence goes on along the minus strand of NZ_QEQT01000087.1, from coordinate 282,881 downwards.
GGGTCACCGTTCACGCGGCGGTACCGCACGTCCATCGCCGGCGGGGCATGCGCTGCCACCGCGACGAAGAGACGCGCGACCGCGTCGCGGCCGTGGACGGGTGACAGGCTGCGCGCCGGGCCCTTGCCGCCGCCGTCGGTCCAGAGGGTCACGTCGGGCGCGAGCACCTCCAGCAGTGCTTCCAGTTCGCCGCCGAGCGCCGCGGCGAGGAACCGCTCCGTGACCTCGCGCCGGATCGCCGGATCGGGCCGGTACCGGGGCCGCCGCGCGTGCATGTGCTCGCGGGCGCGGTGGGCGAGCTGGCGCACCGCCGAGGGACTGCGGCCGAGGATCTCCGCGGTCTCGGTGTGGGCGTAGCCGAACACCTCGTGCAGCACGAACACCGCGCGTTCCAGCGGGCTCAGCGTCTCCAGCACCACGAGCAGCGCCATCGACGTCGACTCGGCGCGCTCCACCGGGTCGCTCTCCCCTTCCACGAGCGGCTCGGGCAGCCACTGGCCCACGTAGGTCTCGCGCCGCCTGTTGATGGCGGCGCGGCTGCCGAGTGCCTGGTTCACCGCGATCCGCACCAGGTACGCCCTGGGGTTGGCGACGGGCTCCCCGGAGCGGGCGCGCGGCGCCCACGCGAGCCACGTCTCCTGCAGCACGTCCTCGGTGTCGGAGACCGTGCCGAGGAGGTTGTACACCACGGAGAACAGCAGCTCGCGGTGGTCGAGGAACGTCTGGGTCGCCGGATCGGTCATCGCGAGTCCTCCTGTCGCGTCACCACCTCTGAGCCTCGCACGCCGCCGGGTGTGACCTACTGGGCAAGACCGTGACCCAGGTCTCATCGATGTCACACGTGCGGCCCGGCCCGGGCTCCTGGTCGCGATCCGGTGACCCGTGCCGGACCGCACCGAGGAGATCCCATGCGCACCCTGATCCACGACGTCCGCGTGTTCGACGGCGAGCGGAGCCGGCCCACGGCCGACGTGCTCATCGACGGCGCCGTGCTCGCCGAACCCGGCCCCGAGCCCGACGTCGTCGTCGACGGGCGGGGCCGGACCCTGCTGCCCGGACTGATCGACGCCCACACCCACGTCTTCGACGGCAGCCTCGCGCAGGCGCTTCGCCATGGCGTCACCACCGAGCTCGACATGTTCTGCCTGCCCGGCAACCTGGAACGACAGCGCAAGCTGGCGGCCGAGCACGACGACGTGGCCGACATGCGCAGCGCGGGCCTGCTCGCCACCGCGCCCGGCGGGCACCCCAGCCAGCTGATGAAGCAACTCGACACGGCCCAGCTCGGGGACGCCGTGGGCGCGTTCACGACGATCTCGGCCGTCGCCGACGTCCCGGCGTTCGTCGAGGCCCGCCTTGCGGAGGGCAGCGACTATCTCAAGCTCGTGATCGAGGACGGCGAGCTGCGGGGCGAGGAGCTGCCCGCGCTCTCGCCCGAGATCGTGACCGCGCTCGTGCGCGCGGGGCACGCCCACGGCCTGCGGTCCATCGCCCACGCGATCACCGCGCGGGAGGTCGGCATCGCGCTGGACGCCGGGGTCGACGGCCTCGCCCACGTCTTCGGCGACCTCGCCGGGGGCGACCCGGCCGCCGCCGACCTCGCCGCGCGGATCGCCACACAGGGCGTGTTCGTGGTCAGCACGCTCACCTACTTCGAGGTGATCGCCGACCTCGGCAAGGCCGTCGCCGCCGCGAAGGCCCTACGCCGGGCCGGCGTGACGCTGCTGGCGGGCACCGACGCCACCCCGTTCGCGCCCGTGCACGGCGAGAGCATGCACCGGGAGCTGGAGCTGCTGACTTCCGCCGGGTTCGATCCCGCCGAGGCGCTGGCCGCGGCCACCAGCGTGCCCGCTCGCGTGTTCGGCCTCGCCGACCGTGGCCGGATCGCCCCGGGGCTGCGGGCCGACCTGGTGCTCGTGGAGGGCGACCCGACCCGTGACATCACGGCCACCCGGGCCATCGCCGGCGTCTGGCGGCGCGGCGTGCGCCACGAGGCGTGACGGGAGCACCCGGCATGTCCGCTCGGCGCCGATGGCACGCCGGCTCTGCTCACCCGCGCGGACCAGGCCGAGGCGCTCGACGTCGGCGGGACGCGGATGCGGCTGCTCGCCGACGCCCACACACCGGTGGCGCGGTCAACGCCGACCGCGCGGTACCGCGGGGCCGCCGCCTGTCACCGCGGCTCCACCGAGCTGCTCTCCGTGCTCGGCGGCGCCTGCGCGCGCTCGCGGGCGACCGCGTGGTGACCCTGGAGGAGCCACCCGCCTTCGGCGCGGCGGAGGACGCCGAGGCCGACGTGCTCGTGATGAGCGGTTCGAGTACCTCCGCCTCGGCGAGCTGGCCAGCAAGGGACAGGTGAGCCCGCGAGAACCTGGAGAACCAGGAGCGGTTCGACAACCGCTTCGCCGACAGCCCGCACTGGCCGCCGGATCAGGCGGCGGTGAGGATCAGGCCGCTCGTGGGTACCCCGGTGCCCGCCGTGACGAGAACGTGGCGGGCGCCGGGCACCTGGTTCACGGCGGTGCCCCGCACCTGCCGCACGCCCTCCGCGATGCCGTTCATGCCGTGGATGTAGGCCTCGCCGAGCTGGCCGCCATGCGGGTTGAGGGGCAGCGAGCCGTCCAGTTCCAGCGCACCGCTCGCCACGAGGTCCTTGGCCTCGCCCCGGCCGCAGAACCCGAGCTCCTCGAGCTGCATCAGCACGTACGGCGTGAAGTGGTCGTACAGCACGGCGACGTCCACATCGGACCTCTCGAGCCCGGACTGCCGCCACAGCTGCCGTGCCACGACGCCCATCTCGGGCAGTGCGGCGAGGTCGTCGCGGTAGTAGTTGGTCATGATGTACTGGTCGGGGCCGCTGCCCTGCGCGGCGGCCGCCACCACGACGGGCGGCTGCGCGAGGTCGCGGGCCCGCTCGGCGCTGGTGATCACGAGAGCCACGCCGCCGTCGCTCTCCTGGCAGCAGTCGAGCAGGTGAAGCGGCTCGGCTACCCAGCGCGAGGCCTGGTGCTGTTCCAGCGTGATCGGCTTGCCGTGGAACCACGCGCGCGGGTTGGTCGCCGCGTGCTTGCGGTCGAGCACGGCGACGCGGCCGAAGTCCTCGCTCGTCGCGCCGTAGGTGTGCAGGTACCGCTGAGCCACCATCGCCACGGTCGCGGCGGGCGTGGCCAGGCCCATCGGGTAGTGGAAGCCGTTGTCCACACCGGACGTGTTCACCTGCTGCGCGGCGGCGGAGGACACCTGTCCGAACCGGTGCCCCGAGCGCTCGTTGAACGCCCGGTAGGCCACGACCACGTCGGCGACCCCGGTGGCCACCGCCATCGCCGCCTGCTGCACGGTCGCGGCCGCGGCGCCGCCGCCGTAGTGCACGCGGCTGAAGAACGTCAGCTCGGGGATGCCCAGCTCACGGGCGACGGCGATCTCCGCGTTCCCGTCCATGGTGAAGGTCACCAGACCATCCACATCGGACGGCGTGAGCCCGGCGTCGGCGAGTGCCGCGCTCACCGCCTCGGCGGCCAGCCGCAGCTCGCTGCGCCCTGAGTCCTTGGAGAACTCGGTGGCGCCGATGCCCGCGATCGCCGCCCTGCCCGCGAGTGTCATGAGCCCGCTCCCGGCAGTGTCACGCGCACCGTGCCCGTGACGTGGTCACCGAGGCTGCCCTTCGCGGTGACGGCGATCTCCGCGTCGTCGCCGTCGACCGCGGTCACGTGGCCGGTGAACGTGAGGACGTCGTAGGCGTAACACGGCACGCCCAGCCGGATCCTGATCGAGCGCACGAGTGCCTCCGGGCCCGCCCAGTCGGTGACGAACCGCTGCACCAGGCCGGTGTCTGTGAGGATGTTGACGAAGATGTCCTTCGAGCCACGGGAGACCGCGGCGTCGCGGTCGTGGTGAACGTCCTGGAAGTCGCGGGTGGCCAGTGCCGTGCTGATCACGAACGTCGGTGTGGCCTCGATGGTCAGTTCCGGCAGCTCGGTGCCGATCGCGATGGTCATGCGCGCACCTTCCAGGCCGGCAGGGTCAGCTCGTCGTCCACGCGCAGGAAGGTCACCTCGACCGGGAGTCCGATGTGGACATCCTCGGGATCCGTGTCGACCAGCTCGCCGAGCACCCGCACACCCTCGGCCAGCTCCACGAGCGCTACCACGAACGGCAGCTTCTTGCCGGGCACCTGTGGGTGGTGGTGCACGAGGTAGCTGTAGACGGCGCCGGTGCCCTCGGCCACGACGTAATCCGGTTCGGCCGTCAGGTCCCCGTCGGGCGGCAGCGGGCCCGGCGGGTGGCGCAGCACGTCGCCCCAGCGCTGGATCCGCAGCTCACCCTTGCGGGTGCCCTCCCAGAAGAACTCGGTGTCACGGCTGATCACCGGCCGCAGCACCGCACCGGCGTCCGGCACGGTCTCCCGCCGCGCCGCGGGGCTGAACTTCAGCACGCGGAACACCATCTCAGCCACGACCTCGTCGCCGACCCGCCAGGTGGTCCTCGTGGTGACGAACCAGCCCTCGCCGAGCGCGGTGCGCTTGGGCCCGGTGACGTCCTCGAGCCGGATCGACGACGACACGTGCTCGCCGGGCCGCAGGTAGCGGTGGTAGGTCTGCTCGGAGTTGGTCGCCACCACGGAGGTGTAACCGGCTTCGTCCAGAATGGACATCATAGCGCCGAGCGGGTCGTCGGCGGCCCGCTGGCCGTGCAGCCCGTTCATCGACCATACCTGCGCCATCGCTGGCGGCGCGACGAGTCCACCGTGGACGGAGCTCGCCGCGAACTCGGGATCGGTGTAGACGGGGTTCGCGTCGCCGAGCGCCTCGACCCAGTTGTTGACCATCGCCTGGTTCACCGGGTCTCGCGCGAGCCTCGGCCGCGACTCCCCCTTCGCCGCGATCCGCCGCGCGGCCTCCTCGACATCGATCATCGCGGCACCCTCGGCAGGCCCAGCCCGAACATCGCGATCAGCTCCCGTTGGATCTCGTTGACGCCGCCGCCGAAGGTCAGCACGATGTTGCGTTTCGCCAGCACGTCCAGCCACGCGGCCAGCTCGGCGGTCTCGGGGTCGGCGAGGTCACCGTGCCTGCCGACGATCTCCTCCAGTGCCCGGCTCGCCCGCTGCTGCCGGTCGGAGGAGAACACCTTGGTGGCCGACGCGTCGGCCACCGAACCCGGCTCCGACACGGCGACCTGCCAGTTGAGCAGCTCGTTCACGCGCACCACGGCGAGCGTCTCGGCGAGCGCCCTGCGCACGTCGGGCAGGTCCAGCAACGGTGTGCCGTCGGGCGTCTTGCGGGCGGCCGCCCAGTCGCGCACCCGGTCGTAGAGACCCCCGATGCGCCCGGCGGGTCCGAGCATCACGCGCTCGTGGTTGAGCTGCGTTGTGATGAGGCCCCAGCCGCGGTTCTCCCCGCCCACCAGCATGTTCGCGGGCACACGGACGTCCGAGTAGTACGTGGCGTTGACGTGGTGCGCGCCGTCGCACGTGATGATCGGGGTCCAGGAGTAGCCGGGGTCGCGCGTGTCGACGATGAGGATCGAGATGCCCTTGTGCCTGGGGGCGTCCGGGTCGGTGCGCACGGCGAGCCAGATGTAGTCGGCGTCGTGCCCGCCGGTGGTGAAGATCTTCTGCCCGTTGACGACGTAGTGGTCGCCCTCCCTGACGGCGGAGGTGCGCAGCGAGGCGAGGTCGGTGCCGGCGTCCGGCTCGCTGTAGCCGATGGCGAAATGCACCTCACCGGCGAGGATCTTCGGCAGGAACAGCCCTTTCTGTTCGTCGGTGCCGAACTGCTGCAGGGTCGGCCCGACGGTCTGCAGGGTCACCGACGGCAGCTGCACGTCCGCCCGCGCCGCCTCGTCGGCGAAGAGGTGCTGCTCGACGGGGCCGAAGCCCCGGCCGCCGTACTCCTCGGGCCAGCCGACGCCGAGCCAGCCGTCCCGGCCCATGCGGCGCACGATCGCGCGGTAGGTCTCGCCGTGCCGCTCGCGCAGCATCGTCCTGCGCTCCTCAGGCGTCACCAGGTTCGCGAAGTAGCGGCGCAGCTCGGCGCGCAGCTCGCGCTGTGCCGGGGTGAGCTCGATGTCCATCACACACCTCCCACGAGCGCGCCGACTCCGTCCACTCGCGACTCCACGCCGCCGAGGCCGCGCACGAGGTCCTTGACGAGCGACGAGTAGCGGTGCAGCGGATAGGTGATGTCGAGGCCGATCCCGCCGTGCAGGTGGTGGCACGCGGCGAGAGCGGCGGGCGCCTCCCGCGCGAGCCAGTAGGTGGCGATGTCGAGCTCGGCATCCGGGTCCAGACCCGTGCCGAGCCGCCACACGGCCGACGTCGCCGCGAGGTGCACCGTGCGCGAGGCGATGTAGACGTCGGCGATCTGCTGGGCGACGGCCTGGAACGTGGCGAGCGGCCTCCCGAACTGCTCGCGCGTGCCGAGGTGGGTGGTGGTGAGCGCGAGCGCGCCCGCCAGCGCGCCGTCGCCCACCGCGGCGGCCCCGGCCAGCGTGTACCGGTGCAGCACCCGCAGGCCCTCACCGGCGCTGCGCGTGTCGAGCAGGTCCTCGTCGGCGACCGCCGCGTCGTCGAGGCGGAGCGTGTGCTCGGGACCGCCGGCCGAGGCCGGGGTCGCGGTGACCGTGACGCCCTCGCCGTGGGGGTCCACCAGGAAGACGCCGGTGCCGCCGGGGACGGACGCGGGCACCAGCACGCGGCGCGCGGTGGCGGCGTACGGCACGGCGGTCTTGACGCCGGTGAGCAGCCACGCGCCGTCCACCGGGGTGGCCGTGGTGGCCGGCCTGGTGGTGAGCGGCGCGGACGGTTCGTGCAGCGCGGCCGTGAGCACGGCCTGCCCCTCGGCGACATCCGGCAGGAGGGTGGCCCGCTGCGCGGGAGTGCCGAGGCGGCCCAGCGGCAGCACGCCGAGCGCGAGCGTCGCGAGGGCGGGCACCGGCGCGGCGGCCCGGCCCGTCTCGGTGAGCACGGCGGCGACCTCGGCGACGCCGAGCCCGTCACCGCCGAGCTCGGCGGGCAGCGACAACGCCAGCAGGCCCGCCTCGGCGAGCCCGCGCCAGGCTGCCTCGCCGTCGTCGCCCGCCCTGCGCAGGACCCCGGCGGTGAGCTCGGCGATCTCACGCTGGGTCTCGTCGGGGGTGAAGTCCACGCTGCTCCTCACTGGCCCAGAACCGCCCAAGACTGAAACACGTTCTAGTGTTCACCACAGGAGCCGATCACGGCAACCCCCACCCTCGCCAACGCTCCCCTACCTGCCCCCAAGGCCACCTTTGCTGCGCTGAACGCAACAAAGGTGGCCTTGGGGGCAGGTGGATCAGGGTCTCGCGGCGAGTAGTTCCTCGAGCGCGTCCGGCATCGCGTCGGCGAGGTGCCATAGATCTGGAACGAGTTCTCGTGCGGCGAGCAGGCCGATGTCGACCTTGCCGGCCTGCGAGAGCACGGTGATGTTCAGCCCGGCGCCGTGGAAGACCGGGCCGAGCGGGTACAGGCCGGTGACGCGCGCGCCGAGGAGATAGATCGGCACCGGCGGGCCCGGGACGTTCGAGATCACCAGGTTGTGCACCACCGGGTGCTTCTCGGCCAGCCGGAACGCCGAGTAGGCGCGCACGGCAAGGCCGAACGTCGTCGCCGCCGCGAACTGCGCCCAGTCCTGCAGCATGTCGGCGTCGATGGTGTGGTGGTGCTCCTTCGAGAGCCGGTTGTTCTCGGCGAGCGTGAACACGCGCGCGGCGGGCTCGGCCAGGTGCGTCGGCAGGGAGGCGAAGAACGCGGACACGCGGTTGCTGCCGGCGTCGCGCTCGCTGCGCTCCTGCACCGACACCGGCACCGTCGCCACGAGCGGATCCTCCGGCAGCTCCCCGCGCTCCAGCAGGTAGCGGCGCAGCGCTCCGGCGCACATCGCCAGCACCGCGTCGTTGACGGTGACGTTGAAGGCGTTCTTGATGGCCTTGACGTCGTCGAGGTCCACCTGCGCGAAGGCGACGGCGCGCTCGGCGGTGATCGTGCCGTTGAAGGACGTGCGCGGCGCCGTGAACGGCGTCGCCATGCCCTTGCCCTGCAGCGAACGGCCCACCCACCGCGGCACCAGCCCGGCCAGGCCGGGCAGCAGCCGCGCCAGCTCCACCGGCCTGCGGGCGACGTCCAACGCGCTCCTGCGCAGCATCGTGAGCTGGCCCGGCGGTTCCGCGTTCACCGGCTCCCCGGGCTCCGGCGCCGGCGAGTCGGGTTCCAGCCCGGCGAGGTAGGTCAGCAGGTTCGCTCCGCTCACGCCGTCGACGCTCGCGTGGTGCATCTTCGCCAGCACGGCGACGCCGCCGTCGGCGAGCCCCTCCAGGACGTGGATCTCCCACAGCGGCCTGGACCGTTCGAGTCGTGTGCCCGCGATCCCGGCGCACACCTCGGCGAGCTGCTCCCGGCCGCCGGGCGCGGGCACCTCGGCGCGGTGCACGTGCCGGTCGAGGTCGAAGTCCTCGTCCTCCACCCACACGGGGTGGTTCAGGTTCAGGAGCGGGTTGTGGAGCCTGCGCCGGAACACGGGGTTGCCCCGCACCCGCTCGGCCAGCCGCGCGCGCAACTGTGCGAAGCCGTACCCGCCGGGAACGGCCGACGGGTCGACGGTCACCAGCCCGCACACGTGCAGCGGCTGCGAGGACGTCTCCAGGTAGAGAAAGCTCGCGTCGAGCCCGCTCAATCGCTCCACTCGCCTAGCGTAGGCGAACGAGATCGGTACGCTCGTGGATCATGCATGCCTCGTTCCGGACCCGCCGGGCGGTGCAACTGGGGTTCACGGCCAACGCCGTGCGTCCGCTGCCCGGTAGCCGTGCCGCGTTCCCGGCGTTCTTCGCCGGCTGGCTCACCGCCGAGCTCGCGCCGCACCTGCTCGCGCTCACCGTCGCGGACACGGCCGCCCACATCGCCAAACGCGGCCTTCGCCGGGCCGACAAGCCCGGGCTCGCCATGGCGGGCCTCTCGGCGGCGGGCCTCGCCTCGCTCATCGTGTCGGCGCAGCGCGCGAAGGGCGCGGTGGAGGACGCCCTCGTCGAGGCACTCGGCCCCGCCTACCGCCAGGAGCTGAGCAGGCCGCCGAGTCCGAAGGACCTCGCCACACCGTGGGGCCAGCTCGTGCTGCCGTTCCGCATGCACGACAAGGAGGTCCGCCGCGACCGCGACATCGCCTACGCGCCTGGCGGGCGGCGGTTCCTGCTCGACGTGTACCGGCCGCGCGAGCCCGTGTCCGGAAGGCCGGTGCTGCTGCAGGTGCACGGCGGGGCGTGGACGGTCGGGAACAAGGACCAGCAGGGCATCCCGCTGATGCTGCACATGGCCCAGCGCGGGTGGGTGTGCGTGGCGATCAACTACCCGCTCTCGCCCTCGGCGCACTGGCCCGACCACATCGTCGCGGCCAAGCGGGCCCTGGCGTGGATCCGCCAGCACATCACGGAGTACGGCGGCGACCCTGACTACGTGGTTGCCACCGGCGGATCGGCGGGCGGGCACCTCTCGGCACTGCTCGCGCTCACGCCCAACGACCCGCGCCTGCAGCCCGGCTTCACCGAGATCGACACGAGCGTGCAGGCGTGCGTGCCGCACTACGGGGTCTACGACTTCGCCGCGACGAGCGGGTCGAGGGCGAGCACGACCCGGCGGCACCTGCTCGCGCGCTTCGTCGTCGGCAAGGACCCCGAGGAGTTCCTCGACGAGTACGTGGCCGCCTCCCCGCTGGACCGCATCACCGACAAGGCGCCGCCGTTCTTCGTCGTCCACGGCGAGCACGACACGCTCGTGCCGGTGCGCGAGGCCCGCGAGTTCGTCCGCAGGCTGCGCGAGCTCTCCCCGAACACGGTGGCGTACGCGGAGATCCCCGGCGCGCAGCACGCGTTCGACCTGTTCCCGTCGATCCGCAGCGCCCACGTCGTGCGAGGCGTGGAACGGTTCCTGGAGTGGACCTACGTCCGCTACCTCATCAACTCCGGGGCAGACCCAGCAGCCGCTCGGCCACCACGCTGAGCAGCACCTGCGTGGTGCCGCCCGCGATGCTCAGGCACCGGGTGAGCAGGAACTCGTGCTGCGCGGCCGATGTCGACTCGTCGACCACCACGCCGTGCTCGCCGAGCGCGTCGAGCGCCGCCTCGGCGACCTCCTGCCGGTGCCGCACGCCCAGCAGCTTGCTCACGCTCGACTCCGCGCCCGGTTCCCCGCCGCCGAGCCTGCGCAGCGTGTCGCGCAGCCCGAGCACCGACACCGCGCAGCCCTGCACCACGAGGGCGCCGAGCCGCTCGGTGCCGAGGTCGGGGTGCTCCGCCAGCAGCTGCTCCACGGCCTCACCCACGGAGGATCCGCCACCGAGGGCCACCCGCTCGTTGGCGAGCGTGGTCCTCGCCAGCCGCCAGCCGTCGTTCACCTCGCCGACCACGTCGGCGTCGGGCACGAACACGTCGTCGAGGAACACCTCGTTGAACCGCGTCTCGCCGGTGATCTCGCGCAGCGGCCTGATCTCGATGCCCTCGGCCCGCATGTCCACGAGGAAGTACGTGATGCCGCGGTGTTTCGGCGCGTCCGGATCGGTGCGCGCGAGGCAGATCGCCCAGTCGGCCTCGTGCGCGAGCGATGTCCACACCTTCTGCCCGCTGAGCCGCCAGCCGCCCTCGGCGCGCACGGCCCTCGTGCGCAGCGAGGCGAGGTCGGACCCGGCGCCGGGCTCACTGAACAGCTGACACCACGTGAGCTCGCCGCGCAGGGTCGGCCCGGTGAACCGCTCGCGCTGCTCGGCGGTGCCGTGCCGCAGGATCGTCGGGACGGCCCACGCGCCGATCACCAGGTCGGGCCTGCGCACGCCTGCGCGGCGCAGCTCGGCGTCGACGAGCAGCTGCTGCGCGGGGGTCGCGTCGAGCCCGTGCGGCCGGGGCCAGTGCGGCACGAGGTAGCCGGTCTCGGCCAGCCGCTCGCGTTGCCGGTGAGCCTCGAGCCCGGCCAGCTCGGCGGCGAGCCGCCGGGCCTCCACGGCGACAGGGTCGTCCTCGTGCCCGGTGAGGTCGATGTCCAGGGTTCTGCGGGTGCCGGTCAGCGCCAGTTCCGCGGCCCGGTGCCGCCAGCGCGCCGCGCCACCGAGCTGCTGCCGCAGTGCCAGCGCGCGGCGCAGGTAGCGGTGCGCGTCGTGCTCCCACGTGAAGCCGATGCCACCGAGCACCTGGATGCAGTCCTTGGCGTTGTCCACCGCGGCGTCGAGTGCGCCCGCGGCGGCGACGGCGGCGGCGAAGGCGTGCTGAGCGGGGTCCGTGCCGTCCTCGTCGGCCGCCCGTGCGGCGTCCCACGCCAGCGCCGAGGCCAGCTCGGAGCGGCACAGCATCTCCGCGCAGACGTGCTTGACGGCCTGGAACGACCCGATCGGGCGGCCGAACTGCTCGCGCACCCGCGCGTACTCGCTCGCGGTGCGCACGCACCAGGCGGCCACGCCCGCGGCCTCGGCGGCGGCGAGGGTCGCGGCCAGCTCGGCGACCGGCGCGCCGGGCAGCACCGACTCCGGCGGCACCTCCACGGCGGCCAGCTCGGCGCGGGCGAGCGGCCTCGACGGGTCGAACGCGGTCGCGGGCGTCACGGTGACCAGGGCGGCGTCGACGGCGAACCACACGGGCCCGCCGTCGACGCGGGCGGCCAGCAGCAGTTGCCCTGCGTCTCCTGCGTCAGGGATCGCCGGGGTGCGGCCCGACACCACGAGCCCGCCGCCGGGCGCCCGGCTCCCGGACAGCTCCCCCGGCCCGAGAGCCACCGCGGCGCGGACGGTGCCCTCGGCCAGTGCCGGGACGAGCTCCTTCGCCACGGGCGAGTCAGGGAACCGCGCCAGCACGAGTCCCGCGAGGAGGCTGCCGAACAGCGGCCCCTCCGCGAGCACGGCGGCGGCCTCCTCGATACCGGCCGCGAGATCGGCCACGCCGGCTCCAGCGCCGCCGAGGGCTTCCGGCACGGCGATCGCGGGCAACCCGATCCCGATGAGACCATCGGGGTCACGCCCGCCTGCCGCCCAGGCACGGATCGACGTGGCCAGTGCGCGCTGCTCATCGGTGATCGCGATCGACACGAGGGCGATTATAGAACGTGTTTCAGTTTTTGGGCGATCAACCTCATACCCGATCCACGTCCGGCGTTAGGTACGCTGAGCACGCAAAGTGGAACAAGTTCTGCAACGGGGAGACTGCGGATGGCAAGCAAGCCCAAGGCACCGGCCCAGACGAAGGGCCGGGGCGCGCTGAGCCCGATCGGCGGCGAGGAGCTGGGCTCGGCCGCACAGCGCGACCGGCGCAAGCGCATTCTCGACGCGACGCTCGCGCTGGCCGCCAAGGGCGGGTACGACGCCGTCCAGATGCGGACGGTCGCCGAACGCGCCGACGTCGCCCTCGGCACCCTGTACCGCTACTTCCCCTCCAAGATCCACCTGCTCGTCTCGGGGCTGGCGCGGGAGTTCGAGCGTGCGCAGGACAAGCTCGACCGCGGCTCCATTCCCGGCGACACGCCCACCGAGCGGCTGCTGTTCGTGCTCGGCCGCAACACGCGGATGATGCAGCGCGACCCGCACCTCACGGAGGCGATGGTCCGGGCGTTCATGTTCGCCGACACGACCGCGGCCGCCGAGGTGGAGCAGGTCGGCAGGCACATGGAGAACATGTTCGCCAAGGCGATGGGCATCGACGAGCCGACCGACCACGATCGCGACGTCTTCCACGTCATCGCCGACGTCTGGATGGCGAACCTGGTGGCGTGGGTGACGCGCAGGGCCTCCGCCGCCGACGTCGCCAACCGCCTGGAGCTCTCGGTCCACCTACTCCTCGACTAGGTCGCCCCGGACGCAGTGGCCGGACGCAGTGAAGGCCACCTTCACTGCGTTGAACGCAGGCAAGGTGGCCTTCACTGCAGCTGAGCCCCGGGGTTACGCGGTGAGCTTCGGCAGCACCTCGCGGCCGAAGGTCTCGATCCACTCCTCCTGGTTGCGGCCCACGTTGTGGATGTAGATCCGGTTGAACCCGGCGTCGATGAACTTCTGCAGCGACGCGCGATGCACGTCGGGATCCGACGACACCACCATGCGGCCCTCGAAGTCCTCCGGGCGCACCAGCTTGGCCATCTGCTCGAAGTCGAACGGCGAGCGGATGTCGGCCTTCGGGAACTTCATGCCACCGTTGGGCCACTGCTCCATGGCGTTCTTCCAGGCCTCGTCGTCGGTCGCCGCCCACGAGAGGTGCACCTGCAGCAGCTTCGGCATGCTGTCCGGGTCCTTGCCCGCCTTCTTGGCGCCCTTCCCGAAGTTGTCGAGGATGCCGGCGAGCTTCTCCAGCGACGCGCCCGGCGTGATCAGCCCGTCGGCGAGCTCACCGGTCTTGCGCGAGGTGTACGGGCCCGCAGAGGCGATGTAGATCGGCGGCGGGGCGTCCGGCAGCGTCCACAGGCGGGTGGTGTGCAGCTTGAAGAACTCGCCGCTGTGCTTGACGTCCTTGCCGGTGAACAGCTTGCGGATGATCTCGAGCGCCTCGAACATCCGGCGCACGCGCTCCGGCGCCTCCGGCCAGTAGCCGCCGATGACGTGCTCGTTGAGCGCCTCACCGGAGCCGATGCCGAGCCACGTGCGACCCGGGTACGTCGCCTCCAGCGTCGCTGCCGCCTGCGCCACCATCGACGGGTGCAGCCGGAACGACGGGCAGGTCACCCCCGGCCCGAGGTCTCCCGTGGTGTTCTCGGCGAGCGAGGCCAGCACGCTCCACACGAACGAGGCCTCGCCCTGCGCCGGCACCCACGGCTGGAAGTGGTCGGCCGCCATCTGGCCGGAGAACCCGTGCTGCTCGGCCAGCGCCGCCAGCTTGATGGACTCCCTCGGCGAGAACTGCTCCAGCGCCGCCGCGATGCCGATCTGAACGTCACTCACGCCTGTACCAACCCTTCTGCGTGCCCCTGTGCCTCTCCGATCAACCTACCTCCCGTGACGCTCGGTGAGCGCGGTGAACTCGTCGAGCCTGCGCAGGGTCTCGTCCTCCGGCTTGGTCGGCAGGTAGAACGTCACCCGGTCGACCCCCGCGTCGGCCCACCCGGCGAGGTCCGCCGAAGCCCTGCGCCCGATCGCGAACATCGTCACCGGCACGTCCGGCCTGCCCTGCTCGGCGAGCCACTTCCGGACCCGGCGGATCTCCTCGGGCGTGGTCTCGGCGCGCGGCAGCCAGCCGTCACCGTGCGCGACGAGCCGGGCCAGCGCGGCCGGGCTCTCCCCGCCGATGTAGACCGGCGGATGCGGCCGCTGCACGGGCTTCGGCCACGCGTAGACGGGGTCGAAGTCCACGAACTCGCCGTGGAACTCCGCCCGTTCCCGCGTCCAGAGCGCCTTGAGCGCCTGGAGCTGCTCGTCCATCAGCCTGCCCCGCGTGCGCGGGTCGGTGCCGTGGTTGCGCATCTCCTCGCGGTTCCAGCCGACCCCGACGCCGAACACGAAGCGCCCGCCGGAGAGCAGGTCGAGGCTCGCCACCTCGTTCGCCGTGTGCAGCACGTCGCGCTGCGGCAGCAGTGCCACGCCGGTCCCGAGCAGGAGGTTCTTCGTCACCGTGGCCGCGCCGGCGAGCGCCACGAAGGGGTCGAGGGTCCGGTAGTAGATCCTCGGCAGCTCGCCGCCGCCAGGATAGGGCGACTCCCTGCTGGCGGGGATGTGCGAGTGCTCGGTCACGAAGAGCGAGTCGAACCCGCGCTCCTCCAGCGCCCTGCCCAGCACGTCCGGCCGGATGCCCTCGTCGGTCAGAAAGGTCGAGACACCGAACTTCATATGACCATGGAACCCGGCGTGCGCACCGATTGTTCCTCCGGCTCAGACGTTGCGCCGGTACTGGCCTCCGACCTCGAAGAACGCCTCGGTGATCTGGCCGAGCGAGCACACCCGCGCGGCGTCCATCAGCACCGCGAACACGTTGTCGCCACGCGTGGCCGCCTCCCGCAGCTCCTTGAGCGCCTGCTGCGCCTCGTCGTGGTGGCGCCGCTGGAAGTCGGCGAGCCGGTCGAGCTGCGACTGCTTCTGCTCCTCGGTGGCGCGGGCCAGCTCGACCTCCACCTCCTCCTCGTCGGCGTGCGGGTTCCGGAAGGTGTTCACCCCGACGATCGGCAGCGAGCCGTCGTGCTTGAGGCGCTCGTAGAGGATCGACTCGTCCTGGATCTTGCCGCGCTGGTATCCGGTCTCCATGGCGCCCAGCACGCCGCCGCGCTCGGAGATGCGGTCGAACTCGGTGAGCACGGCCTCCTCCACGAGGTCGGTCAGCTCGTCGATGACGAACGAGCCCTGCAGGGGGTTCTCGTTCTTCGACAGGCCCCACTCCTTGTTGATGATCATCTGGATCGCCATCGCGCGGCGCACCGAGCTCTCGCTCGGCGTGGTGATCGCCTCGTCGTAGGCGTTGGTGTGCAAGGAGTTCGCGTTGTCGTAGAGCGCGCACAGCGCCTGCAGCGTTGTGCGGATGTCGTTGAAGCTCATCTCCTGCGCGTGCAGCGAGCGACCCGAGGTCTGCACGTGGTACTTGAGCTTCTGCGACCGGTCGTTGGCTCCGTAGCGTTCCCGCATCGCGACCGCCCAGATCCGCCGCGCAACCCGGCCGAGCACCGAGTACTCCGCGTCCATGCCGTTGGAGAAGAAGAACGACAGGTTCGGCGCGAAATCGTCGATGTCCATGCCGCGCGCCAGGTAGGACTCGACGTAGGTGAACCCGTTGGCGAGGGTGAAGGCCAGCTGTGAGATCGGGTTGGCCCCGGCCTCCGCGATGTGGTAGCCGGAGATCGACACCGAGTAGAAGTTGCGGACTCCCTTCTCGATGAACCACTCCTGGATGTCGGCCATCATCCGCAGGCTGAACTCGGTGGAGAAGATGCAGGTGTTCTGACCCTGGTCCTCCTTGAGGATGTCGGCCTGCACGGTGCCGCGCACCTGCCGCAGCGTCCAGTCGCGGATCTGCCCGGCCTCCTCTGCCGACGGCTCCCGCCCGTGCTCCTCCCGGAACGCGTCGAGCTTCTGGTCGATCGCGGTGTTGAGGAAGAACGCGAGGATCGTCGGGGCGGGGCCGTTGATCGTCATCGAAACCGACGTGCTCGGCGCCGTGAGGTCGAAACCGTCGTAGAGCGCCTTCATGTCGTCGAGCGTCGCGATGGAGACGCCGGACGTGCCGACCTTGCCGTAGATGTCGGGCCGGGTGTCCGGGTCGAAGCCGTAGAGTGTCACCGAGTCGAACGCCGTCGAGAGCCGCTTGGCCTCGGAGTCGGCGGAAAGGTACTTGAACCGCCGGTTGGTGCGGAACGCGTCCCCCTCGCCCGCGAACATGCGGGCCGGGTCCTCGCCCTCGCGCTTGAACGGGAAAACACCCGCCGTGTAAGGGAAGTAGCCGGGCAGGTTCTCGCGACGCAGGAACGACACCAGCTCGCCGGAGTCGCTGTAGCGCGGCAGCGCGACCCTTGGCACGCGGTTGCCGGACAGGGTCTCCCGCCACAGCTGCGTGTGGATCTCCTTGTCGCGGACCTTGAACACCAGCTCCTCGCCCCGGTATTCGTCGGCCAGGCGCTTCCACTCCTCCAGCAGCTTCACGGTCGCACCGTCCACACCGGACTCCGCGTCGGCGAGCAGCCGGTCGAGCGCCTCGGTGTCGGCGCCGGCCGCGGCCAGCTCGTCCCGGGCGGCGGCGAGGTGCTCGCGCCTGCGGACGGCCTCGACCTGGCTCGCGGTCCGGTCGTGGTATCCGCGCACGGTGGCCGCGATGTCGGCGAGGTAGCGGGTGCGGTCGGTGGGGATGATCGTGCTGAGCTCGGTGGAGACCTTGCCCTCCGCCTTCGGCAGCACCCCGGTCGACACCGACAGCCCGCTGCCGGCGAGCAGGTCCCGCAGGTGCTGGTACAGCGCCGTGACGCCGTCGTCGTTGAACTTCGCGGCGCTCGTGCCGAACACCGGCATGTCCTCGGGCGCGGCGTGGAACTCCTCGCGGTTGCGCACGAGCTGCCGGGCCACGTCGCGGCGCGCGTCCTCCGCCCCTCGCCGCTCGAACTTGTTGATGGCCACGGCGTCGGCGAAGTCGAGCATGTCGATCTTCTCCAGCTGCGAGGCCGCGCCGAACTCGGGCGTCATCACGTACAGCGCGTGGTCGACGTGGTCGACGATGCCCGCGTCGCCCTGGCCGATACCCGGCGTCTCGACGATCACCAGGTCGTAGCCGGCGGCCTTGCACGCCAGGATGGCGTCGTCGAGCCCGGCGGGGATCTCGCCGCTGGTGGTACGCGTGGCCAGCGAGCGGAAGAACACGCGGTCGCCGTCGAGGCAGTTCATGCGGATGCGGTCGCCGAGCAGCGCGCCGCCACCCTTGCGCCGCGTCGGGTCGATCGCGAGCACGGCGATGCGGAGCTTGTCCTCCTGGTCGAGCCGGAACCGGCGCACCAGCTCGTCGGTGAGCGACGACTTGCCGGAGCCGCCGGTGCCGGTGATGCCGAGCACCGGCACCGTGCGCGTCCGCGCCGCGTCCCGGATCGCGGTGAGCCACTCCCCCTGCAGAACCTCCTGCTGCAGGCGCGTGATGGTGCGCGCGAGCGTCCGGACGTCACCGGAGAGCAGCTGGTCGACCGACCCCGTCTCCTGAGCCGCGAGGTCGACGTCGCACGCCGCGATCATCGAGTTGATCATGCCGGGCAGGCCCATCTCGAGGCCGTCGTCCGGCGAGAAGATCCGCGCCACGCCGCGGGAGTGCAGCAGCTCGATCTCCTCGCGGACGATGACACCGCCACCGCCGCCGAACACCTTGACGTGTCCGGCGCCGCGCTCCCGGAGCAGGTCGACGAGGTACGTGAAGTACTCGACGTGCCCGCCCTGGTAAGCGCTGATGGCCACGCCCTGCACGTCCTCCGAGATCGCCGCCGTGACGACCTCGTCCACCGACCGGTTGTGGCCGAGGTGGACCACCTCGGCGCCCTGCGACTGGAGGATCCGCCGCATGATGTTGATGGACGCGTCGTGACCGTCGAAGAGGCTCGCCGCGGTCACGAACCGGACGGGGTGCGCAGGCCGGTGCAGTTCGGAGGTCATGCCTCCAAAATACTTGGACTTCCTACTGTTTTGAACCCAAGCTTCACCGTGACGGCGGTCTCAGCCGCCCGGAATCGATTCAGCCGGCGGGGGCCGGGGAACGCAGCGCGATCCACTGGCGCATCGCGTACTCGACCAGGGTGATCAGGGTTTGCTTGGTGGACTCCCGGTCACGGGCGTCGCAGCGCACGATCGGGATGGCCGGGTCGATCGACAACGCCTCTCGAACATCGTTCAGGTCGTGGTGTAACACGCCGTCGAACGTATTCACCCCCACGATGTAGGGCAGGCCCCTGTCCTCGAAGAAGTCGACCGGGGCGAACGAGTCGGCGAGCCGCCTGGTGTCGGCGAGCACCACGGCGCCGATCGCGCCGCGCACCAGGTCGTCCCACATGAACCAGAAGCGCTGCTGGCCGGGCGTCCCGAAGAGGTACAGGATCAGATCCTCGTCGAGAGATACCCGGCCGAAATCCATGGCCACGGTCGTCGTGGCCTTGTTGGGCGTCGCCTCGAGATCGTCGATGCCGGTACTGGCGTCCGTCATCATCGCCTCGGTCGTCAGCGGCACGATCTCCGACACCGACCCGACGAAGGTCGTCTTGCCCGCCCCGAACCCGCCGGCCACGACGATCTTGGCCGACGTCATCGTCTTCGGCGCGGCTTCGCGCGGTGCCTTAAAGCCGACGGAGTCCACTCAAAACCCTTTCCATCAACATCAGATGCGCTTCGGCGCCCTCGTCACCGGAGATGGTCTTGTGCACGGTGACCAGCCCCGTGTCCGCCGCGTCACTGATCAGCACCCGCGCCACGCCGAGCGGGACACGGAGAGCCGCAGCGATCTCGGCGACCGAACGTGGGGTTCGACATTCTTCCATGATCAGCTGGTGCTCGATCTGGTCGGGCACCGCAATCACAGCGGCCTCGCGAGTGGAGACCAAGGTCTCGAGCTCCAGTGGATAGTTCGCCTTCGTCCGGCCGCCAGTGATGGCGTACGGACGGACGAAACCGGTCTCCTCCGCTGGATTCGGCGCTGTGGCCGGTATGAACGGAATGGCTTCGGCCGACACGAACTGCTCCTCTCCGGTCCACGACCGGGTCTCACCGCGCTCCTCCGCCTCGGCTGGCGGGGTGGCCGGTGGTGCTTCCCGGCCGTTGTCCTCACCGGGGTCGTCCCTGCGTTTGCCCTTCTTGCGACGGACACGACCGGAACCCAGCGCGAAACCGCCCAGCACGTCGGCGAACGTGCCCGGGTCGTCCTCGGCCGAGGATCCAGCCCCCGTGCTCATCGCGCGGTCATCCCACCGGTTCGCCGACCAGCGGGCCGCCCGCGCCCTGCAGCTGAGCCCGCAGCTCCGGCGTGAGGATCTGCCCGACGCGGTCGACGAGCAGCGTCATCTCGTACGCCACCTGACCGATGTCGCAGTTGGGCGCGGCCAGCACGGCGAGGCACGAGCCGTCGCTGATGGACATCAGCACCATGATGCCGAGCTCCATCTCCACGACGGTCTCGTTGACCGCGCCCGCCTCGAAGCAGCGCGCCGCACCCTGGGTGAGGCTGACGAGCCCGGAGGCGACCGCGGCGAGCTGGTCGGCCCGGTCGAGGGGGAGCCGGTTGGAGGCGGTGAGCAGCAGCCCGTCCGCCGACACCACCACGGCGTGGGCCACGCCGGGCACCCGCTCGGCGAAGTCGTTCACCAGCCACCCGAACTGATTCTGCTGGGGCTGAGCCCGTTCCGGCGCGGTCATTCACCCTCCACTTTCTCTTGAGTGCTCTCGGTCGCCTGAGCGGTCCGATGCCTGCCTCGGCGAATACCCTGCTGGAAGCTGCTGAGCCTGCCCCTGACGTCCGCGGGGTCGCGTTCGGTCCTCGGCCGGCTCTCGGTCGTGCTCGATGCGGACACGCTGCCGGGAAGCAGCTGTTCACCCCTGCGGCGCCTCGGCAGGCCCGCCGCCGTGTAGCTCGACGGCGAGGACTCGGCAACCGCCTGCACGGTCCGCCACCGGTCGTCGGAGGCGAACGCCCACTCCGAGGCGGGAGCGGCGCCCTGGCTCGCACCGGCCTGCGGCGCGGGTTCCGCGGCCGGCCGTGCCGCCGCGGTGTCCGCCGCCTGCGCCGGTGCCGGCGTCTGTGCCGCCTTCTTCCTCGGCTGCCGCTGTGGCAGTCCCGAGGCGGTGGTCTTCGGCCGCTCGGCCTGCGGCTGGGCCGCGGGCGACTCCGGGGTCTCCGGCTCGGCCGCGCCGCTCTGCCTGCGGCCTCGGCTCACGCCCTGCTGGAAGCTGCTGAGCCTGCTGCGCACGTCGACCGGGTCCCGCGCGGGCAGTTCCGGCTTGCCGTCCTTCTCCTTCGCCGCGGCGTCCGGGGCCGGGCTCGGCGGGACCGCGCTACCGGGCAGGAGCTGTTCTCCCTTGCGACGCCTGGGAAGTCCGGCCTTGGTGTAGTCCGAAGGCGACACCTCCGACACGGCCTGCACGGCGCGCCACCGCTCGTCCGCGGCGAAGTCCCAGCCACTGCGGCCGCCCTGGGACGCCGACGCGTCGGCATCGCTGCGGAACCACACCGAGAGCATCTCGTCGAAGATCGGCGTCGTTTCCGACGGGTCCATGCTCTGCCGGGCGCGGCGCTCGGCGTCGCTCGCCGTGGTGGCCGCGCTCCACCAGTCGCTCACGACGGTGCTGTTGGCGGCGAAGAGTTCCTTGCCGCTCAGCGCATCGTCGGCCTGTGCCTGCTCCGCTGCCGGCTCGGCCGCCTTCTCCGGATCCGGCTGCCGCCCGATCTCCTCGGACGGCGCCCCGGGAGCCGCCGTGCGTTCGGTGGCCTCCGTGTCCTCGGCAACCGCGCCGTCGGTGACGACCGGGGTGGCCGCGGTGGTCTCCGCCGCCGTCTCCGGGGGCACGACGCCGTTGCGGGACGGCTCGTCGGCCGCGGCCTGCTGGTCGTGCTGCTGGGGCCACCGGGGCGGTGGCACCTGCTGAGTGCGGGCCCCCTCCTCCGGTTCGTCGCGCCCGATCGGCGTGAACAACGCTGTGCCGGACACCTCGTTGGCCGAGGGCGGTGGCGTGCCCTGCGAGAACGCCGGCAGCGCACCCGGCCTGCTCGCGCCGTTGGTCTGCCTGCGGGGCAGCCCGCCGGGGCCCTGACCCGCGGGGGCCGAGGCCTGCGGTGCCTGTGGCAGCTGCGGGGTGGTCTCGCCCCGCGGGGACATGGACTGCGGCGTGCCCTGGCCGTCCATCACGAGCTCAGCGGGCACCTTCACGGTCGCACGCACCCCGACGATGTCCTTGCCGCCGTGCAGGGCGACGCCGAAGTTGTGCCTGCTCGCGAGCCGGCCGACCACGAACAGGCCCATGCGGCGCGACGTGGCGAGGTCCACCGAGCCCGCCTCGGTCAGGCGCGCGTTGGCCTCCGTCACCTCGGCCTCGTTCATGCCGATGCCGCGGTCCATGATGTCGATCGACAGCGAGCCGTCCTCCAGCTGCCGCGTCGCCACCGTCACCTGTGTCTCGGGCGCGGAGAACGCGGTGGCGTTGTCGAGCAGCTCGGCGACGAGCCGGACCAGGTCGCCCGCGGCGTAGCCGACGACCCGCACCTGAGGCGGCGGCTGCACCACGACCCGCTGGTACTGCTCGATCTCCGACACCGCGGCCCGCAGGACGTCGGTGGTGCTGACGGGCTGGCCGGACCTGCGGCCCGGCTCCGCGCCGGAAAGCACCATGAGGTTCTCGTTGTTGCGCCGCATGCGCGTGGCGAGATGGTCGAGCTGGAACAGCGTCGCCAGCTGGTCGGCGTCCTCCTCGTCGCGTTCGAGCCGCTCGATCAGCTGCAGCTGCCGCTGCACGAGGCTCTGGCTGCGCCGCGACAGGTTGACGAACACGCTCGCGTAGCCGGTGCGCATGCCGGCCTGCTCGACGGCGAGGCGCAGCGCCTGGCTGTGCACGGCGTCGAACGCCCTGGCGACCTCGCCGATCTCGTCGTTGGTCCCGACGGGCACGGGCTGCACGTCCGTGCTCTGCGACCGGCCCTCCTGGATCGTGCGCACGGCCGAGGGCAGGTCGTGCTCGGCGACCTCCAGTGCCCTGGTGCGCAAGAGCTTCAGCGAGCGCAGCAGCTGCCGCGTGATGAGAAAGACCACGGCCGCCGCGAGCAGCAGCGCGATGACGAGGACCACGGCGAGCACGACCACGCCTGTGCTCGCGCCGTCGGCCAGCTCGCCCGCCGTGCTGGTGAGCTCGCCGCCGAGCCTGTCGCTGACGTCTCCGAGGCTCGTGAACACCGCGCCGGAGGTGTCGGCCCACTGCTGCTCCGAGGTCGAGCCGAAGCCCGCGGAGCCACCCGAGTCCTGCTCGGCCAGCACCGTCTTGACCACGCGGTCGCGGTTGTCGAAGTCGTCCCCGCGGACCGTGGAGTCGAAGTCCTGGCGCTGGGCGCCGGTGGCGGCGATGCGGAACTCCGCGAGTCGGTCGGTCAGCCGCACGTCCGACGTGCGGACCTGGTTGAACTCGCTCGGCGCGAGACCGCCGCGGCTGATGCCGTAGCCGATCAGCGCCTGCTGGACCGACACCTCTTCCCGCGCGACGAGCAGGCCGTGCAGGGCGCTCGGCGTGCCGCCGAGGCCGTCGTCGCCCATGCCGGCCACGACCGCGACGTCGAGGTTGAGCAGGGCCGAGGTGATGCTCGAGTACTCGGTGACGGCCTGCACGGGGCCGACCTGGCCCGCGGCGACCTGATCGCGCAGGCTGCCGAGCCGGCCCAGCTGATCGCTGACCTCCTGACGAGGGCCGGCGATGCCGTCCAGCTCGGCGGCGCCCGCCGCGGACGTGAGCGGACCGGCCGCGCGGTCGACGGCGGCTCGCGCGTCGCGCAGCTCCGGTGAGTTCAGGCCGGAGCCGTCGGTGAGCAGCCGCGCTGTCTGCGTGCGCTCACGCTGCAGGCCGTCGAGCACGGCGCGCGTGGAGGCGCCGAGGTCGGCGAGCTGCGCCACGCGGTCGTAGCGGTCGGAGCGCTCGATCTGGTTGCCGAGCGTGATGCCGCCCAGCACGAGCGCGATGACGATGGGGACCAGCGTGACGGCGCCGAGCTTGACGGGCAGGCTCCAGTCGCGCCATCGCACGAGGGCACGCCACTTGGACGGCGTCGGGGCCGGCTGGCCGAGAAGCGTCCCCACGGGCACTTGACCTTCTCCAGCAACGGTCACGAAGGTGACTCCTCCTCCGGCTTGCTCGCTGACTGCGGACGGCTCATGGCTCCTCGCCTACCGGGTCCCGTCAGGCGAGGCCAAGTGTCGTACGCGACCAGTCGTGTACCGCATGTGAGCCCATCCTTCGCCGCTGGTCCTCGCCAGCATTCAGCCGTTCTCGTACGTCTACCGGCACGACGTCCGTCAACCCCCTGAGGGCACCGCACATCGCATCATGCGAACTGCACAGCGTCCAGGCGCGCATCAGTGCCCAATTGACTTCGGTCGAGGTGCCAGAAAGCGTACACCAATCGGGTGCTCGGCAAATGTTCTCGATCTATGGCCCGTGACCAGCGGAAATACCGATTCTCACTCTTCGGTGGCCCACCGAATCACCCGACGGCGATCCGGTCCCCGGCAATTCGGTTACCGCATTCATGGCAAGCAAGGCATCAAGCATCACCCACATAGACCAATGGACACCTTCTAGCCACTCGAACGGCCTAGTCGACACGCCGTCACGGTGGAGTGAACACACCAAAGAGTCCCCGATGTTGTGGCTTCGGCGAACGGGATGTATCCGGTGCTTCTTAACGGGTTCAGCGTCTCGGCCAGGGGATCTTCACCGAAGCGTGACATCGCGGACACTGCGGTCCAGACCCCGCTCTCCCATCTTGGCGTGCTACCCAGGGTAAACCACACCGGCTTCGATCTCGGGAATCATTCACCCATTAGCCCACGACACCCCGCTGACCATGACCGAACGCGACCCCGGAGCCGGTCGAGCAGGGTGAGCCTGCGATTTAGCCTGGCCTTACCCGTGATCAGGTCCCGGAAGCGCGTTCCGGGACATCGCGACAAGCCACGTTCGTGATGCCGGCGGCCCCCAGCGCCCGAGCCGCCGTCCGGCGCGCCCAGGAAGGCCGCCGGGACGCATTCCACCTCCATCCGGAATTGTCGGCACAGCGCGCGCGAAGGTCGGATTCGCGCCGCGGCCATTTCACGGCGAACTATTCGGACAATGGCCAAAGCCTATATTTCCGGCACCCGGCGTGCTATTCGAATGGGCGCCTCCCCACCGTGGCGCCGAGAGCTGACGCCGAGGTCAGGACTGCAACTTCACGGCTCGCGCGCCGCTCTGCTCCGCACGGAATGGAGCCGCGTTCCCACGGCGCGCCGGGACCTGAGACGCTGGGCAGGGTGAGTACCACGCTCGATCGAATTCGCGGCTTCCTCGCCGAACACGACCCGCCCACTCCCTGTCTCGTGATCGACGTCGACACCGTCCTGGAGCGCTACCGCACACTGGCCGCGACCTTCGAAGGCAGCCGCGTCCAGTACGCCGTCAAGGCCAACCCCGAGCCCGCCGTGCTGCGCGCGCTCGTGGCCGCGGGCGCCTCCTTCGACGTCGCGAGCCCGGCGGAGATCGAGCTGTGCCTCGCCGCGGGCGCCGCTCCGGAGACGCTGTCGTACGGCAACACGGTCAAGAAGCCTGCCGACATCGCGTTCGCCCACCGCGCGGGCGTGCGCGAGTACGTGGTCGAAGCCGAGAGCGACCTGGTCAACGTCGCCGAGCGGGCGCCGGGCGCGGAGGTGTCGGTGCGCCTGCTGGTGGAGGCGCCCGCGTCGGTGACGCCATTCGGCCGCAAGTTCGGCTGCGCCGCCGACCAGGCCGTGCCGCTCCTGCTGCGTGCCGCCGAACTCGGCCTCGATCCAGCCGGGGTCAGCTTCCACGTCGGCTCTCAGCAGCTCGACACCGGCGCCTGGGACCTCGCGATCGCCTCCGCCGCCAAGGTGTTCACGGCGACGGCCGAACACGGCGTGCCACTGCGCAGGCTGAACGTCGGCGGCGGCATCAGTGTCGCCTACACCGGGCCGGCGCCCGCACCGGCCGACTACGCCGCCGCGATCGGCGCGGCCCTGCGCGAGCACCTTCCGGGGCAGGAACCCGAGGTGGTGCTCGAACCGGGCAGGGCGATCGTCGCCGAGGCGGGGCTCATCCGCTGCGAGGTCGTGCTGGTGTCCCGCAAGTCCGCCGACGACCCGGAACGCTGGGTGTATCTCGACGTCGGCCGCTACAACGGGCTGGCCGAGACGGAGAACGAGGCGATCGCCTACCGGCTCGAGGTTGTCACAGATCACTCGACGGCGGACGGGCCGGTGATCATCGCAGGTCCGACATGCGATGGTGACGACGTGCTGTACCAGCGGACGCCCTACCGGCTGCCCCTGTCCTTGCGGCCGGGCGACCGGATCGACATCCTCTCCGCCGGTGCCTACACGGCGAGCTACTCGTCGGTGGCGTTCAACGGTATCCCGCCCCTGCGCACCTACTGCATCCACAGCATCCATGAAGGGAGGCCCCCGAGTGCCGAGTGAGTTCGCCGAGGTCGGCGTTTTCTCCGGCAGGCACGTCCTGGCCGAGCTGGACGGCATCGAGCCGGGAGTGCTCGACGACGAGCGGTTCCTGCGCACCACGCTCGCGGACACGCTGACCACGGCCGGGGCGACCGTGCGCGAGGTGATCGCACACCGATTCGAGCCCCAGGGCGTCACCGTGCTCGCCATGCTGGCCGAGTCGCACGCCTCGGTGCACACCTATCCGGAGATCGGCGCGGTGTTCGTCGACGTGTTCACGTGCGGCGACCGGGCCGATCCCGAGGAGGCCGTGCGGCTGCTCGCCGCCGCGCTCGGCACCGGCTCACTGACCATGAAGACCGTCCAGCGCGGACGGCAGGCCACCACCGCGGGGGCGTGAGATGACCAAGCAGATCGTCGAACCGCTCGGTCCCGGCCTCACCCGGATCTGGGACGTGTCGGAGACCATCCTCGACACCCACACCGACTTCCAGCACGTCGTGATCGGGCGGACCGCCCAGGGCATCACGCTGTTCTGCGACGACGAGCGGCAGAGCACGGAGCAGAGCCAGCTCGTCTACCACGAGGCGCTCATGGTGCCCGCGCTGCTGCTGGCCGACCAGGTGCGCAACGTGCTGATCATCGGTTCCAGCGAGGGCGTCGCGAGCCAGCTCGCCGTCGCCGACGGCGCCGGGCTGGTCGACCACGTCGACATCGACCACCTCGCCGTGCGCGCGTGCGCCGAGCACCTGCCCTACGGCTACACACCTGCCGAGCTCGCCGAGGCCGAACGGGGCGAGGGCCGGGTGCGGGTGCACTACCGCGACGGCTTCGACTTCCTCGCCTCCACGCGGACCCGCTACGACGTCGTGGTGATCGACCTGCCGGACGAGAACACCGACGAGCAGGCACAGCACAACCGGCTCTACGAGGCGGACTTCCTGCGCCGCTGCGCAGCCGTGCTCGCCCCCGGAGGCGTGGTGACCTGCCAGGCCGGCTGCCCGACGCTGTGGCGCAACGACACGCTGCTCGCGGCGTGGCGCCGGTTCACCGAGGTGTTCGGCACGGTCGTGTACTTCGGCTCCGACGAGCACGAGTGGGCGTTCCTTTCCGGCCGCACCGACGTGGTGGCCGACCCGGTGGGCGCCATGACCACGCGGCTCGCGGCCGGAACGGGCTACCGCCCCGCTTCGATCGACGCCGAGGCGCTGCGCGGCTGCACCGTGCCGCCGTACTCGGTCAGAGCTTCCGGCCCTCGGTGACGCGCTGGGTGACCTTGCGCTCGACGTAGAAGGAAAGGAGGGGGACGCAGCCGGCGAGCAGGACGCCGACGGTCCCCTTCACCGACCAGCGGGCCTTGAGCGCGAGGTCCACAGCCACGACGAGGTAGATCATGTAGATCACGCCGTGGATGGGCGAATAGATCGCGGACGGGTCCGGGTTGTCGAAGCCGTAGCGCACGATCATCACCACGCACAGCCCGATCAGCCCGATGCCGGTGGCGAAGGCCGCGATGCGGAACCGCTGGAGTGGTCCACGCAGGGACGTCGCGGCCGGAGCCGCCTGCGTCTCGTCGCGGTCGGTCGTCACCATGTCATGTCACCTCTTGATCGCGGGCGTTCAACTCGGCCAGGTACCTGTTGTAGGCGGCCAGCTCCTCGTCCTCGTCGTCGGCAGGCTCGGAGGACGGAGCCTGGCGCGCGGCGGGACGGGGCGCCGGGACCTCGGCGGGCCTGCGGCCCCACTCGGCCCGGCCACTGCTCGTCGTGTCCCCTCCGCTCGCGCCGTGCTGCTCGGCTTCCTTCGCCTGACGGCTCAGCCTGCGGATGCGCCAGAACATGAAGGCCGGGAAGAGCCCGAACAGCGGCCACTGCAGTACGTAACCCAGGTTCTGGAACGTGCCGCCGGCCGAGGAGTACCGCTCCCACTGCCACCAGGCGAGCCCACAGCAGATCACCAGGCTCAGCACCGAGACGCCGACGATCGCGAGCCGGCGTGCCGTCGTTGAGCTCGGGGACACGCCATCGAAACTAGCACCTACCCCGAGGTGAGGGCCGCCACAGGTCAGCCCTGCGCGGTCTGGGCCTGCCTCGCGTAGGTGTCGGCGAGGCCGAAGACCTTCTGCGCGTACTCGACGGAGTTGTTGTAGGACATGATCCCGGCCCACCAGCCCTCGGCGCTGGCCATGTCGCGCCCGCCCGCGCACAGGTAGCGGGCCGCGGTGAGCGCCGCGTCGTCGATCTGATGCGGGTCGGCGAGCCCGTCACCGTTGCCGTCGCTGGCCCAGCGCTCCCAGGTCGAGGGGATGAACTGCATCGGGCCGACGGCCCGGTCGTGCACCGGGTCGCCGTCGAGCCTGCCGCCGTCGGTGTCGGGGATGGCCCGCACCCCGGCGGAGCCGTTGAGCGGGACGCCGATGATCGGGGTGGACGGCCTGCCGTCGTCGCCCAGCACCGCGTCGCGGTACTGGCCGTGATCCGACTCGACACGGCCGATCCCGGCGAGGGTCGCCCAGGAGATCCGGCAGTCCGGCTGGTGGGCCCGCAGCGCGAGCTCGGCGTTGCCGTAGGCCCGCAGGGCCCTTGCCGGGACGCCGACCGCGGCCGACGTCCGTTCCGCCCACGCCCCGAGCGGGTCGCCCGCCTGTTGCTGCGGCCGGACCTCGCCGCCGCCGGTCTCGGCACCCGCGATCGTGTCGGCCGCCGGGATCACCGATCCCGGCTCGACGTCGGCTGGCTCCACCTGGAGCGCCGGGATGTCGGTGGTCGTCGGGCTCGCCTCCGGGGTGCCCGCGCGGGCGAGGAGCCACGCTCCCACGCCCGCCACGCCCAGCACGGCGACGACGATGACCAATCGGACGAGGGCCGCCCAGCCTGGACGCGTCGTCTCCCGCGTCCCCGGATCCTGCACCGCTGGGCCTCCACCTGACCGACCTTGTGACCTACTGACAACGAGCCGGTGCAGCCTAGCGTTACGGGGACTGGAAGGAGATCAGCTGGCGGCGTCGCGGCGCTGGCGCGAGAGCCTGGCCACGCACCACGCCGGGGCGCTGCCGCGACGCAGGTGCTCGAGCACGGTGAGCGGGCCGAGCCGCTTGCTCAGGTCGGCGGGCGCGAGGCCCGCGGCCCGGTAGTCGAGCGCACGCTGGTCGAGCGGGCTGATGCCGGCGTCCCACCACGCCTCGGCCTCGCTCACGTCGCCGATCATCTGCCACCAGCCTGCCGCGGCCGTCAGCAGCTCGTCGGGGACCTCGGGAAGTCGCTCGCGCATGGCGGCGAGGTAGCCGGGATCGGCGGCGTCGACCGGCGCCCAGCTGCCGGCACCGGTGTTCCTGCGCTGGCCCGGGATGCCCGGGGCCGGCTGGGAGGTCTGCGGGGCCTCCGCCAGCCACGCCGACGCGATCCTGGTGATCTCGCGGTCCTCGGCGCTCTGCTCGCGCTCGGACGTCCACTGCCGGATCACCGCGTCAACTCCGGGATCTCGCATCCCTGCCTCCTCTGCAACGGCACTGCTGTCGTATCGCAAAAGACTGGTCGAGCAACGTTGTTCGAGATGTGGAGCGTGAGGCCTGGGGAACCGGCCGATCACGCAATGTGAGCACCGTATGAGAGCGAGCCAGCCCTCCGCCAGACCCTCTCGGTGACCAATCCGTTGACCAGCGTCTTAACCCCCTGAATCCACCCGGATGGTGGAGCAACCGAGCCGGAAGGCCAGTTTCGCGACAGAGGGTGATCACACCGGTCCGCGCGCGACAAACCGACCGGCACCGGTTCAACGGTGCCGGTCGGGCGTCGGTTTCGGGTCAGGAGAAGAGGCTCTGCACGAACGTGACGATGGCTTCGGCGCCGTCCCGGAGCCAGCCGAGCGCGGCTTGGACGGCATCGGCCGACTCGGTCGGCCGCGTGATCAAGAAGAACAGGACGAGTGCGACGACGCCGAAGATGAGTACTTTCTTGAGACCCGGCGACATAGCTCCATCCGATTCATCTCGGCGGCACCGAAACGTGCACGGTGACCGCGCTGCTCTCCCCGCGCAGTACACCGCCATGATGCCCTACCCCAAGGCATCCCGACGGGTAATCACGCGAATGGGCGTTGGTAGTGACTGCCCGTAGGTCGTGAAATCCCTTCAGTCCGGCTGACAGAGGTCACCCTAGGCGTGATCAACAACCCGCGGTGGGTACGACACGCCTCACGCCGTCACTCCCCCGTCGCGCAGCTGCGCGATCTCGCCGTCGCCGAGTCCGAGCTCCCGTAGCACCTCGGCGGTGTCGGCACCCTTCTCGTGCGGAGGCTCCGGGGTCGCGGGCGGCGTGCGGTCGAACTTGGGCCCCGGCGCGGGCTGCGTGACGCCACCGACGTCGACGAACGTGCCGCGCGCCGCGTTGTGCGGGTGCTCCGCCGCCTCCCACGGCGAGAGCACCGGGGTGAGGCACGCGTCCGTGCCCTCCGCCTTCGCGACGAGCTCGTCGCGGGTGTGCTTGCCGATCGCCTCCGCGAGGATCTTGCGCAGCCGGGGCCACTCGCGCTGGTCGAGGTGCACGGGAAGCTCGTCGGCGTCGAGGTCGAGCACCTGCACGAGCGCCGCCCAGAACCGCATCTCCAGCGCGCCGACGGCCACGTACTTGCCGTCGGCGCACTCGTAGGTGTCGTAGAAGGGCGCGCCGCCGTCGAGCAGGTTCTCGCCGCGGCCGCCCTCCCACACACCGCTGGCCTTGAGACCGTAGAGCTGGGTGGTGAGCAGGGCGGCCCCGTCGACCATCGACGCGTCCACCACCTGCCCCTTGCCAGAGGAGGTCCGCTCGTACAGCGCCGCGAGGATGCCCATCGCGAGGAACAGCCCGCCGCCACCGAAGTCGCCGAGGAAGTTCACCGGCGGCACGGGGCGTTCCCCGGCCCTGCCGATGGGCTCGAGCGCCCCGGCGAGGCCGAGGTAGTTGATGTCGTGCCCGGCGGCCTGCGCTAGCGGCCCGTCCTGGCCCCAGCCGGTGACCCGGCCGTAGACGAGCCTCGGGTTGCGCGCGTGCAGGTCCGCCAGGCCGAGCCCCATCCGCTCGGCCACGCCGGGCCGGTAGCCCTCCACGAGCGCGTCGGCCTTCTCGGCCAGTTTGAGCACCAGCTCGACGCCCTCGGGCGTCTTGGTGTTCACGCCGATCGTCCTTCGCCCGCGCAGGAGCGGGTCGTAGGGCAGGCCGAGCACGTCCTCACCCGGCACGACGCGGTCGACCCGGATCACGTCGGCGCCGAGGTCGGCGAGGATCGTGCAGGCGAACGGCGCCGGGGCCAGCCCGGCGAGCTCGATCACCTTGAGGCCGCTGAGCGGACCAGCCTTCATCGCGGGACTCCCTTTCAGAGCGTGCGAGAGATGATGTCCTTCATGATCTCGCTGGTGCCACCGAAGATCCGCGAGATGCGGACATCGGCCCAGGCTCGCGCGATCGGGTACTCCATCATGTAGCCGTAGCCGCCGAAGAGCTGCACGCAGTCGTCGACCACCTTGTTGACACGCTCGGTGGTCCACAACTTCGCCATGGCCGCGCCCTGCACGTCCAGCTCGCCCTTCAGGTGCCGCTCGATGCACTGGTCGAGGAACGCGCGCGCCACGGCGGCCTCGGTGGCGGCCTCGGCGAGCTTGAACTTCGTGTTCTGGAAACCGAAGACGGGCCGACCGAACGCCGTGCGCTCCTTGGTGTAGGCCAGCGTCTGCTCCACGGCGGCTTCCATGCCCGCCACCGCGGTGACCGCGATGATCAGCCGCTCCTGTGGCAGCTGCTGCATCAGCTGGATGAAGCCCTGCCCCTCCTCGTCGCCGAGCAGGTTCGTGGCGGGCACGCGGACGTCGTCGAAGAACAGCTCGGCGGTGTCCTGCCCGCGCAAACCCACCTTGTCGAGCACGCGGCCGCGGCGGAAGCCGGGGGTGTCGGTGGGCACGGCGATCAGGGAGAGGCCCTTGGCACCCGCCTCGGGGTCGGGGTCGGTCCTGACGGCCAGCACCACGAGGTCGGCGTGGGCCCCGTTGGTGATGAACGTCTTGGCGCCGTTGATGACGTACTCGTCGCCCTGGCGTACGGCGCGGGTCTTGATGCCCTGCAGGTCCGACCCGGTGCCCGGCTCGGTCATGCCGATGGCGCCAACGTACTCGCCGCTGGCGAACTTCGGCAGCCACTCCTTCTTCTTCTCCTCGGAGGCGTACGCGAGGAGGTAGTGCGCGACGATTCCGTTGTGGACGGACACGCCCCAGCCGCCGTCGCCGCTGCGCGCCTGCTCCTCGTACAGCACGGCCTCGTGGGCGAACGTGCCGCCGCCACCGCCGTACTCCTCCGGAATGGACAGTGCGAGCAGGCCGACCTCACCGGCCTTGGTCCACAGCTCGCGGTCGACCTGCTTCGCCGCGATCCAGCGCTCCTGGTTCGGCGTCAGCTCTTTCTGGCAGAAGGTCTTCGCGAGCTGCCGGAAGTCGTCGAGATCCTCGGTCATCCACGAGCTTCTCTGGATGTTCAGCGGCACGGGCCTGCCCTCCTGATCCCCGATGACTGGAAAACAATCCAGTTGGAATGTAAGTTCTGACCGGAATGTACATGCGTCCGGCGGACGGGTAAAGGGGGCGGCGTGACCACGGCACGGGGACACCGCACGCAGGCCGAACGGCGCGAGCAGACCAGGACGGCGCTGCTCGACGCCACGATCGACTGCCTCGTCGAGCTGGGCTACCCGCGCACCTCCATGCAGGAGATCTGCGCGCGGGCCGGCGTGTCCAAGGGCGCCTTCCAGCACCACTTCGCGGCGAAGGCCGAGCTCATGGCCGCCGCGGTGGAGCACCTCACCAACCGGCTCAAGGAGCAGCGCGAGCCCGAGATCGGCAGGCTGCCCGAAGGGCCGGAGCGGATCGCCGCCGCCGTCGACCTGCTGTGGGACTCCTACTCCGGCACGCTCGCCACAGCCGCCATGGAGCTGTGGATCGCCGCGCGCACCGATCCCGAGCTGCGCGCGGCGATGCGCCCCGTCGACCGCGCGCTGGGCCGCTCGACGCTGGAACAGATCGCGACCCTCTCCGGCGACCTGCCGAGAGAGAAGGTGGAGACGCTGTACTGGCTGACCGTGAACATCACCAGGGGGCTCGCCCTCGACGCCGAGCTCGGCGGTGACCCGCATCGCCGCAAGCAGCTGCTCGACGAGTGGAAGCGCATCGCCGTGGCCCACCTCGCAGGTTGAGGGTTCACAGCACGGGCACTGGCGGCCATACTCACGGTATGTTGTACTCGTCGGTAACAACGTCGCTAACGGAGGCGCCATGACGAGCACCGTTCCCGCACGCACACAGCTGCCGGGCACGATCGGCGGGGTGGCCGGCGCCCCGCCCGCGAGCAGGGCCACCACACTGGTCAACCGCGTCGCCGGGGGTGAGGACTCGGCGCCGGTCGAGATGAAGGCCCCCTTCACCGGCCTGACCACGGCGGTCCTGCCGCAGGCCACCGACGCCGACACCCGCGCCGTGTTCGCCAAGGCGCGCCACGCCCAGCGCACGTGGGCCGCCCGGCCGGCCGCCGAGCGCGCCCGGGTGCTGCTCCGTTTGCACGAACTCGTGCTCCGGCACCAGGACGAGGCGCTGGACCTGGTGCAGGTGGAGGCGGGCAAGGCCCGGCTCGACGCCTTCGACGAGGTCAGCGCCACCGCGCTCGTCGCAGACCATTACGGCAGGCATGCCGCGCGCCTGCTCGCCCCGAGGCGGGCGCCGGGCGCGCTGCCGGTGCTGACCAAGGCGGGCGAGGTGCGCCACCCCAAGGGCGTGGTCGGGATCATCTCGCCCTGGAACTACCCGCTCGCGCTCACTGCGATGGACGTACTGCCCGCGCTCGTGGCCGGCAACGCCGTCGTCCAGAAGCCGGACAACCAGACGGCGCTGTCCGCGCTGTGGCTGCACGAACTCGCCGAGCGGGCCGGCCTGCCCGTGGACGCCTGGCAGATCGTCCTCGGCAGGGGCTCGCGGATCGGCGACGCGATCGTCGAGGAGTCCGACTACGTCTGCTTCACCGGCTCCACCCCGACGGGCAAGGACCTCGCGGGCCGCATCGCCACGCGGCTCACCGGCTACTCGCTCGAACTGGGCGGCAAGAACCCGATGATCGTGCTGCCCGACGCCGACGTCCGCAAGGCGGCGGCCGGCGCGGTCACCGCGTGCTTCGCCTCGGCCGGACAGCTGTGCGTTTCGGTGGAACGCATCTACGTCCACGAGAGCATCCGCGAGGAGTTCGTCCGGGAGTTCGCCGCGCGCACCGAGGCGCTGCGGCTCGGGGCCGCGCTGGACTACACCGCGGGCATGGGTTCCCTGACGTCGCGGGAACAGCTGGCCGCCGTGTCGTCGCATGTGGACGATGCGCGGGCCACCGGGGCCACCGTGGTCACCGGCGGGCGGCCCCGGCCGGATCTCGGGCCGCTGTTCTACGAGCCCACGATCCTCACGGGTGTCACCGAACGCGCCAGGCTGTTCGCCGAGGAGACCTTCGGCCCGGTCGTGTCGGTCTACGGCTACTCCGAAGTGGACGATGCGGTGGAGCGCGCCAACGACACGCCGTTCGGGCTCAACGCGAGCGTGTGGACGCGGGACGCGCGCCGCGGCTGGGACGTCGCCGCACGGCTGAAGGCGGGCACGGTCAACGTCAACGAGGGCTACGCGGCCACGTTCGGCACGGTCGGCGTTCCGATGGGCGGTATGAAGGACTCCGGCGTCGGCCGGCGCAACGGCGCAGAGGGCCTGCTCAAGTACACCGAGGCGCAGGCGATCGCCGTGCAGCGGGGCCTGCGGCTGCGCCCGCCGCGCGGCCTGCCGCCGGCCCTGTGGACCAAGGCGATGACGGCGGGCATGAAGGCCCTGCGGCACCTGCCGGGGCGCTGAGCGTGCGCGTGACGGGAGCACCGCCGCGTTCGCAGTGAAGGCCACCTTGCCTGCGCCCGCCCGTCTCCCCCACCGCCGAGACGGAGGCGCTGTGCGCCGCTGTTCCCGATTCCACGCGGTGAAGGTGGCCTTTGCAGCAGGCAGGTGGACTCGACTGCGGAGGGGGTCGGTACCTGCGGTTACTGCGCCGCCTTGGTCAGCAGGCCCTTGTCGTAGGCGATGGCGACGGCTTCGGCGCGTCTGCTCGCGCCGAGCTTCGCCATCGCCCTCGACAGGTGCACGCTCACCGTCTTCTCGCTGATGAAGAGCTCCTCGCCGACCTGGCGGTTGGTGCGGCCGAGGGCGACCCGTTCGAGCACCGAGCGTTCCCGCTCGGTGAGCAGGTCGACGGTCTCCCTCGGCGGCGCCAGGCCTGGCAGCGCGATCCGCCCCCGTTTCGCGAGCGCCCGTGCGGCCGTGCGCAACGGCACGGCGCTGAGCCGCTCGGCCAGCGCATGCGCCTCGCCCAGCTCCTGCGCGGCGAGCCCGGTGTCCCCTGCTGCCAGCAGCGCGTCGGCGTGGTGCAGCCGGCAGATCGCCTGCTCGTACACGGCGCCGTAGCCGAACCCCTTGGCCGCCTTGGCCCACAGCGCCGGATCGGCGGGCCCGGTCAGGCCACTCGCCGCCGCCTCGGCCCTCGCGAGCCATGCCTGCCCCTCAGGGCCGAGCGTGTCCGTGCGCGGGCGGCCGCGCTCGGCGCAGTCGCGGACGTGGGCCAGCAGCTCCTCCCCCGCCGATACCGCGGCGCCCGCCGCGGCGACGTCGGCGCGGAGTCGGGCCGCGGCCGCCCACGCGGCGGCGGCCTCGATGCCCAGCGCGCCGACGCGGATGCCGCCGATCGCCCTCGGGGACAGCTCGTCCAGCCAGCCGATGCCCTCGCGGCACCGGCGCACGGCCTCCTCGTACTCGCCCTGCCAGTACGCCAGCTCGATCCCGCCCGAGCTGGCCGCCAGCGCGATCCAGAGGTCGGAGCGGAGCTGGCTCCGCAGCTCGGGCATCAGCCGCTCGGCCTCGGCGAAGCGGCCCCTCGCCACCAGCAGGTGGACCCACGCGGTGTTCATGATCGTGGTGGCGGTGCTGGACACCGAGGAATTGGGGCGCTCACCGCGGTCCTCGGGCCAGTCGCCGCTGGTGTAGCGCAGGGCGACGTAGCGCACCCGGGAGCCGATCCCGAAGGAGCTCCAGGTCAGCCCCGTCTCCTCGGCCCGTTCGATCGCCTGCCGGTACAGGTCGAGCGCGGCCGGGATCTCGCCCTGGTCGTCGTGGCTGAGGGCGTGGTAGTACAGCGCCCGCAGCTCGACGTGGAGCGCGCCCGCCGCACGCGCCTTGCGCACGGCCTCCACGAGCCGCTGCCGGGCCTCCTCCACGCGCGCCGCCGAGTCGGCCAGCGCACCGAGCGTCACCAGTGCCGAGGCCTCCGCACCGCCGACCCCGGCCGCGCGGGCGTCGGCCACGGCGGTTTCGGCGCTCCACCACGCCTCGTCGAGCCGCTGCTGGCCCCGCAGGATCTGCGCGCGCGTGGCGAGCACCCACGCCCTCGCCCGGCTCGGCTCGCCGTCGGCGACCAGTTCCCACGCTCGCTCGATCGCCCTTGGAGCCTCGTCGCACGTGCTGTCCAGGCTCAGCAACGACTCCGCGAGCCTGCGCCACGCCATCGCGGAACGGGCCCGGTCGAGATCGGGCGAGAGCGTCTGCACGGCCGAGCGCGCGAACGCGATCGCGCGCTCCGGATCGCCGGACACGCCCGCGTAGTGCGCGGCCTCCTGCAGCAGCCGCAGCTCGTCGTAGCCCTCCGGCCTGCCGCTGTCCGGCACGGCGTCCCAGATCTCCAGCGCCTGCTCGATGTGCCGCAGGGCCGTGCCGGGCGCGCCGAGCCGCTCTGCCTCGTCGGCGGCCTGCACCAGCGCGGTCAGTGCCGTGCGGAAGTCCTTGCTTCGCAAGCTGTGGTAGGCGAGCTTGGCCTCGTGCCCGCGGCCCTGCGGGGTCGCCCGGATCCTGGCCGCGTACGCGGCGTGCATGCGGGTCCGCTCGCCGGGCAGCAGGTCACCGTAGACGGCTTCCTGCAGGAGCGCGTGCCGGAACTGGTAGAAGCCCCGCTCGATCACCAGCACGTGGTGCTGGACGGCCTCGCGCAACGACTCGTCCAGCTCCAGCTCCCCGAGCCCCGACACCTCGGCCAGCGCGGCGTGCGACACGGCGTCGCTGGCGACGGCGACCGCACGCAGCACGCGGCGGGTGTCGGGGGCGAGCCGCTCCAGCCGCGCGAGCAGCAGCTCGGCGAGACCCGCGGGCACGTCGTCGCCACTGGCGCACGAGGCCAGCAGTTCCTCGGCGAAGAACGGGTTGCCCTCCGAGCGGGCGACCAGGTCGGCCACTGTCTCCGCCGTGAGCGGCTCCTCGGCCAGCGCCTCGACGAAAGCCCGTGCCTCCGCCTCGACGAAGGGCCGTAGGTCCACGCGTTCGACGGTCGGCAGGCGCACCAGCTCCACGAGCAGCGCGCGCAGCGGATGCGTGCGGTAGACGTCCTCCTCGCGGTAGCTGCCGATCACGAGCAGGCGCTGCGACCGCAACCGCGAAGCCAGGAACGACAGCAGGTTGCGCGTGGCGCCGTCGGCCCAGTGCAGGTCCTCCAGCACCAGCACGACGGTGCGGTGCCCGGCGACCTCGGTGAGCACGCCGAGCACGGCGTCGAACAGCTGCAGCTGCCCGAGGTCGAGGTCCGCGGGCAGCCGGGGCCGCACGTGGACGTCGGGCGCGGACAGTTGCGCGAAGTCGGGGCCTGCCTCCGGCTCGCCCGCCACGAGCGGCAGCAGGCGGGCGAGCGCGGGCCGCGCGCGCACGGCGGCGGCGATCACGTCGTCGTCGGTGGTGGCGAGCGGAGCCAGCGCCTCGGCGAACGGGAGGTAGGGCAGACCGCCCTCCCTGACGTCGAGGCACCGGCCCGTCAGCACCAGCGCACCCCGGTCGTGCGCGTCGGCGGAGAGCTCGGCGAGCAACCGGGTCTTGCCGACCCCGGCGTCACCGGCGACCAGCACCGCCGAGGCCTCCGACCGCTCGGCGCGCGCGACCGCGCCGCGCAGGCGCGCAAGCTCGTCGGCGCGGCCCACGAGCGGAATTCCGGAACCAAGGCGGGGCACGAGAAGCATTGTCCCGTACCCCACCGACATTCCCGCCATGGTTTTCGCGCAGAGCATGACGCCCCGGCTCAGCTCGCGCGGCGCAGCACCTCGGGCCCGCCCGCGTCGTACTCCCCGGCACGCTGCTCGGGAATCCGCGGTTCCGGGACCGCCCGGCCCCAGCGGCGCCTGCGGGCGGCGGCCGCACCCCGACCCGCCTTGCGCAGCTCGTCCTGTCGGTAGGCGACCTCGGCCCTCACGGCGTCCCACGCCCAGTCCCCCGGCATCCTCGCCATCCCTCTCAACTCCTCGTTCCTCTGTGGTGAGGACGAGGTTCGTCCTGAGGCGGACGCAGCGGCATCAGGCGTTCACGTCGGAAGGGCGGCCCGGAGACTCAGCGACCCCTTACCCCCGCCCGCGAGACGCGGGAGCCGGGGTAAGGGGTCGGAGGACGGCGGAAGACTGTGGTCAGCGCAGGTTCAGCTCACCGGAACGCGCGGCGCTGAGCAGGGCGTCCCAGCCTGCGGAGGGCAGCGTCAGCAGCCCAGCGGCGGGGTTCTTCGAGTCGCGCAGTGCCGTGCCGTCGGGTGTGAAGGCGACCTCGACGCAGTCGTTGCCGCCACCGCTGTGCGTGCTCTTCCGCCATTCCAGACCGGGAATGTCGACCTTGGTCCCCATTTCCCCACTCCTTAGCTCGTGAAGGCTTCTCTCTCAGGTGTCGTACCGCCGTCCGGCGTCCACGATCACCTGGATCGAGTCGTCCGGCTTGAGCGCGGCGGCTCGCAAATGATCGAACATGAGTGCATAACGGCGCACGTCGGCCTCGAGTTCGAGATAGAGCCCCGTGCTGGTGCTGTCGACGTACACGACGTCGTGATCGGCCTGCTCAGGAAAGCCGAGAATAAGAAAGGGACCCTCCATTCCGGGGTGGGCACCGGCGTTGAAAGGAACCACCTGAATGGTGACATGTGGCAGCTGCGCGACCTCGAGGAGCCGGGCCAGTTGCTCCGCCATCACCTCGGTGCCGCCGACCTCCCGGTGCAGCACCGCTTCGTCGATCACGGCCCAGTACTCGGGCGGGTGCGGATCCCGCAGCAGCTGCTGCCGCTCCATCCTCGCGGCGACCCTTCGACCGATCTCGGTGTCCTCGGCGTCCGGGCGCATCGCCCTGATCACCGCGTGCGCGTAGCGCCGGGTCTGCAGCAGGCCGGGGACGAGCAACGCCTGAAAGGCGCGCAGCGAGCTGGCATCGGCCTCGAGTCCGACGAAGGTACCGGTGAACACCTCGTTGTAGGCGTGCCACCAGCCACGTTTGCGGGCCTCCCTGGCGAGCTGGACCAGCGCCTCCTGCTCGTCGCCGCGCACGCCGTACAGCTCGAGCATGTCGCGCGCGTCGCGCGGCGTGACCCCGACGTGGCCCGTCTCGATCCGGCTCACCTTCGAGGCCGAGCACTCGAGCTTCTCGCCCACCTCGTCGATCGTCAGGTCGGCCGCCTCCCGGAGCCGCCGTAGCTCGCTCGCCAGCCTGCGCCTGCGAACGGTCGGGCCCTGCCCTCGGGTCATGGCTTCACCTCCGGTCCACTCGGTCCCCGATCGACATCTAACCAGCAGCTTCCGTACCGGGTGACGCATTGACCACGGCCAGGGCCGGAAACACTGCCCGATCGATGGACTGCAAATTGCAGGACTACCCGGTATGCTCTTGCCGTTGGTGGTTAGAGTGTTCCATGCAATGAAACACAGGAGACCCACGTGCCCGGGCGCGACCCCATCGTCAACCCGCTGCAGGCGAGCGTGCACCGCAAGCTCGACGACATCACCCGTTCCGTGACCACGGGCACCGGATCGTGCCGGCAGCAGAACGCCCTGCTCATCGCGGCCCTACGGTCCGTGCTCTCCGAACACCGCCCCGACGCCACCGGCCACTGCGCGGTCTGCCACGGCAGGCGGCCCCGGTTCTTCACCCGCCGCCGCGGCACCCTGCCGTGCCGCGCCTACCTCGCCGCCCACCTCGCACTCGGCCCCGACATCGAAGAGGCGACGAGCAAGGCACCGGACCCCGCCCGCCACCACCGGCGCGGACGCGCCGCACTGGACGCCGCGAGCTGACCGGCCGGGGATCCGGCCACCGCGGCCACCGGGACCTCAGAGGATCCGGATGAGGCCTTCCTGGACCACGGTGGCGAGGTGCCTGCCGTCGCGGGAGAAGAACCGGCCGGTGGCCAGGCCCCGGGCACCGGACGCGGCCGGCGAGGCGCTGTCGTAGAGGAACCACTCGTCGGCCCGGAACGGCCGGTGGAACCACAGCGCGTGGTCGAGGCTCGCGCCGAGCACCCGGTCCAGATCCCAGTACACGCCGTGGCTGGCCAGCACGGAGTCCAGCAGCGTCATGTCGGAGGCGTAGGTCAGCACGCACACGTGCAGCAGCTGGTTGTCGGGCAGCGTGCCGTCGGCTCGCATCCACACCTGGTTACGCGCGGGCCGGTCGCCGCTCTCCCTGGTGACCCACGGCGGATCGTTGACGTAGCGGAGGTCGATGGGCCTCGGCTGGGCACGCAGTCCGAGCCTGCCCGCGTAGTCCCGGGTTCGTTCCGTCAGCGTCGGCAGCGACTCGGGATCCGGCACGTCGGGCATCTCCTCGCCGTGCTCGACGCCCTCCTCCTCGAGCTGGAAGGATGCCGACAGCGCGAAGATCGCCTTGCCGTGCTGGACAGCCACCACGCGTCGCGTGGTGAACGACCGACCGTCACGGATGCGGTCGACCTCGTAGACGATCGGCACCTTCGGATCGCCGGGCCGGATGAAGTACGCGTGCAGCGAGTGCACCTTGCGCTCCTCCGGCACCGTCCGCCCCGCGGCGACCAGCGCCTGGCCCGCGACCTGCCCGCCGAACACGCGCGTCGGCGAGTGGGGCGGGCTCACGCCGCGGAAGATGTTCTCCTCGATCTTCTCCAGGTCCAGCAGGCCCACCAGCCGGTCGAGCACCACCTGCCCGCCTTGGCCCGCGTCGCCGTCCAGCCCCGACGCGGCCGCCCTCGCCAGCTCAGTCATGCCCGGAATTCAACACGCTCCGCGACGACCTCGCCCCTCAGGCGTGGTCGTCCTCACCGAGACGGTGCACACGGATCAGGTTGGTCGAGCCGACCGTGCCGGGCGGCGAGCCCGCGACGATCACCACGAGGTCGCCCGTCTGATACCTGCCGGTCTCGAGCATCGCGTGGTCGACCTGCTGGATCATCCGGTCCGTCGAGTCGGCGTGCGGCACGATCCGCGCCGTGGTGCCCCACGTCATCGCCAGCTGGCTGCGCACGCTCTCCAGCGGCGTGAACGCCAGCAGCGGCAGCCGCGTGTGCAGCCGCGCGAGCCTGCGCACGGTGTCGCCCGACTGCGTGAACGCGACCAGCGCCTTGGCGTTGAGCCGCTCGCCGATGTCGCGGGCGGCGTACGAGATCACCCCTCGCTTGGTCCTCGGCACGTGGCTCAGCGGCGGCACGGAGGGCAGGTCGGCCTCAACGGCCTCGACGATGCGGCTCATCGTCTCGACCGTCTCGATCGGGTAGCGGCCCACGCTGGTCTCGCCGGAGAGCATCACCGCGTCGGCGCCGTCGAGCACCGCGTTGGCGACGTCGGACGCCTCCGCACGCGTCGGGCGCGAGTTGTTGATCATCGAGTCCAGCATCTGCGTCGCGACGATCACCGGCTTGGCGTTCTCGCGGGCGATCTGGATCGCGCGCTTCTGCACCAGCGGCACCTGCTCGAGCGGCAGCTCGACGCCGAGGTCGCCACGCGCGACCATCAGCCCGTCGAACGCGAGCACGATCGCCTCGAGGTTGTAGACGGCCTCGGGCTTCTCCAGCTTGGCGATCACCGGGACCCGGCCCTTGCCGACGCGGTCCATCACCTGGTGCACGAGGTCGATGTCGGCGGGCGAGCGCACGAACGACAGCGCGACGAAGTCGACGCCGAGCTGGAGCGCGAACTCGAGGTCCTCGAGGTCCTTGTCGGACAGCGCGGGCACCGACACGTCCATGCCGGGCAGGGACACGCCCTTGTTGTTGCTGACCTGGCCGCCCTCGGTGACCTCGCAGATCACGTCAGGGCCGTCGACGGACTCGACGACCAGCCCGACCTTGCCGTCATCGACCAGCAGCCGGTCACCCGGCCTGGCATCCTTGGCGAGGCCCTTGTAGGTCGTGGACACGCGTTCGTGGGTCCCGGCCACGTCCTCGACGGTGATGCGGACCTTGTCGCCGGTGCGCCACTCGACCGGACCACCCGCGAAAGTGCCGAGCCGGATCTTGGGGCCCTGCAGGTCGGCGAGGATGCCCACGGCGCGGCCGGTGTCGGCCGCCGCGGCACGGATGAGGTCGTAGACCTCCTTGTGGTCGCCATGGCTGCCATGGCTGAAGTTCATCCGTGCGACATCCATGCCCGCCTCGACGAGCGCACGGACCTTCTCCGCCGTCGCCGTCGCCGGGCCGAGGGTACATACGATCTTCGCTCGTCGGCTCACACCCGGAAAGCCTAGTCCCTCGCCGCCCGTACGTCTTTACCGATCCCGTGATCGTTAAGGAACGGTTCACCGCCGGGGCAGCTCGCTGGCCCCCACGCGGTCCCTCGCCCACTCGTTGAACGGCCGAAGCTGCCGCCACGCCTTTCGTACGCGATCGAGGCATTCCCGCTGGTGCAGCGTGTCGTCCGGGTCCCAGACGCGCACGGCGTAGAGCGAGCGGTGCCGCAGCAGGTCGAGGCGGGGATGGTCGGCGTCGAACCCTCTCGGCTTGGTCTTCATGCGGTCGCCCGCGATCTCCCAGCCCGCCCTGCGCAGCTTCCCGAGGATCGTGGCCAGCGCCGCTCCGTGGATCTCGGTGTCGACGGCCTGCCGGAACCGGGCGAGCTGGTCGGGGGCGAGGTGGAAACAGCCGCCGCCGACCCGCAGCCCGTCGGGTCCCACCTCGACGTAGTAGGCCCCGCCGCCCCGGCCCTGCTCGATCACCGCGCCGCAGTGGGTCTTGTACGGGCTCTTGTCCTTGGCGAACCGGACGTCGCGGTAGGGCCGGAACACCTTGCCCTCGCCGAACCCGGCGCCGAACTCGGGCGCCAGCTCGGCGAGCAGCGCCTCCATCGGGGCGCGCACGTCGGCCTTGTACGTCTCCAGGTTCGCGTCCCAGTACGTCTTGGAGTTGTCGACCACCAGGCCGTCGTAGAAGTCGATGGCGTACTCGCCGAAACCCCCGAACCGCATGGGGCCAACCCTAGAACTCGGCTTCTGAGGTGCTCGAACAGGTCGTCCACCAACCGCGCCTGCGCGGTCTACGCAGCGGCACCCAGCTCGGGGAGGTCGTCGCCGTGCCGGCGGCCGAAGACGAGCTTGAACCGCTCCGGGTGCGCGCGGGCCCAGCCGGCATAGTGGCGCGTCGCCGCGCGGGACGTTCCCGGCCGACCTCGCGCCACCCTCGTCGAGCAGCCGGGCGGCGGCGTCGACGAGCGCCTCGCGGGTTCGGTGTGGCATCGGGCGATCGTGGCCGGGCTACAGTGACGCGATGGAGGGCAAGCGCAAGGCCGCGACCCACGACGAGTACATCGACGGGCTGCCCGAGCCGCGTCGTGCTGACGTGCGCGCACTCCACGAGCTCGTCCGGGCCGCCGCGCCGGAACTGGTGCCCACGATGGCGTTCGGCATGCCCGGCTACGGCACCTACCACTACCGCTACGCCTCCGGCCGGGAAGGCGACTGGGCGCTGGTGTCCATCGCGAGCAACAAGAACTACATCTCGTTCTACATCACCGCCGTGACCGGTGACGGCTACCTCGCGGAGTCCTACCGGGACCGGCTGCCCAAGGCCTCGATCGGCAAGAGCTGCATCCGTTTCAAGCGACTGTCCGATGTGGACAGCGGAGTGCTGGCCGAGATCGTCCGGAGGGCCGCCGCCGATCCGCCGTACCCGCTGACGGGCGACTGAGACCCGTCAGCGGTCCGCGTCCGCTCAGCCGAAGAAGACCTCGGCCTCGGCGTAGCGCTCGGGCGGCACCGTCTTGAGCTCGGCGGTCGCCTCGGCGAGCTTGACGCGCACGATGTCGGTGCCACGCAAGGCCACCATCACGCCGAAGTCTCCGTCGGCGACGGCGTCCACCGCGTGCAGGCCGAAGCGCGTGGCGAGCACGCGGTCGTACGCCGTGGGCGTCCCGCCCCGCTGAACGTGCCCGAGCACGACGGCGCGCGACTCCTTGCCGGTGCGCTCGGCGATCTCCT
The DNA here is from genome assembly GCF_003311655.1 of Prauserella sp. PE36. NCBI lineage: Bacteria > Bacillati > Actinomycetota > Actinomycetes > Pseudonocardiales > Pseudonocardiaceae > Prauserella > Prauserella sp. PE36. Next base: position 238,980 of record NZ_QEQT01000087.1, on the reverse strand, counting down.
CGGCGAGCCACGTGCCGACACCGCCGAGCCGGACGTGCCCGAAGGCGTCCTTCTCGCCGCTCTGCAGCACTTCCCCCCCGCCCTCGGGCAGCGCGCCCTCGGCGACGACGATGATCGGCGCGTACTCGCGCTCGAACCGGCGCTCCACCCACCGCACGACCTGGTCGACCGAGAACGGCCGCTCCGGCATGAGTATCACGCTCGCGCCGCCGGCAAGACCGGAATGCAGGGCGATCCAGCCGGCGTGGCGGCCCATGACCTCGACGACGAGCGCGCGGTGGTGCGACTCGGCGGTGGTGTGCAGGCGATCGATCGCCTCGGTCGCGATGTGCACGGCGGTGTCGAAGCCGAACGTGTAGTCGGTGGCGCCGAGGTCGTTGTCGATCGTCTTGGGCACGCCGACGACGTTGACGCCCTCGTCGGTGAGCCGCTTCGCGACGCCGAGGGTGTCCTCGCCGCCGATCGCGACGAGCGCGTCCACGCCCTGCTCGGCGAGCACCGCCTTGATACGCTCGGTGCCGTTCTCCTCCTTGTACGGGTTGGTCCGCGAGGAGCCGAGGATCGTGCCGCCCCGGGTGAGGATGCCCTCGACGTCGTCGCGGCCCAGCGGCCGGCCCTCCCCGGTGAGCGGTCCCCGCCACCCGTTGCGGAAGCCGACGAACTCCCAGCCGTGCACGTCGATGCCCTTGAGCACGACCGCACGGATGACCGCGTTGAGCCCGGGGCAATCCCCGCCGCCGGTCAGCACACCGACTCGCATCAGTTCAAACCTCCGCGTTCGTCCTGCGTTTGTTCTGCGTCACACTTTGCGCGGCCAGCCTAGCGGCACGGGTCTTGATCGGTGCAGGTGCGTCGGTCGTCTGTTACAGTCACGGCCGTGCAGCGCTATTTCTGGTTTAGCAGGCCGGCCCCGGGTGGGTCGGTCGGCGACGCCGTGCGCTGACCACAACCACCTCGAGCCGGACGCCAAGCCGGCTCGGGACGCGGGACGGCTTGCGGAAAGGAAGCCTCCCGATGTCACTCACCGCAGCTCCCGCGGACACCACCGACCCGCTTCAGCAGCTGGACGCGCAGCGGACCACGCACGTCAGCCCGCTGCTGTCGCCCGCCCTGCTGCGCGAGGAGCACCCGATGGACGCCGCGGTCGCCAAGACCGTCGCGCAGGGCCGTGCCGACACCGTCGACATCCTCGACGGCCGCGACGACCGGCTGCTCGTCGTGGCGGGGCCGTGCTCCGTGCACGACCCCGACGCCGCGCTCGACTACGCCCGCAGGCTGGCCGAGCACGCCGAGAAGGTCCGCGACCAGCTGCACATCGTGATGCGGGTGTACTTCGAGAAGCCGAGGACCACGCTGGGCTGGAAGGGCCTCATCAACGACCCCGATCTCGACGGCAGCTTCGCGGTGAACAAGGGCCTGCGCCTGGCCCGGCAGCTGCTGCTCGACGTCTCCGCGCTGGGACTTCCCGTGGGCTGCGAGTTCCTCGACCCGATCACGCCGCAGTTCATCTCCGACACCGTGAGCTGGGGCTCGATCGGCGCGCGGACCGCGGCCAGCCAGGTGCACCGCCAGCTGTGCAGCGCGCTGTCGATGCCGGTGGGGATCAAGAACTCGACCGAGGGCGACGTGCAGGTCGCCGTCGACGCCACACGCGCGGCCGCGGCGAGCCACGTGTTCCCCGGCATCAACTCCGACGGGCTGGCGGCGCTGTTCACCACGGCGGGCAACCCGGACTGCCACGTCATCCTGCGCGGCAGCAGCGCGGGCCCGAACCACGACGCCGAGACCGTCGCCGACACGCTCGCCCGCCTGCGCAAGGCCGGCCTGCCCGAGCGGGTGCTCATCGACGCCAGCCACGGCAACAGCGGCAAGGACCACCACCGGCAGGCCGGTGTGGTGAGCGAGCTGGCCGGGCGGATCGGCGCCGGGGAACGCGGGATCACCGGGCTGATGCTGGAGAGCTTCCTCGAGGGCGGGCGCCAGGACCTCACCCTCGGCAAGGCGGACGAGCTGGCCTACGGGCAGAGCATCACCGACGCCTGCGTCGACTGGGACACGACGGCGACCCTCCTCGACGACCTCGCCGCCGCCGTCCGAGCCCGCTGACCAACGGGCCCCCAAGGCCACCTTCGTTGCGTTGAACGCAACAAAGGTGGCCTTGGGGGCGGTCAGGCGGCGGGGAAGCCCTTGCGGCGGCGGACCTCCTCGATGACGCGCCAGCGTTCGAGGTTGTGCCGCGCGTCGGCGAGCGCGTCGTGCGCGTCCGCGGGCGGCGAGGGCAGCCGCGGCTTGCCGACGTCCTCCCAGCGCTGCCGGAGATCGCGGGTGAACCGGGGCAGCTGCCGGGGCAAGGCGGGCATCGGTCCCCACAGCTGGGCGAGCGCCACGTGGTCGTACGCGGCGAACCACGCCCACAGCTCGATGCCGCCGGGCGGGGAGCCGAGGAACTCGAGCAGGTCGGTACGGATGCGCTCCCGGCTCCGCCAGGCCGGGTCGCCAGGCGAGGGCAGCTTGTCGAGCACGTTCTCCCGCACCCACGGACCGGCCTTGCCGGGGTCGAACTCGGTGGACACGGCGTAGAACTCACGGCCGGAGGTGTCCACGACACCGATCGACACCAGGTCGATCGTCACGCCGTCCTCGATGAACTCGGTGTCGTAGAAGAATCGCACCGCAGCACGGTACTCGACCGCTCAGCCTGCCTTGCTCTGCGGGAGCCGGGCGGCGTCACGGGCGTCGGGCTGCAGCGGGACCGCGGGCCGCACCCCGGCGGCCTCGGCGGCGAGCAGTTCCTTGGCCTTCGCGGCGTAGATGTCCACGTACTCCTGACCCGACAGCTCCATGAGCGCGTACATGATCTCGTCGGTGATCGAGCGCTCGACGAAGCGGTCGCCGGAGAGGCCCTCGTAGCGGGAGAAGTCCAGCGGCTTGCCGAAGCGGATCTCCAGCCTGCGCGGCCGCCACATCTTCGAGCCGATGGGGTTCACGGACTCGGTGCCGACCATCGCGACCGGGATCACCGGCACGCGCGCCTCCAGCGCGATGCGCGCGACACCCGTCTTGCCCTTGTAGAGCCTGGCGTCCGGGGACCGCGTGCCCTCCGGGTAGATGCCAAGCAGGCGGCCCTCCCGCAGCAGCCGGATCGCCGTGTCGAGCGCGGCCTGCGCCGCCGAGCCGCCGGAGCGGTCGATCGGGAACTGGCCGACGCCGGTGAAGAACCACTTCTTGAACCTGCCCTTGAGCCCGGGCTCGGTGAAGTACTCCTGCTTGGCGGGGAACGTGACGCGGCGGGAAACGTAGAGCGGCATGAAGAACGAGTCGGCGACCGCGAGGTGATTGCTCGCCAGAATCGCGCCGCCGGTCTCGGGGATGTTCTCCAGGCCGGTGACCTTGGTCGGCCAGAAGAGCCGCAGCAGCGGCCCGAGCAGCACGTACTTCATGAGGCGATACAGCACCGCGTCAAGCCCTCCTCCACGAAACCCGGCCGCTCTGCAGCCTACGAACCCGCGCTGGCGAGGCACAACAGCGGACACCCGCTTGCTCGATCCCCGCGACAGATCTCACAGCCAGGCCGGTGCCCCACAGCCGCCGCCGCGCGTGCGAACATGGGACCACGAAGCTCGACGGGAGGGCGATCGGGCATGCCTGTGCTCGCCGGCGCGGAGCCGTTCTCGCACACCGACTCGACCGAGGTCGGCGTGCTCCTGTGCCACGGTTTCACCGGCTCCCCGGCGAGCATGCGTCCCTGGTGCGAGTATCTCGCGGAGCAGGGCTTCACCGTCCGCTGCCCCCTGCTGCCGGGGCACGGGACCACGTGGCAGGAGTGCAACCGCACCCGCTGGCCCGACTGGTACGGCTGTGTCGACGCCGAGCTCACCGAACTCACGGGGATCTGCGAGTCGGTGTTCGTGTTCGGCCTGTCGATGGGCGGCACGCTCGCGCTGCGGCTGGCCCAGCAGCGCGGCGACGCCGTGGCGGGGCTCGCGCTCGTCAACCCGTCCGTGCTGACGTTGCGGAAGGACGCGAGGCTGCTGCCCCTGCTGGCGCGGGTGCTGCCCTCGGTCAAGGGGCTCGGTGGCGACATCGCGAAGCCGGGCGTCACCGAGCTGGCGTACGCGCGCACGCCCGTGAAGGCGACGGAGAGCCTGAGCCGGCTGTGGAAGATCGTGCGGCAGGACCTGCCCAGGGTGACCCAGCCGCTTCTCCTCATGCACTCGGTCGTTGACCACATCGTGGAGCCGGTGAACTCGAGGGTCATCGCCGAGGGGGTGCGCAGCACCGAATTCGAGGAGGTGCTGCTGCGCGACAGCTACCACGTGGCGACGCTCGACAACGACGCCCCGTTGATCTTCGAACGCAGCGCCGAGTTCGTACGGACGGTCAGGCAGGTGGGTGCCCGGTGAACAGAGCTGGTGGCTCCGACGGCCCGGAGGACGTGGACGCGACCTTCGAGGAGATCATCGCGGACCTGCGCGCCGAGGGCTTCGGCGTGGAGGCCGTGAGCGACCCCGAACCCGAACGCAGAGACTCCCGGCAGGCGACCGAGGCCGATCCCCGGCCGGAGTCAAAGCCGGAGCCCGAGCCACGCCGTCCCGCCACGGAGGATCCCGCGCCCGCGGGCACGGGCTGGCGCGACAGCGGCTCGCACTGGGACGAGACCATGCTCGGTCCCGACCCGGCCGGCGACGACGACGACGAGCACTACGTCCCGCCGGAGCCGCCGCCGCTGCCGAGACCGCGCAAGGGCGCGTTCGTGGTGCTGCTGTTCTTCGTGGTGGGCCTGCTGCTACTCATCGCTCCCCAGCTCATCGGGCTGACGAGCACGCTGGGCACGCCGCTCGGCATGCTCGCACTGGCCACCGGCATCGCGTTGCTGCTGCTGCGCGTGAAGCAGGGCCCGCCCGACGGGGCCGACCCGTCCAACGGCGCCCAGGTCTAGTAGTCGCGAATCCGCGACGCTCGACGGAGGGCTCAGGTCCCCACGAAGCGCTACACCGCGCAGGTGTCGAGCAGGGTCCACAGCGCCGAGGGGCCGATCACCCCGGCGCCTTCCGCGCGAACCCGGTCCCTCAGCAGCCGGTCGGCGGTCACCACCAGGACATGGTCACGGGGCCGATCGCGCAGCAACGCCGCCGTGGTCGCCACGATCGCGCTGTCGCCGTCGTGCTCGGCGGAGACGACCTCCACCGCGTCGACCGCAGCCGTCTGCCTCGCCTGGCCTTCCACGACCAGCACGATCCTGGGCCACCAGACCCACAGGCCGTCGTGGTCCAGATCGAGGTCGGTGGCCTCGACGCCGGAGCTGCCCAGCAGGGCGAGCCGGTCGCGCAGGCGCCCGGCCGCGGCGGCCCGGTCGCGCCACCAGCCGTCTGGACGGGCGCCCATCACGTTGGCGGCGTCGACCACGAGCACGAGCTCGCGGTCGAGCTGAGCGCGCAGGCTCGGCCAGGCGGCGGCGAAGTTGCGGTGCAGCGGGTAGCGCTCAACGTCGTCGGGGTCGACCCAGTCCAGCGCCGTGCTCTCGGCGTTGGCGACCCGGGGCCGCACCGAGCCGTGCACCGTGGCGAGCACCGTCGTGTAGCGCCACGTGCCGTGGTCCTCGGCACGTGCGGAGAGCACCCGCACGGAGCCGGCGGGCACGGCGGTCTCCTCCTCGGTCTCCCTGGTCGCCGCCTGCGCGGGCGTCTCGTCGGAGCGGATCGCCCCGCCCGGCAGCGCCCAGGTCTCGCCGTGGTGGGTCCAGCCCGCGCGGTGCTGGAGCAGCACACCACGCCGCGGGTCGGTCAGCAGCAGACCGGCGGCGCCGTGGAGCCCCCAGTGCCGCTCCCCGCACACACAGCTGACGAACCCGTCGCCGTCACCGAGCAGCATTCCGCCAGCCTAGTCATACGGGCCGGCGCTTTCCTCCCTCGCGAGGGTCGCGGACCCGACGATCGCGGCCTCGTCGCCGAGCTGGGCCGTCCTGATCCGGGCGAGCGGGCGGTGCCCCGCGCCCGTGACGGCGTGCGCGTAGTGCTCCCGCGCCTCGTCGAGGAACAGCGGAGCCGACTGGGAAACCCCGCCGCCGATCACGATCACCTCGGGGTCGTAGACGTCGGCGACGAGCGCCAGGCCCTCCCCCAGCCAGCGGGCGAGCTCCGCCATCGCGAGCTGCGCCACCGGGTCGCCGTCGCGCGCGGCTCCCGCGACCCTCCGGCCCGTGACCGATCCGGGGTCCCCGGCGATCTCCCTCGCCAGCACGGTGGAACGGCCGGGGTGGCGGGCGAGGAACTCGATCGCCGTCGCCGCGAGCGCGGTGCCGCTGCAGTAACGCTCCCAGCACCCGTACTTGCCGCACGAGCACGGCCTGCCGCCCGGCACCACGCACAGGTGCCCCAGCTCGGGCGCGACGCCGTGGGCGCCCCGGAAGATCCGGCCGTCGAGCAGCAGCCCCGCGCCGATCCCGGTACCGAGCGCCACGAGCGTCACCACACGTGCGCCGCGCGCGGCGCCGAAGCGGTGCTCGCCGAGGGTCGCCGCGTTGGCGTCGTGTTCGAGGGTCACGGGCAGCCCGACACGCTTGGCGATGCGGTCGCCGACGGGGGCCGCGCGCCAGGCGAGGTGCGGCGCGAACAGCACGCCGCGACGGTCCGGCCGCACGAACGCCGCGACCGCGAGCCCGACCGCGCCCACCTCGTGCCGGTTGCGCAGCTCCTCGATCACCGAGGTGACGGCGTCCTCCAGCGCCACCTCACCGCTGGGCGTGCCCGTCCGCGCGGTGTCCAGCAGGGCGCCCTGCTCGTCCACGACCCCGGCCCGCACGCTCGTGCCTCCGACGTCGACGCCGATCGCCAGCATCCGGAACTCCTACTGCTCCCACTGCTCGCGCTGGCGCACGGCCACACGCTGGACGCGGACCGCGCCGTCACCGGGCGGCTCCGGCCTGGGCTCGGGCTGGAAGCCGGGCATGTGCACGCCCTCCTGCGGCTGCCAGCGATCCGCGAGCACGGCGCGCAGCAGTGCCACGAGCTGCGCGGCCTGCTCCAGCACGCGGGCGGCCAGCTCGGGCCGCTCACCACGCACCACGGCCACGACCGCGCACAGCGGGCACCACGTGCAGCCGCCCTGCCCGCCGGGGTGCTCGCCCCGCTCTCCCTGCTCGGCGTCTCCGTGCCCGGCGGCGATCACGCTCTCCAGCCACGGGGCGGCTCGGTCGATGACCAGGTCGACGAGCAGCCGGATCTCCTCGGCAAGGCGGGCGCCTTCGTCGTTGCCCGTCATTCAGGTCCTTCCAGGTGCACCAGCAGCCCTCGGGAGTCGGACTCGGCGTCGGCGATGCGGCACTGCCGCAGCGCCTCGGGCAGTGCGACGAGCCGCCGGAAGCCGTCCACGGTGATGGCCAGGTCGTCGTCGATCCGGGCCAGGTCGACGACGGTGTCCCTGGTGAGCGGCAGCGCCACCCGCAGTGAGTACCCCGTGTCCGTCTCCGACACCGTCAGCAGCGGCGCGAGGCCGTCCCCCGCGCCGGCGAGCGGCGTGGCGTCGCCGTAGAGCTCGTGGGCGATCTCGCGCAGTGCCGCAAGTCCCACCGGCTCGGCGGCGCGGTGCTCCACCGAGCGCAGCATGCCCTCGCCGAGCACGGAGCGCGCCAGCTCGGCGAGCACCTCCTCCTGCTGTGCCCTGCGCGTACGCAGCCACGACGCCGCGCCACCGCGCCACAGCCCGGGAGCGGGCATCAGCCGGTTGGCGATCAACCCGTCGACGCGGATGCCGCGCAGCGCGAGCGAGGTCAGAGTCCTGCGGGTCTCGGCCACCACCACGCGCTCGGGCGTGAGCACGAGCCGCACGCTGGTGACCGTCGGATCGGTGAGCAGCGTGCGCAGCGACTCCAGGTGGGTGGCGAGCCGCTCGACCGACCTGGCGAGCCCGGACAGCCGCGTCTTCCAGCCGTACATCCGCGTGAGGTACCCGGAGACCGCCTCGGGAAGCGCGAGCAGCCGCAGTGTCTCCGCCGTCGGTCCGCAGTCGACGATCACGGCCTCCCACGGCCCCGTCTCGGCGAGCCGCCGCACCTCGGTGAGCGCGAGCAGCTCGTCGACGCCGGGCAGCACGGTCAGCTCCTCGGCGTCGAGGCTGTCGAGGCCCGCGCCGGTGACGAGTGCGGAACGCAGCTGCGCCCGCAGGGTCTGCCAGGTGCTGTCCACGAGCGACCGGGAGTCGATCTGCGCGGCGTGCAGGCACGTGTCCACCTCGGCGGGCTCGCCGCTCAGCGGGCCGCCGAAGGCGTCGCCGAGCGAGTGAGCGGGATCGGTGGAGACGACGAGCGTCTTGCTGCCCCGGCCCGCCAGCGCGGCGGCGGTCGCCGCCGCGAGGGTCGTCTTGCCGACGCCCCCCTTGCCCGTGAACAGCAGGACCCGCACGCTACCCCTTGCCCTCGGCGCGGCGCTTCAGCTCCTTGAGCGCCGTGTCCATGATCATTTTCTCGGCCTTGCGGCGCAGCAGGCCGATCATGGGCAGCACCAGCTCGACGGAGAGCGTGTAGGTGACCTTGGTGCGCTCACCGTGGGGCTCCAGCAGGTAACGCCCGTTCTGGGCCTTCTGCATCTGCCCCTTCACGAGGTGCCAGCTCACCGAGAGGCCGTCGGCCGCCCAGTCGTACTCGAGCGTGTAGACGTCCTTCACCGGGCCGGAGTCGAGCGTGAACCTGACCTGCTTGGCGCGGCCTTCGTCATCGGTGGCGAGGACCTCGGTCTCGCGGACGGCCTTGGCCCACTCCGGGTACGCGGGAAGGTCGGCGATGACCGCCATGATCTCCGCTGGCGCGGCGTCGACCTCGATGGACTGCGTGGACTGCTCGGCCATGGGCGTCAGCGTAGCGGTACGCCGGGCTACCAGCGCAGCACGTACGGGCGCGCCGTGTGCTTGAAATGGCCGACGTTGCGGCATTCGGTGCGCCCGGCGCGGGACCGGGCGGCGAGCGGCTGGTGGACGTGCCCGAACAGCGACCATCTCGGCTGCTCCGCCGTGATCAGGCCGAGCAGCGCGCCGGAGCCGAGTTCCGCGCGGCGGGCGACGACGTCGTAGGTGAGCTCCGGCAGCGCGGGCGGGATGTGGCTGCACAGTACGTCGATGCCGCGCAGCTCGGCGGCGGCCTTGTCGAACTCCTCGGGCGTGCGCAGGTAGGGCCGCCAGATCCCGTTGCGGCGGGGCACGACGCCGTCGGGCAGCAGCGCCCCGCCGATGAAGCCGAAGCGCAGCCCGCCGATCTCCACGACCTCACCGTCGGTGAGATGGATCCCCGGCCCGGCGAACTCCGGCCACAGCGCTGGCGCGTCGACGTTGCCGGGCACCGCGTAGGTGGGAGCGGTCATGGCGCCGAACAGCTCGGCGTACTGCTCGCGGATCGCCTCGTCCACGGCGCTCGCGGGATCGTCGAGGCTCGCCCACAGCGACCGGGAGAACGCGACCGTCTCGTCGCGGGTGCCCTCGCGCCGAAGCCTGGCGAACGTGCGCACGTTGTCGGCGCCGAAGAGCGCGCCGAGGATTCCCTTGCCGTGGTCGTGGTAGTCGACGAAGTCGATCAGATCGCCGAGCACGACGAGAGCGTCGGCGCCGTCACCGGCGCGGGCGAGTGCCTCCGCGTTGCCGTGCACGTCGGAAACGACATGAACCCGCACGTCGACAGCCTACCGAGCGGCGGGAGCGCGGGGCGGCACGCCCGGCTCGCGACCGTCCTCGAGCAGCTGCTTGAGTTCCAGCGCGATCGCCTTCGCGGCCCGTGCCCTGCGGTCGAACTCCCGGCGCAGCTCCCGGGGGCGCAACCGGGCGGGACTCGCGGGGGTCGCCCTGAGGAAATAGTGCAGCAGCGTGCCGTCCAGCACGGGCTCCAGCCACACCTCCATGGTGCCGACGAGCGCACCGCGCACCGTCCAGCGGAGGCCGGCGTCGCCGCGGTCGGTGTAAACTTCGAGCACCAGGTCGGGCCAGTATCTCGACCACGAGCGGGGGTCGGCGAACGCCGCGGCGACCGTGCTCGGGGGCACCGCGAGGAACGTTTCGTCAACGATGTCCAGCGCGGGCGCGGTATCGGATGCCAACACGGGTGCAGAATGACATGCTCACCCGATCACCGGGACCCGCCCATGGTCAAACGGACATATTGGGGCTAAGTTGACCGGCGAGTAACACAGTGGGACACGGAGGTTCACGTGCGCGAGTACAGCGCCCCCGCCAGCCGGACCGTCGCCGACGACGAGAACGCCTCGGACGTCGTGTGGGCCAACGCGGAGCGGTTCGGCGAAACCGTGAGTTTTCGGCGCCAGGTCGACGGCTCGTGGCGCGACGTCACCGCGCGCGAGTTCGCGGCCGAGGCGCTGGCCGTCGCCAAGGGCCTGATCAAGGCCGGGCTCAAGCAGGGCGACCGCGTGGGGCTGATGTCGAAGACCCGCTACGAGTGGACCCTGATCGACTTCGCGATCTGGGCCGCCGGTGGGGTCACGGTCCCCATCTACGAGACCTCCTCCGCGGAACAGGTCCACTGGATCCTCTCCGACTCGGGCGCCAAGGCGGTGTTCGTCGAGACGGCCGAGCACGGCAAGACGCTGGGCGAGGTGCGCGGCAGGCTGCCGGAGCTCGACCACGCCTGGCAGATCGAGGGCGACAAGCCCGCGGTCGGCGAGCTGAGCTCGCTCGGCGCCGACGTGTCCGACGACGACGTGCACACCCGCCGCCGCTCCGTTCGCGTCGACGACGTCGCCACCATCGTGTACACGTCGGGCACCACGGGCAGGCCCAAGGGCGTCACGCTGACCCACCGCAACCTGCTGGCCGAGGTCCGCGCCGACATCGCCGCGTTCCCGCAGCTGATGGGCGCGGGCAACTCGCTGCTGCTGTTCCTGCCGCTGGCCCACATCCTGGCGCGCGCCATCGCCCTGACGGCCTTCACCTCCCGGGCCACGCTCGGGCACACCGCCGACATCAAGGACCTTGTCGCCGACCTCGGCACGTTCCGGCCGACGTTCGTGGTGGCCGTGCCGCGTGTGTTCGAGAAGGTCTACAACGGCGCGAAGCTCAAGGCCCACTCCGAGGGCAAGGGCAAGATCTTCGACGCCGCCGAGGCCACCGCCGTCGCCTACAGCGAGGCGAGGGACGCGGGCGGTGCCGGCCTGGGGCTGAAGATCAAGCACGCGGTGTTCGACAAGCTGGTCTACACCAAGCTGCGGGCGGCGCTGGGCGGCCGGTGCGTCGCCGCCGTCTCCGGCGGCGCCCCGCTCGGCACCCGGCTCGCGCACTTCTTCCGCGGCATCGGCGTGCCGGTGTTCGAGGGCTACGGCCTCACCGAGACCAGCGCGGCCGCCAACGTCAACACCGAGGACGCGTTCAAGGTCGGCACGGTCGGCAGGCCGGTCGCGGGCACCTCGGTGCGGATCGCCGACGACGGCGAGGTGCTGCTCAAGGGCGACATCGTGTTCGGCTCCTACTGGAACAACGAGCAGGCCACCGCCGAGTCGCTCGAGGACGGCTGGTTCCACACCGGCGACCTGGGCGAGCTCGACGACGAGGGCTTCCTCAAGATCACCGGGCGCAAGAAGGAGATCATCGTCACGGCGGGCGGCAAGAACGTCGCGCCGTCGGCGCTCGAGGACACGCTCAAGGCCAACCCGCTGATCAGCCAGGCCATGGTGGTCGGTGACCAGCGCCCGTTCATCGGCGTGCTGGTGACGATCGACGAGGAGTTCTTCCCGGCCTGGAAGTCGCAGCACGGCAAGCCCGAGGGCGCTTCGGTGTCCGACCTCGCCGACGACCCGGACCTGAAGGCGGCCGTGCAGGCGGCGGTGGACGAGGCGAACAAGCTCGTGTCGCACGCGGAGTCGATCAAGAAGTTCACGATCCTGCCCAACGACTTCACCGAGGCGGGCGGGGAGATCACGCCGAGCCTGAAGCTCAAGCGCAACGTGGTGAGCAAGAACTACGCCGCCGCGATCGACTCCCTCTACGCCAAGTAAGCCCTACTGCAGTGAAGGCCACCATCACTGCGTTGAACGCAGTGATGGTGGCCTTCACTGCGGTTGGGGTCACTCCGGGAGGGTGGCCTCGATGCCGGCGAGGATCCGGTCGAGGGCGCGTTCGAAACGGCTCTCCGCGTCCTGGTGGGGCGCCTTGGCCTCGGCGATCAGGCGGGCGAAGTACGGGTACTCGCCGCTCTCGATGACCGACTCGACGTAGGGCGCCATCGCCCGGTGCACCTCCTCGTCGTCGGCGTCGCCGAAGAACTCGCGGGTCGCCAGTTCGCTCTGCACGTAGCCGTCGACCCAGGTGTTGACCAGTGCGATGGTCTCGAACATGTCGTCGATGCCGAGGCCGAGACCGTCCAGGATGGACATCGAGCGCTCGAAGCCGCGCAGCATGTTCGGTCCCATCGCGGGCCTGCCCGACCACACGCGGGGCAACCACGGGTGCGCGAGCAGCGCCCGCCGCTGCCCACGCGCGATGTCGCCGAGGTCTCGCTTCCAGTCGCCGCTGGGCTCGGGCCACTCCTCCCTGCCGAATATCCGGTCGGCCATCAGCTCGACGAGCGCCTCCTTGTTCGCGACGTACCGGTACAGGCTCATCGCCCCGGTGCCGAGGCGCGCGGCGACCTTGCGCATCGTGACCGCGGCCAGCCCCTCCTCGTCGGCGATCTCGATGGCCGCGTCGGCGATCTGGTCCCGGCTGTAGGCGGGTGCGGGTCCACGCGTGCGCCGCTGCTGGTCGCCCCACACGCGGACCAAAGCCGACAGCCGTGCCTCGCCCGTGCCTGCCACCCGTTCTCCTTCGGCGAAACTCAGTTGCGTACGTCGTACTCGGTTGGCTACCTTTGTACTGCGTACATCGTACTCACTTCAGGGGTCTTCATGGGGAAACACACGGGTGACGCCGTCGTCGTCGCCGAGGGACTACGCAAGAGATTCGGGCAGACGCAGGCACTCGACGGGCTCGATCTGACCGTGCCCGCCGGGCAGGTCTACGGGCTGCTCGGCCCGAACGGGGCCGGCAAGAGCACGTCGGTGCGCGTCTTCGCCACGCTCACCAGGCCCGACGAGGGCCGGGCCACCGTGGCCGGCCACGACGTGGTGCGCGAGGCCGGCGCCGTCCGCCGTGAGATCGGACTGGCCGGGCAGCACGCGGCGCTCGACGAGCAGCTCACGGGACGGGAGAACCTGCGCATCTTCGGCAGGCTCTTCCACCTCGGCACCAAGCGAGCCAGGGAGCGGGCCGACGAGCTGCTCGAGCGCTTCGACCTCGCCCACGCGGCCGACCGGCTGGTCAAGACCTACTCGGGCGGGATGCGCCGCAGGCTCGACCTCATCTCGAGCCTGATCGTCTCTCCCACCGTCCTGTTCCTCGACGAGCCGACGACGGGCCTGGACCCGCGCAGCCGCAACGAGATCTGGGACACCGTCCGCGACCTCGTCGGACAGGGCACCACGGTGCTGCTCACCACGCAGTACCTCGACGAGGCCGACCAGCTGGCCCACAACATCGCCGTGATCGACACCGGCAAGGTGATCGCGTCGGGCACTCCCGACGAGCTCAAGGCGCGGATCGGGGGCCGGATCGACGTGACCGTGGGCGATGCCGCCGAGATCGCCGAAGCCGCGCGGGCGCTCGCCGTGCTCGCCGGCACCGGCGCCGAGCCCGACATCGACGCCGACCGCGGGCTGCTGAGCGTGCCGGTGGGCGCCGACTCACTGGCGCTGCCCGACATCGTGCGGCAGCTCGACCAGGCCGGGGTGAAGGCGGTGGACGTCGGCATCCGCAAGCCGACGCTCGACGAGGTGTTCCTGACCCTCACCGGCAAACCCACCACCACGACCCCCGAGGAGACGGCCCGATGACCGCGCCCGCGACCGCGTCCCCGTTGCGCACCGGGCTCTCCGACGGCCTCGCCGTCATGAGCCGTAACCTGCTCAAGCTCAAGCACCAGCCAGGTCAGATCGCCGCGACGTTCGCCTTCCCGCTCGTCTCGGTGGTGCTGTTCGGCTACGTCTTCGGCAGCGCCATCCCCATTCCCGGCGGCGGGAACTACCGCGAGTACCTCATGCCCGGCCTGTTCGTGATGAGCACCGTGTTCGGCGTGATGGGCGCCCTGACGGTGATCGCCAAGGACAACGGGCTGGGCGTCATGGACCGCTACCGCTCCATGCCGATGGCCCGCTCCGCCGTCCCGTTCGGACAGACAGCGGCCGATCTGGTGATCGCGGCGGGCAGCCTCGTCATCATGGCGGCGTGCGGCCTGCTGTTCGGCTGGCGGGCACACAACGGCATCGGCGCGACGCTCGCCGGGTTCGGGCTGCTCCTGCTGCTGCAGTACGCCGTGTCGTGGCTCGGCGTGTTCCTCGGCTCGCTGGCGAAGAACGAGGAGACCGCGGCGAGGATCGGCCCGCTGATCATGCCGGTCACGATGATCTCCAACATCTTCGTGCCCACCGATGGCATGCCGGCCATCCTGCAGGCGATCGCCGACTGGAACCCCGTGAGCGCGGCGACGGCGGCCTGCCGTCAGCTGTTCGGCAATCCCGGGCTGCCCGTCGGCGACGTCGCGTGGCCCATCGCCAACCCGGTGCTCGCCACCGTCGGCTGGTGCGTGCTGCTGCTGGCGGTGTTCGTCCCGCTGTCGATCCGCCGCTTCCGCACCGCGGGACTGTAGGGATTCGGGAACGGCCCGGCATTCCTCGGGGATGCCGGGCCGTTCCCTTCGTTCAGCCGGACTGGATCAGGGGCACGACCGGAGCCTGCTCGTCCGACAGCGGCAACTGGTAGCGCTGCGCCAGGTACGAGGCGATCTCGTGGAACAACGGCGCCGCCGAGGAGCCCTCCGGCAACGTCGTGTCGGGCGCGTCGAGCCGGATGCCCACCACGAACCGGGGGTCGTCGGCGGGCAGCATGCCGGCGAAGGTGATGTTGTAGAGGTGGTTGCTGTAGGCGCCCGTCTCGGGGTCCACCTGCTGGCCCGTGCCGGTCTTACCGGAGATCTGGTAGCCCTCCAGCGCCGCCTGCGGAGCGGTGCCCCGGTGGTAGGTGTCGCCGTCCTGCGTCACCGCCCGGAGCATGTCCTTGACCGTGTTGGCGGTCTCGGTGCTCACCACCCGCGACGACTTCGGCTTCGGCTCGGGCACCCGCGTGCCGTCCGGCGTGATCTTCGCGCTCACGATCCTCGGCTCCACGCGCACGCCGCCGTTCGCGATCGCCTGATACATGCTCGCCATCTGCACGACGGTCATCGACAGGCCCTGTCCGATCGGCAGGTTGCCGAACGTCGTGCCCGACCACTGGCTGCGCGGCGGCACGTAACCGGGGCTCTCGCCGGGCAGGCCGATGCCGGTGCGCTGGCCGAGCCCGAACTTCCGCAGCATGTCCAGGTACCGGTCCGGCCCGAGTTCCTCGGCGAGCATGAGCGTGCCGACGTTGGACGACTTCGCGAAGATGCCGGTGGCCGTGAACGGCTGGGTCCCGTGGTCCCACGCGTCGTGTACGACATGGTCGGCGACCTCGATCGAGCCCGGGACCTGCAAGACCGAGTCCGGCTCCACGATGCCGTGTTCGATGGCCGCCGCCGCGGTGACGATCTTGTTCACCGAGCCCGGTTCGAACGGGGTGGTGACCGCGGTGTTGTTCATCAGCTCCGGGTCGAGCGAACCCGCGTTCGGATCCAGCGTCTTGTCGTTGGCGAGCGCGTAGACCTCGCCGGTTTTGGCGTCCATGACGATCGCGCTGCCGCCCTGCGCGTCGGAGGCCCGGACGTACTCCGCGAGCTTGTTCTGCAGGTCGTACTGCAGGTCGGAGTCGATCGTCAGCTCCAGGTCCGAGCCCGGGGTGGCCGGCTGCAGATCCCGTTCGGTGCCGGGGATCACGACGTTGTCGTTGCCCTGCGCGGTGTCGACGATCTGCCGCCCCGGCGTGCCGGCCAGGTCGCTGTCGCGCATGTTCTCCAGGCCGGATAGTCCGTGGATGTTGTGCTTGGACACGTCCGGGTCGTCGGTGCGCCAGTTCGCGTAACCGACGAGGTTCGAGGCCAGCTCTCCTCCGGGGTACTCCCGCTTCGCCCGCTTCTCGTAGCCGATCTCCGGGTACTTCGCCTTGATCTCGTCGGCGATCGACGGCTCGACGCCGTCGACGAGATAGGTGAAGCTGGCGTCCTTGTGGAAGTCGGCCAGCAGCTCGGACTCGGTGGTCTTGTCCGGCAGCTTGGCGGCGATGAACTTCGCGATCTCGGCGACCCGCGTGCGGTAGTTCTCGCCCGACTCGGGGTTCTCGCGCGCGAACTCGTCCCACGTCTTGCGCATCAGCCGCAGGTTCGCCCACAGCATGCGCGTCTCCACGCTGAACGCCAGCTCCTGCCCATTGCGGTCCACAATGGACCCACGCTGGGCCGGGATGTCGATGGTGGTCGTGCGCTGCCGCTCCGCCTTCGCCGACAGTGCCTCGGCCTGGAAACCCTGCACCTGCACGAGCTTGAGGCCCGCCGCCACGAGCAGGACGACCAGGAAGATCCGGCCGACGACGAAGCGCCCTCGGTTACCGCCGTCGATAACGGGCGCGCCCCCTCTGCGCGCCCTGGCCGAGTAGGTGCGGCGCGTGCCGCCCCTACGGGCTCCTCCTCGCGATCGTGCCTGACCTGGCATCAATCCCCTCCGGTCGTCGCCTGCTCCTCCTGCGGCTAGCCGGCCGCGGCGTTCTCCGCCTGCCCGCCGGTGCCCTGGTCCTGCCCTGCCTGCTGGTCCCGGCCCTCGTCCGGGCTCTGCCCCTGCTGCCCCTGCTGCCCTTGCTGGCCCGGCCGCGGACCGGCGGAGGCCGGGTCGGGTTCCGGCTCGGGTTCCGGGGCGGGGGGCGGCGCGGGCGCGGTGGCCTTGGTGGGCTCGCCGACGACGCGGATCGAGCCGTCCTCGTTCACGACGATGCGCGCCGGGTTGCCGCCGGGCACCATGCCGAGCGCCTTGGCACGCTCGGCGAGCGAGGACGGCGACTCCGCGCTCGCCACCTCACGCTGTAGCTGCTCCGAGTACTCGGCGAGGTTGGCGTTGCCCTGCCGCAGCTCCTCGAGCCGGTAGGAGTCGGCGATGGCCTGTGTGGACAGTCCCAGCGTGGTCGCCACACCCGCGGCCATCAGCGCCATCAGCAGCAGCACGAAGGACGCGCGCGAACGCGGCCAGCGCAGGCGCAGCCGCGGGCGCGGCCCGCCATCCTCGGGGGCGGCCTCACGCCGCAACTCCCGTGCTCGCTGGGCGCGCCGCGCGTAGGCGCGCTCAGCCGCCGAACTGCGCCGCCTCGGCGCGCCGCCGACCTCGGGAGCCTCGGGGACCGCCGTCGTGGTGGCGCGCATGCGCTGCCGGGTACGGGACGCGGACTGGGTGCGTGTGCGTGTACGTGTGCGTGCCGGCGCGGTCATCAGGCATCCGCTCCAATCCGTTCGGCGGCGCGCAGCCGCACCGAGGCCGCTCGCGCGTTGTGTTCGATCTCCCGCTCGTCGGCCTTCTCGGCACCGCGAGTCAGCAGGCGCAGCTCGGGGCCGTGGCCAGGCAGCTCCACCGGGAGACCCTCCGGCGTGCGCGAGGACGCCTTCTCCGCGAACGCGCGCTTCACGATGCGGTCCTCCAGCGAGTGATAGGACTCGACGACGATCCGCCCGCCGGGCGCGAGCGCGTCGATCGCCGAGGGCACGGCGGCCCTCAGCGTGTCCAGCTCGCCGTTGACCTCGATGCGCAGCGCCTGGAACGTGCGCTTGGCGGGATGCCCTCCCGTGCGCCTGCTCGGCGCGGGCACGGTGTCGTAGAGCAGCCGGACGAGCCGTTCGCTGCGCTCGAACGGCTCCTTCTCCCGCTCCGCGATCACGGCCTTGGCGATGCGGTGGGCGAAGCGCTCCTCGCCGTAGTCGCGCAGGATCCGCGTGAGGTCGGCGAGCGGGTAGGTGTTGAGCACGTCGGCGGCGGTGCGCCCGGACGTCGGGTCCATGCGCATGTCGAGCGGCGCGTCGCGCGCGTACGCGAACCCCCGTTCGGCGAGGTCGAGCTGCATCGAGGACACCCCCAGGTCCATCAGTACACCGTCCACATGCGACAGCCCGTGCTCCTCGAGGACCTCCGGCAGCCGGTCGTAGACGGCGTGGACGAACTTCACGCGGTCGCCGTGCCGGGCGAGCCGCTCGCGAGAGCGCTCGAGTGCGTTGGGATCGCGGTCCAGCCCGATCAGGCGCAGCGCCGGATGGGCCGTCAGCAGCGCGTCGGCGTGCCCACCGAGCCCGAGCGTCGTGTCGACGAGCACGGCCTCGCGGTCGGAGAGCGCGGGCTCGAACAGCTCGAGGACGCGGTCGAGCAGGACGGGGAGGTGCGCGGTGCCGTCGTTCACGGGCCCCGCCCCCTTTCGCCTCACCCGCCCCGTTGTCCTCGTCCGGTGCGGATGCCGTCAGGTTGCGGACCTGATACCGGGGAAGGTGCATCAGGGCCGCAGCCTGACGGCATCCGCGCCGGAACTCCCTCGTTCCGCCGGCACGGCCGGGGATACCCGCACCTGGAGACCACGCGGGTGTCCGGCCTGCCGCCGCTAGAACACGCCGGGCAGGATCTCCTCCTGCGCCTTGGCGTAGCTGTCCTCGTGCTCCTCCAGGTAGCCCTGCCACGCTTGGGCGTCCCAGATCTCCAGCCTGGTGATCGCGCCGATCACCACGCATACCTTGTTGAGCCCGGCATAGCGCCGGAGCTCGGACGCGATCGCGATGCGCCCCTGCCCGTCAGGGCGTTGCTCGTCGGTGCCCGCGAACAGATACCGCTGGTAGGCACGCACCGACTCGTTCGTGAAAGGCGCCTCGGCCACCTTGCGGGCCATCTGCTCGAACTCCGCGCGCGGGAAGACGTACAGGCAATGATCCTGTCCCTTGGTGATCATCAGCCCACCCGCCAGCGCGTCACGGAACTTCGCGGGCAGCGTGAGCCGCCCCTTGTCGTCCAGCTTCGGGGTGTGGGTGCCGAGGAACATCGGCCACCACCTCCCCTACCGACCAGCGCCGAACCCACGTGCCCGCGGATTCCGCCGAGATCGGCCACGAGGCTTCCCTTCCGCCCCACTGGCCACCACCGTACCCCACTTTTCACCACAGTCAACGCCGAAACAGCTCGATCGTGGACTTTCACGCGGCGTTTACGCAGGTCACTGCGGTGGGGCCCGAGTGGGGTGCGGTGGGGGGAGATCGCCGCCGCGGGTGAGGGAACACGTGTGCCGCGACCCCGTCAATGCCCTCGAGAGCCCGCCCGTGGCGGAAAGTGGGGGCGGTGGGGAGCAGTGGTGGAGGGAGGTGGGTGACGTCCTCGCATCGGGCAGAGTCCGCAGACACCGCGCCGGAGAATGGCCACGGCCAGGTTCACCGTCCGTAGCATCCCGCCACGTTACGGAGTGCCCATCCGCCCCGAGGGGCCACGGGGCAGGACTGCTGCCCAGCTCATCGGCAGCCCTCTGCGCCGCGGCACTGGCCATGACCGCCTGCGCGCCGGGCGAGGCACGCCACCCGCCGGGACGACGACGTCCGGCGACGCTGCTGACGGTCGACACGCTGGGCCGGGCCGGGCTGGACCAGCTGGGGCCCTGGCCGAGCAGCTGCCGACCGGCCTGGAGCGGGCACTCGCGTAGGGCCCGCCGGATTCGGGTCCTGAGGCGACCGACGACTACGCCACCAGGTCCGCGAGCCGCGCGGCGAGGCGCTCGCGGTCGGCGGGTGCCACGCTCATCCAGTCCTCGTCGCCCCGGCCCGGCGCGACCGTCCCGAGGTAGGCGCCGACATCGGTGACGAACCAGCTCACACCGCCGAGCCTGCGCAGCCGGTGCCCTTCGCGCACCCGCACCGAGAACTGGCCCGCGCCCAGCACGGGCCGCGCCTGGATCGCGAGCACCTCGCGCAGCTGCTTCTCGTAGGCAGCCGAGCCCGCGGCCTTCCCGTACACCGGGTCCTGCGCCGCCGGACCCAGCACGGACGCGGGCAGGCTCACGCCGTAGCCCGGTCCCGGTTCCAGTTCGGGCAGCACCCCGACGGCGGCGGAGAACAGCTCGCCCTCGCCGATGGCCGCCAGGCCGATGGTCTGCCGCGGCTGCACGGCGAGCACACCCCGCCTGCCGCGCGCGGCGGCCACGGCCCGCACCGGCTCCGGCTCCGCGAGGTCAAGCAGCGCCTCGCACTCGACGTACACCGACGCGCCCGCCAGCAGTTCGAGCCGGTCGAGCAGCTGTCCGTCGGGCTCGCCGCCGGGGAGGAGCCCGCGCTCGGCGAGGTTCTCGTGCACGGCACGGCGGATGTCGCGGCGCTCGGTGTCGGTGCGCCCGACGCTCGGCACGAGCAGCGGCGCCGGCGGGGCACCGTGGCCGAGATCGGACCAGAGGATGTCGAACGCCGAGGCGGATACGCGAATCACATCGGGACCGGCTTTCCCTGCTGACCCCGGTGTCCCCCGCCTCCCGTCAACGGGGGCGGCGCGGTGAACGACGAGGACGGCACGGCCGCCCGCAGCGCGGCGTCGCGCGCGTAGAGGACGTCGATCGCCTTCTGTCGCGCGGCCTCGGCCTCCTCCCGGCGGGCCGACAGCGTGTCGGAAAGCCCGGCGAGCGCGGCGAGGTCGCCGGTGGCGACGGCGTCGCGGATCATGCCCGCGGGGTCGTACGACACCGGCTCCGGCATCTCCGCCCGCGCCCGCGCGGCGGCCTCGGCCTGGCTGCCCACGGCCTCCCCCAGCGACGCCGACACGGCCGCGGCCTCCTGGGACCAGCCCGCCGCCTTGCCCAGCACCGCGCGCAGAGCGTCCCCGCCGGGGCCGCTCCACGCCTCCTCGCTGCCCGCGGACATGCCTGCGAGCGCGTCACCCGCATCCCGCAGCGCGCCGGCCAGCTCGGCCCACTCACGGCCGATCTCGCCGGCCTCGGCGGGTTCGTTGCCCGACTCGACCTCGGCCTTGAGCGCCTCGTGGCTGTACCACTCGTAGCGGCGGCCGGTGCCCGGTATCGCGCGCCCGCTCATGACAGCCCTCCCGGCAGTTTCGGCTCGATCAGCCCGGCCACCGTGTCCGCCCGCGTGCACGCCTCGGCGGTGCCGGTGAAGTTGGTGTTGGTGACGTCCACGTGCACGCTGGCCGACTCGCCGGTGCCCAGCAGCACGGCACACGTGCCGTCGTCGGCCTCGTGGTCGGCCACGCGCAGCGCGTCGTGGGCGCCGATGCGCACCTGCTCGGCCGTGCCCTCCTGCCCGGTCCGCAGTGCGGCGAGGCCGGAGGTCTCGTCGATGGTGATCGTCACGCCGTAGGAGCCCGGTTCGGTGTAGTCGCAGGCCCGTGCGCCGCCGAGGGACTTCTGCTCGCCCGTCGTCGTCAGTCCCGCGGTGGAGCGCTCCGCCGGGGACAGCAGGCCGCAGGGGTCGAGCGCGGCGGGCTGCGTGGGCGACATGGACGGCGTGGACGACGGCGTGGACGTCGGCGCCAGCGTTGAAACGCCGTCGGTCTGCGCGGGTTCGCCAGCGACCCTGCCGCACGCGGCCGCGAGGAGTACAAGGGGGACAAGGGAAAGAAGGGAGCCGGGGACACGCATTCGGTCAGCCGCCACCCACGCAGTCCACGCCGTCGGCCGCGGCCTCGTCCTCGGTCTGGTAACGCTCGAGCGCCACGGTGATCTGCGCCTTGAGGTCCTCCAGTTCCCTGCCGAAGCGGGTCAGCGAGTCGGCGGCGGAGTCCTCCCCGCCGAGGCCGTACTCGGCCATGAAGTCGCCGACCTCACCGGCGTACCCCGCGCCGAGCGGAACCGACCGGCCGAGCACCTTGGCCTGCCGCACCAGCTGTCCCACGACGTCCTGCAGCTCGCTGAGCCGCTTGAAGGCGTCGCCCGCCAGTTCCGGTGACACGGCGAACGCCTCCGCCGGCACCGGCGACACCCTCGGGGCCGCCATGTCCAGGTCGGTCATCGCGTTGCGCCTCTCCGTAGTCGCCTGGTTCCGGTTCGGAGCATAGGTCAGAACCGAGGGTCATCGGGACGCGTCGGCCCTGCTCACCTGATCGGGCCAACGGCGCTGGTGACCATGCGTGACCGCAGGGTTGAATCATGGAGTTCGCCCGCGTTTGACACACTTCGTGGGAGGCTTGTCGAGGGCGAGAACAACGCCCAGTCCCACGAATGATGACCACACGTTCGTGGCGCGCGCGAGGGTATTGGCACAGGAGGTCGTGTGACGTCGAGAGCGCAGTCTGCCGCCACCGCCGAGCTGAACGGCGAGCAGACCACCGAACACGTGCGGTACCCAGACGGCTTGCATGTCAACGGGCAGGGGCCGGCCGGGCTCGATGAGCTGCACGAGACCGTCCGGCGCATCGCGGCCAACGTCGAGCGGGTGCTCGTCGGCAAGCCCGAGGTCGTCCGCATCGCGTTGGTGACGCTGCTCGCGGAGGGGCACCTGCTGGTCGAGGACGTGCCGGGCGTCGGAAAGACCTCGCTCGCTAAGGCGCTGGCCCGCTCGATCGACTGCACGGTGAGCCGCGTCCAGTTCACGCCGGACCTGCTGCCCAGCGACATCACCGGCGTCTCGATCTACAACCGGCAGGCCGCCGACTTCGAGTTCCGGCCCGGCCCGGTGTTCGCCAACATCGTGGTGGGCGACGAGATCAACCGCGCCTCGCCGAAGACGCAGTCGGCCCTGCTGGAGTGCATGGAGGAGCGGCAGGTCACGGTGGACACCACCACCTACCACCTCGATGAGCCGTTCATGGTGATCGCCACCCAGAACCCGATCGAGATGGAGGGCACCTACGCCCTGCCCGAGGCGCAGCGCGACCGGTTCACCGCCCGCGTCTCGATCGGTTACCCCGACCCCAAGGCCGAGCTCGCGATGGTCGACGAGCACGCCGGCCAGAACCCGCTCGACCAGCTTGAGCCGGTGTCCGACGGCGCGACCGTGCACCGCCTCATCGAGACGGTGCGGAAGATGCACATCGCGCCCGAGGTGCGGCAGTACGCCGTCGAGCTGGCCGCCGCCACGCGCCAGGTGCCGGAGCTGCGGCTCGGCGCGTCGCCGCGCGCGACATTGCAGCTCGTCCGCGCCGCCCGCGCGCAGGCCGCGCTGTCCGGCCGCGAGTACGTGGTGCCGGACGACCTGCACGCGGTCGCCATCCCGGTGCTCGCCCACCGGCTCGTACTCACCACGGAGGCCCACGCCGCACGCCGCTCCGCGACCGACGTGATCCGGGGCGTCCTGCACCGGGTGCCCGTCCCGCACGGCGGCAACGGGCTGGGCCACCGCTAGCCCAGAACCCGGACGAACACCGTGACCAGGTCATCTCCCGACGATCCTCAGCGGTCGCGCACGCCGAAGCGACAGGCCCCCTGGCGCACGCTCTCCGGCCTCACCACGAGGGGCCGGTGTCTGCTGGCCGCCGGGGTCGCGGCCGCCGTGTGCTCGGCCGTGCTCAACGAGCGCGACCTGCTGCGGGTCGCCGTGTTCGTGATCGCGCTTCCCCTGTTCGTGGCGCTGCTGGCCTCCGCGTCGAAGGTGCGGATCGGCGCGTCGCGCACGCTGCTGCCCGAGCGCGTTCCCGTCGGCGGGCACGGCGAGGTGCAGCTCGACATCTGGCGCAGCGGGCACCTGCCCGCTGGCGACGTGCTACTCGAGGACGGCATCCCGTACGCGCTCGGGGCGCGGCCCCGGTTCGTGGTGGAGCGCCTGCCCCAGCACCGGTCCGTGGCGCTGCGTTACCCGGTGCAGCCCGCGCTGCGCGGAGTCCAGCAGATCGGCCCGTTGCGGGCGACGATCACCGACCCGTTCGGGCTCTGCGAGTTCGAGCGCGAGCTGATCTCGCACTCGCGGCTCATCGTCGTGCCCAGGGTGGTGCGGCTGTGGGGGCTCCCGATCGGCGCGGGGATCGGCTCCGGCGACGACGGCAGCATCCGGCTCCACGCCGGCCAGGGCGAGACCGACGTGATCGTGCGGCAGTACCGGCAGGGTGACGACCTGCGCAAGGTCCACTGGCGTTCGACCGCCCGGCGCGACGAGATGATGGTGCGGGTCGAGGAGCGGCCGTGGCGCGGCGGCACGACGGTGCTGCTCGACCACAGGGCGGCGGCCCACCACGGCACCGGGCCGGCCGCGAGCCTGGAGTGGGCGGTGGAGTTCGCGGCGAGCGCGTGCCTGCACCTCGGCCGCGCCGGGCACCGCGTCCGGCTGGTGAGCGAGCACGGCCGCATGCTCGCCGACACCCCTGGCGGCGGCGGGCCGAACCACGACAACGTCGTGCTCGACGCGCTCGCGGCACTGCAGCCCGCGCACGAGCGCGACCTGACCACGGGCTTCGACCCGGCACAAGGGCAGGAGCTCATCGCCGTGCTGGGCACCATCAGCAACGACTCGGTGCACGAGCTCACGAAGTACCGGCCGCGCGGCACCCGCAGCCTCGCCGTGCTGCTCGACACTCCCGCGTGGACGAGCGGCGTGAGCGCTCCCGAGCACCGGGCCGCGGCCACGGACGAGTCGGCCGCGCTGCTGCGGGCCGCGGGCTGGGGCGTGGTGATCGCGACGCCCCGCACGTCCATGCCGCAGGTGTGGTCGGAGCTGTGCCGGACCGTCTCCCCCGGCGCGTCCCTGATCGGCGGCCCCGCATGACGGCGACCGCCCCGCCCCGGCCGCACGCTCCGCCGCCCACACCGCCGTCGGAGCCGCAGCAGTCTCTGTCGGCGCACACGGTGCTCACCCCCGCGCTGGCGGGGCTGGCCACGGTCAGCGCGGCGACCTCGCTCACGGGCGTGATCCAGGGCCTTTCGTGGCTGGGCTACCTCATCGTCGTGACGCTGCTCGTCGCGTGCACCGGACTGGCGCTGCGGACCCTGCGCGCCCCTGCGCCGCTCGTCGGCATCGCGCAGCTGCTGGTGCTGCTGTTCCTCGTCACCGGCGTGTTCACCCGCACCGGGCTGCTGGCGATCATCCCGGGGCCCACGGCACTCGTCGAGCTGAACGACGTGCTGGTCGCGGCGTTCGAACAGATCCGCACCGGGCTGCCGCCCGTGGAGGCGACCACACCGATCCTCTGCCTGGTCACGATCGCGATCGGGCTCGTGGCGATCCTGGTCGACACGCTGGCGGTGTCGGCCTCGGCACCGGCCGCGACCGGGCTGATCCTGCTCTGCGTCTACGCGGTGCCCTCGGCGCTGGCCGGCGACCTGCTGCCGTGGTGGACGTTCGCGTTCGGCGCCGCCGCCTTCGCCGCGCTGCTCGCCGCCGACGGCAGCCACCGGCACCGCACCTGGCGCAACCGCACCACACCGGGGCTCGGCGCCTCCCCCGGTTCCGCCTCCGCGCCGGTCGCCGTTGTGGCCGCGTCGCTCGTCGTGGGGCTCGTGGCCGGCTCCACCGTCACCGCCATCGGCACTCAGGGCAGCCTTCCGGGCTCGTCCTCCGGCGGCCAGAACGTGCCAGGCGGGCTGGGCGTCAACCCGTTCACGTCGCTGCGCGGGATGCTCGACCAGGGTTCCAACGTCGAGCTGTTCCGCGTGCGGGGCCTCGGCGACGACCGGCGGCTGCTGCGGGCGTTCACGCTCGACACGTACCGGCCCGGTCAGGGCTGGGGCTTGCCCGACGGCCCGATGCCGCCGGGTGTGCCCGCGAACGGCCCGCTGCCCGCGGCCCCCGGCGACGACGGCACCGGCGAGAGCCGGGAGATCCGGATCGAGCCGGTGAACTGGTTCGACCTGTGGCTGCCGACCTACGGCGCGCCACGCGGGCTGCGCAACATCTCCGAGGGCTGGTACTACGACCGCACGAGCGGCACGATCTTCCGCGAGCGCAGGCAACGGCCGGCGCCGTACGTCGAGATCGCGTCGCTCGAGGAGCCGTCCAAGGCGGAGCTGCGGGTCACCGATCCGCAGACCGAGGAGCTGCCACCGGTCTACACCACCGCGGACGAGGTCGACCCGCGCGTCACCGAGCTCGCTCAGCAGCTCACCGCCAACGCCACCAACAACTTCGACAAGGCCGAGGCGATCTGGCGCTACTTCAGCGCCGAGAACGGCTTCGTCTACGACACGCAGACGGCGCCGGTGAGCGATCCCGACGCGCTCGCCGACTTCGTGCTCAACGGCAAGCGCGGCTTCTGCGAGCAGTACGCGTCGTCGATGGCCGTGATGCTGCGGGCGATCGGGATCCCGTCGCGCGTGGCGATCGGGTTCACCACCGGCTACCCGACGGACAACGGACGCACGATCACCTCACAGGACGCGCACGCGTGGGTGGAGGTCTACTTCGGCGACCGTGGCTGGGTCAGCTTCGACCCGACACCGCTGTCGGACGGCCGCGGCTACGTCCCGCCGTACCTGGCGCCCGAGGACACCCAGAGCGAACCGACCCCGTCGGCGCAGGACGACGTGCCGACCGCCCAGTCGAGCCAGCAGGCCCCGCAGAACCAGCTGCCGGAGCCGCAGGCGCAGGGCGGCGAGGGCCAGACCGAGAAGCCGTTCTACGCGGCGCCGTCGTGGTCGGGCTGGGGCACGCTCGTGTCGGCGGTGCTGGCAATGCTGCTGACGGCCGCGGTGCTGGTGCTCGGCAGGCGGCTGACGGGTGGACGGCACGCGCCGGCGGGCAAGCCGGTGCCGGGCTGGCTCGCCCCCGTCGCGGGCGCGTTCTGGCTGTTGTCCCTGCTGCTGCTCGCGTGGCAGTGGCACTGGGCGGCGGGGCTCACCCTGCTCGTGCTGGCGGGTCTGGGGCTCACGCCGTCGCTGCTCCGGGAGCTCCGGCGCAGACGGCGCCTGCAGACGATCGAGGCCAGGGAACCGACCGCGGCGAACGCGGCGTGGGACGAACTGCTCGACGAGTGCGCCGACCGGGGCATCGAGATCCCGAAGAGCGACACGGTGCGCCTGGCGGCGCAGAAGGTGGCGCAGCGACACCATCTCGACGAGCGGGGCAAGAACGACCTGCGGACGGTGGTGGGCGTCGTGGAGCGGTCCTGGTACAGCCCGGCCGCCGGCGAGAACGATCCGGAGTTCGCGCGCGCGTTCCAGAGCCTGCGCGAGGGCCTGCACCGCACGGCGCCGATGTCGTGGCGGGGCAGGCTCTTCCCCCGCTCGCTCTTCCGCCGCGGCACCCCCCGCTGACGCACGGCTGACTGTCCCCCAAGGCCACCTTTGTTGCGTTGAACGCAACAAAGGTGGCCTTGGGGGACTGTGGGCATGGAGCGGGCACGGAGCGAGTGGGTGCGTACACGCGTAAGCAGGGTGCCGCGAGCGCGGCACCCTGCTTACGTCAACGCTGTGCGAGCGGAGCTAACGGTCCTCGAAACGCTGCCGGAAGCGTTCTTCCATGCGCTGGGTGAAGGAGCTGCGGCGCGTCGGTTTGCCGCCACCCCCGCTGCCCGCGCTCTTGGCGTCCTTCTCACCCGGCTCCCCCCGGGCTCGCATGGCAGTGACGGCAAGCAGAACCCCAAAGAACATCACGAGGAACCCGAGCACGCTGATCAACGGAATCTCGGCGACCCGGAAGGGCACCACGACGCCGAGCACCAGCAGCGCGACGCCCACCGCGAACAGGGCGATGCCCTGGATGCGCCTGCGGCGCGTGGGGCGACGCATCTTGGCGCCACGTACCGTGGATGCGAACTTGGGGTCCTCGGCATAGAGCTCGCGCTCGATCTGATCGAGCAGCCGCTGCTCATGCTCGGAGAGTGGCATCTTTCCTCCTCCGGCACAGCGTTGTCTCCGACCCCACTGGTGGGCGCCGGACCTTCGCAACGTCGTGGACCCAACGACCCCCCGTTCGGGGTGTCCCCACCAGGATACGAGCCCCGCGCTCCGACGACTACCCGATCTCGCATCAACCATGGAGAGATTTGCACCAAAAGCCCGGCTGGGGCCATCCACCCGGGTGAAGGCGACGAAGGTCACCCCTCTTCGGGTGACAACAGCGACGCAGGCCGGATGGCCCCCGCGCCGAACTTGGACCGGGCGACGTCGGCGGCGATTTCCGCCTCCCGCCAGCGCGGGGCGGGTGCCTCGAGGCTCAGCTGCTCCCCCGCGCCCTCCGCGGCGAGCCCCTCGACGCGCACGCCGATGAGCCGCACCGCCGCGCCCGACGACGCCTCGGCCAGCAGCGCGGCCGCCGTGGCGTGGATCTCGCGGGCGACGTCGGTTGCCGAGAGCAGCGTCCGCGCCCTGGTGATCGTCCTGAAGTCGGCGAACCGGACCTTGATCGACACGGTGCGCCCGCGCACGCCCTTCGCCCTGAGCGTGGCCGCGACCCGCTCGGACAACCGCAGCAGCTCCCGGTTGAGCAGCGCGCTGTCGTGCTGGTCGGTGTCGAAGGTGTGCTCGGCGCCGATCGACTTCTCCTCGGACTCCGGCACGACGGCCCGGTCGTCCCGGCCGTTGGCGAGCGCGTGGAGGTGCTCACCGAGCGCGGAGCCGAGGCTGCGCCGCAGGCGGTCGAGCGGGGCCTTCGCGACGTCGGCGATCGTGTCCAACCCGTGTCTGCGCAGGTTCTCCTCGGTCTTCTTGCCCACGCCCCACAACGCCGACACCGGCAGCGGGTGCAGGAAGTCCAGCGTCTGGGCCGCGGGCACCACGAGCATCCCGTCGGGCTTGGCCATGCCGGAGGCGAGCTTGGCGACGAACTTGGCCCGCGCGACCCCGACCGAGCACGTGATCCCGTGCTCGGCGGCCACCCGTTCGCGGATGAGCGCCCCGATTCCCGCCGGGGTGGTCGCGAGCCGCCGCAGCGCCCCGCTCACGTCCAGGAACGCCTCGTCCAGGCTCAGCGGCTCCACGAGCGGCGTCAGCTCCCGGAAGATCGCCATGACACCGCGGGAGACCTCGCTGTAGGCGCCCCGGCTCGGCGGGATCCACACCGCCTGCGGGCACAGCCGCCGCGCCGCGCCCACCGGCATCGCGGAGCGCACGCCGTAGCGGCGCGCCGGGTAGTTCGCCGACAGCACCACCGAGCGCGGGCCCGCGCCCGCGACGATCACCGGCCGTTCGGCCAGCTCCGGCCTGCTCCGCAGCTCGACGGCCGCGAAGAAGGCGTCCATGTCGACATGCAGCACACCGCAGCCGGTGTCGTCCGGTGTGGTCTCCCCCGTGGCGCGGAACCGCTCGAACCCCGCGGGCAGCGCCGCGTTTCGTCCCATGCGGGCAGGCTAGCCGGACCCACCGACATTCAGGTCGTGTCCCACGATCCTCCGCCGTCGCGAGCCGAGATCGGCGTGGACGCGGCGCGACGGGATCGCCGGGAACCTAGGCGGGGCGCCGCGCCAGCGCGTGCAACCTGCTCGCGATGTCGCGCAGCGGCGGCGTGCCAGCGGCGAGGGCCTCGAAGTCCGCCACGTCCTGCTCCCACGACGCGACCGCGTTCACCGGCTCGGCGGAGAGGCTGTGCACCACGTCGGACACCACGCCGTCGCCCTGCAACTGGGCGACCTCGAGGCCGGCACCCGCGAGCAGGGCCTCCAGCCCGGTCGTGTCGAACCGGCGCAGCAGGGTCTCCGCGTCGTCGGTGAGCACGCCGTCGGGGTCGGTCAGCAGCTTGCGGGCCTCGGCGAGCCTGCCCGCCAGCGCGCGGTGCAGCGCGGCGGCGTGCCGGTTGGCGACCAGCACCGAGACCGCCCCGCCCGGCGCCACCACCGCGGCGAGCGCCGAGATCGTCACCGCCGGGTCGTCGACCACCTCGAGCAGCCCGTGCGCGAGCACGAGATCCGCGGAACCGGCGGGCACGCGGGCGCCGAGCGCGTCCGAGTCGTCGGCCACCACCGTGATCCGGTCGGACACGCCCACCTCGGCTGCCCTGCGTTCCAGCGTGGCCAGCGCGTTCGGGTTGGGCTCCACGACGGTCACGAGGCAGCCCTCGTCCGCGAACGGGACCGCCCAGACCCCGCTGCCTCCGCCCACGTCGATCACGCGCGGCTCGGCAGCGCCCCGGTCACGCGCCGCGCGCAGCTCCGCCTCCAGCACCTTCCGGACCGCAGCTGAGGTGTGCCC
This sequence comes from Prauserella sp. PE36, assembly GCF_003311655.1. Classification (NCBI taxonomy): domain Bacteria; kingdom Bacillati; phylum Actinomycetota; class Actinomycetes; order Pseudonocardiales; family Pseudonocardiaceae; genus Prauserella; species Prauserella sp. PE36. The sequence continues at coordinate 208,995 of NZ_QEQT01000087.1, read as the reverse complement.
GGCCGACGTCTCCGTTCGCATGGTCGGCAGCGTAGTTGGGCCGCTCGGGCGCACTCACCTCGACCGGCCACGATCGCGCTCCGGATACGACTACGCTCGCAGGCGTGCACACGGTGGCCGTACTGAGCCTCAAGGGAGGCGTCGGCAAAACGACGGTTGCGCTGGGTATTGCCTCGGCTGCGCTCCGCAGGGGCGCGAGGGCGCTCGTGGCGGACCTCGACCCACAGGGCAACGCCACCGCGACGCTGGACCCGCCGATGACCGAGGCGACGCTCACCGATGTGCTGGAGACCCCCCGGCTCGCGGTGATCAGGCAGGCCCTTGCGCCGAGCGGCTGGAGCGACGAGCTCGACGTCCTCGTCAGCTCCGAGGACCTGGAGCTGCTCAACGAGCCCGGCCCGGACAGCCGCCGGATGGACAACCTCGCCCGGGCGCTCGACGAGCTGACCGCGTCGCCGCCGGGCGACCCGTACCAGCTGGCGATCCTGGACTGCCCGCCCTCGCTGGGCAGGCTGACCCGCTCGGCGCTCATGGCCGCGGACAGCGCGCTGCTGGTCACCGAGCCCACGATGTACGCCGTCTCGGGCGCTGAACGGGCGCTGGAGGCCATCGAGGCGATCCGCGCGGAGCACAACCCCCGGCTGCGGCCCGCGGGCGTACTGGTGAACCGCCTGCGGGTGCGCTCCTACGAGCACCAGTACCGCGTGCAGGAGCTGCGCGAGTCGTTCGGCAGGCTCGTGATGCCGACGGCGATCCCCGACCGGCTGGCGATCCAGCAGGCGCAGGGCGCGTGCGTGCCGATCCACGAGTGGAAGTCGCCGGGCGCGCAGGAGATCGCGCTGACGTTCAACATGGTGCTCGCCAAGATCCTGCGGTCGAGCCGCGCGGGCAGGCACCGGCTGGCCGACGAGGAGCCCGAGCCCGCCTCAACTCCCGCCGAGCCCTCGCAGAACGAGACCACCTCGCAGTTCCCCGTGCTGCGCGAGCTCGCCGAGCGCGAGATCGGCTGAGATGCCCGAGGGCGACACCGTCTTCCTCACCGGGAAGAAGCTCGAACGGGCACTCGCCGGGCAACGGCTCACGCGCACCGACTTCCGGCATCCCGCACTGGCGACCACGGACCTCTCCGGACACGACGTGCTCGGCGTGCGCACCGTCGGCAAGCACCTGTTCCTCCGCTTCTCCGGAGAGCTGAGCCTGCACAGCCACCTCAAGATGGACGGCTCGTGGCGGGTGTTCGCGCGCGGCGCGCGGTGGAACATGCCCGCGCACCACGCGCGCGTGGTGCTGACCACCGAGACCACCGAGGCGGTCGGCTTCCGCGTGCACGACCTCGTACTGCTGCCGACAGACGAGGAACGGCGGCTCGTGGGACATCTCGGACCGGACCTGCTCGATCCGGAGTGGACGGACGAGCACGCGGCGATCGCCGCGCGGACACTGGCTTCCCGGCCCGAGCTGGAGCTCGGGCTCGCGCTGCTGGACCAGCGGGTGATGGCCGGGGTCGGCAATCTGTACAAGTGCGAGATCTGCTTCCTGCTCGGCGTCACACCGTGGACGCCCGTCTCCGAGGTCGACCCCGCCGAGACGGTGGCGCTGGCGCGGAAACTGTTGCGTGCCAACGCCTGGCGCTACGACCAGAGCACCACCGGCGAGACAGCGCGCGGCAGGCGCAACTGGGTGTACGAGCGCACCCGGCAGGGCTGTTTTCGCTGTGGAGGCCGGGTTCGCGTCGCCACGCAGGGAGCGGGCGTGCAGGGCAGGCCGACGTGGTACTGCCCGAACTGCCAGCGCGGACCCGCCCCCGCGCGTTAGCCCGGCGTCGTGCCGACCTGCGAGCTGCCGGCCCCACGGCCTTGACCGGCGGCGCGCCGACCTCGCTCCCATCGCACTCGTGGCGTGTCCCACGCCGAACGTCCGCACCGGACACACGCTGAACGGGAGTACCTCTCGGTGGCCACGACGCTGGGCCTGCGCGCGGCGTTCCTCCAGGATACCCGCCCGGACGCGCTACCGGCCGCGATCGACGGCGTCGCGTGCGACACGGGAAAACCTGTTGCCGGGCAAGGGTTGCCTCGCTTAGCGTTGTGGCACACGAGAAAGGAGGTGGTCCGAAGTTGAATAGCTACAGGACTCGTGAGGTGGCTGTCCGCTGACGGGCAGCACACGGACCACCTGGGCAGGCTGACCGCGAGCGCGGTGCCCGCCCGAAGTACGTGTGCCTGGCAGTGAATACCAGGCAGTCACCGGCCCCCTGTCGCTTCCGGGTTCCGGTCCGACCCGGGCCCGAACGGCTGACGACGTTCGGGAGTCGCGCAGGGGGCTCTTTCACTTGCGGCTCACTCTCCGGGGCCTGTCCGGCCCCGCAGCGCGATCAGGCAGCATGGTCGCGTGCTCTTCGACAAGATCGCGCGGCCGGCGCTCTACCGGCTCGCCAAGTCCGATCCCGAGGTCGTGCACGAGCGCACGGTGCGCGCGCTGGGCAGGCTCGGCGCCGTGCGGCCCGCGCTGGCCGCCCTGCACCGCGTGTACGCCGTCGACGCCCCCGTGACCGTGTTCGGGATCCGCTTCCCCAACCGGGTCGGCCTCGCCGCCGGGATGGACAAGGACGGCCGCGCGCTGCACGCCTGGCCGGCGCTCGGATTCGGCTTCGTCGAGGTCGGCACCGTCACGCGGCTCGCCCAGCCCGGCAACCCCAAGCCCCGGCTGTTCACCCTCGCCGCCAGCGACGCCGTGATCAACCGGATGGGCTTCAACAACGCAGGCGCCGAGGCGCTGGCACGGAGGCTCGCCGAGGGCGGCAAACCCCGCGTCCCGCTGGGCATCAGCATCGGCAAGTCCAAGGTGACCCCGCTGGAGGACGCCGTCGAGGACTACCGGGCGTCCCTGCGGGCACTGCACCCCTACGCCGACTACGTCGCCATCAACGTCAGCTCGCCGAACACGCCGGGGCTGCGGGAGCTGCAGGACCGTTCGGCGCTCGCCGAGCTGCTCGCCGAGCTGAGGGGCACGGCGGCGACACTCGCCGAGGAGGCGGGCACGACCGCGGCCCCGCTGCTGGTGAAGGTCGCCCCCGACCTCACCCGCGAGGCGCTGGCCGAGCTGCTGGAGGTGTGCCTCGAGCACGACGTCGCCGGGATCATCGCCACCAACACCACGCTCGGCCGGGAGGGCCTCGCCCCCGCCGACGCGCGCGTGGCCGAGGAGGCGGGCGGGCTGTCGGGCCGGCCGCTCGCCGAGCGAGCCAGGGAGGTCGTGCGCTTCGTGCGCGAGGAGACGGGCGACCGGCTGCCCGTGATCGGGGTCGGCGGGATCTCCGGGCCGGAGGACGCGCGGCGCATGCTCGACGCGGGCGCGAGCCTCGTGCAGGTCTACACGGCGTTCGCGCTGCACGGCCCCGGGCTGGTCCGGCGGATCAACCGGACGCTGGCCGGGGAGCCGGCACGGTAGGCCGCTGTGTGCTCAGATAGCGCAGGTAGGCGCGCCAGCAGCGGTACGACGTGATGTCGGTGCCTTCCGCGGCGGCGACCGCGTCACACAACACCGCGACCGCGTGCGCCCCGTCCTCGAGCTCCACGCTGCCGAGCGTCAGCGGCGCAGGCAGCCCGGCGAGGAACTCTCCGAGCCCGGCGGGGGAGATCAGCCACCGCTCGGCGAGCAGGGCCGCGCCGTCCCGCTCCGCGCGCAGGACGCCCGGCTGCGGCGGCGTGCCCGGCAACGCGACCATGCGATAGCGCGGCGCCGTCTCGACGAACCCGGTGAACCGCGCGCCCACGCCGGTGAGCTCGCCGTTGCGCGGCTGGCCGCGCAGGTAGGCGCCGAACACGATCAGCCCGATCCCCGTTGACGGGTACGGCGTGTCGGCCTGGATGCCGCTGAGCAGGCCGACCACGTCGATGCCCACCTGGTCGTCGAACGCCCTGGTGACCACGACGGCGCCGCCCGCGCGCCCGTCGGGGAACACCACGGCCGCCGTGTCGAGGGTGCTCGTGAGCTCGGCGGGTGACGGCGTGGTACCGGTGGTGGGCAGGCACAGGGCATCGTGGCCGCGCAGGATCGTGGCGGGACGCTCGGCCCACTCCCGCGCTCGCTCGGCGAGCGGGATCTCCTCCACGACGGCTCCCGCGGCACGCAGAGTGTCGACGGTGACCGCGAACGAGGAGCGATCCACCGTGGACAGCGCGGCGAGATCGGCGCGGGAGGGCACCGCGATGCGCGGGTGCTCCCCCGCGCTCAGCCGCACCGAGGCGGGCCACTCCCGGCTCGCCGGGTCGCTCTCGTCGGGCCCGGTCAGCGCCGCGAGCACGAGCTGGCCCCGCTCGACGTCAGGGGCCAGCACGGTCAGCCCCGAGTGCCCAGGCACGAGACCCCGCGTGGGGCGCAGGGCCACCAGGCCACGGCAGTCGGCGGGCAGCCCGGTGCAGAGGGCCGCGTCCAGCACGTCGAGCGCGGGCGCGGCGGAGACTCCCACCGGGTCGGCGGTACCGAGCACCACCGCCCCGGCCCGCGCGAGCCGCTGGGCGAGCACGGGATCGTCGCCGATGCCCACGAGAACACCCGCCAGGGCCGGCGACTCACCGGCACGCAGGCGTTCGTCCACGGCTTTCGCGTCGACGAGAACGTCCTCCCGGGAACGGACACTCAGCCACGGCGCGGAACCGCCGGAACGGGCGAGTGCCTCGAAGGCCGCGATGGCCCGCTGATAGGAACTGACCGGCGGAAACGACACGGTCTCTTCCTCGGTGAGAAACGGGTTCACGCCGCTGTCCTTTCCGCCGACGCCCAGGCAACCACGATTACCCACGTCCGGATGAAATCAATCCGGGCCGTTCTCGGTGCGGTTACCGTCCGAGGCTAGGAAGAGGCGTTTCCGGAATCGTGTCGGCGGCGTTACCCGACTATTTCCCGTGGTTACGCCTCCGCCATTCCGGCGGCGATTCCCCGTCGGGGCGGAAGCGTCGTCAGGACAGGTCGCGCAGCGCCAGCGCGAGCCCGGCGAGGCGGTCGGTGGCGTCGGTGAGCGCCTCCTTGGCGGGCTGCACGCCCCCGCTGCTGGCGGCGACCGCGCGGCCGGCCGCGGCGACGAGCCCGCCGTAGCCCTCGACGCCGTCGTCGAGCTGCTCGGCCAGCGTGCGGATGGCGGAGTCCAGCGGCTGCCGCTCGCTCGCGGGCGCGGAGGCCCTCGCGCGCTCGATCGACTGGATCCGGCCCGCGAGCGCCCGCAGGGTCGCCGAGGCCTCGGCGGCGGTGTTCCGCGCGTCCTCGACGGACAGCTCGGGCACCGATGCCGGGGCGCCGTGCGCGGGTGAGGCCAGCTGGCCCAGCAACTCGGCGAGCGTCGCCTCGCTCTCCGCGAGCCNGCCGCTCCATCGGCTTGCGCGCGGCGGAGTTCGCCGAGGGCAGCCGCGGTGGCTTGGTGGAAGCCACCGCGGGCACCTCGGTGCGGTTGAGCTGGCGGAGCTTCACGCCGGACCGTACCGCCAGTACGCCGAAGATCACGGCGCTGGTGAGGCCGCCGAAGGCGCCGACGAAGCCCTCCTCGCCGCCCGTGACGCCGTAGAAGCCACCGACGGCCCACAGCACGCTCAGCAGCGTGATGATGGTCCAGAGGGTGAGCGCCTTGGAGGTCCTGCGCTTGCGGCGCTCCAGCTTGGCGGACGGCTCGTTCCAGCGCGTCCACTTGTCGCGCATGTCGGCGATCGCCGCCACCTCACGAGGCAGCAGCGGCGCGTCCGCCGAACGCGTCGGCTTGGACGGCCGCGTCGGCTCCTGTGGAGCGCTCTCCCGCTCCTCGCCGCCGTCGCGGGACTGGTCCTGCTGCTGCGGCGGAAGGTACTTCTGGAGCTTCTCCTGCGCCTTCTGGGCGTAGTCGGGCAACCGCTCGATGTGCTTCTCCAGCTTGGCGTTCAGCTGGCTGAAGTCCCGCCTGCCCGACTTGCCCGATCCCGCGGCCATGATCCCAGCCCGGCCTTGCCGCTCAGGCCTGGTTCTTCTGGCGCTCGGCCTCGACCCGCGCCTGGATCTCCTTCTGGACATCCGAGCCCGAGGACGCCGGTGCCGCCGAACCGGACGACGCGGAGCCGTCGGTCACCTGGGCCACCGACTCGCCCTTCATCGACGCGCGGATCTGCTCGAGGCGGTTGTGCCCGGCCAGCTGCGTCGTGGAGTGCTGCACCTCGAGCATGCGGCCCTGCACGGAGTTCTGCGCGAGCTCCGCCGAGCCGAGCGCGGTGGTGTAGCGCTTCTCGATCTTGTCGCGGATCTCGTCGAGCGACGGCGTGTTGCCCGGCGCGGCCAGCTCGGTCATCTGCGTGAGCGAAGCCGACACCTGCTCCTGCATCTTCGCCTGCTCCAGCTGCGAGAGCAGCTTGGTGCGCTCCGCCAGCTTCTGCTGCAGCATCGAGGCGTTGCGCTCGACGGCCTGCTTGGCCTGCGCCGCCGCCTGCAGCGACTGGTCGTGCAGCGTCTTGAGGTCCTCGATACTCTGCTCGGCGGTGACGAGCTGGGCGGCGAAGCCCTCGGCGGCGGTCTCGAACTCCTGCGCCTTCTTCTCGTCGCCCTTCGCGCGCGCCTCGTCGGCGAGGACGAGCGCCTGGCGGGTGGAGGACTGCAGCTTCTCGACCTCACCGAGCTGCCGGTTGAGCTTCATCTCCAGCTGCCGCTGGTTGCCGATCACCGAAGCCGCCTGCTGGGAGAGCGCCTGGTGGTTGCGCTGCGCCTCCTCGATGGCCTGCTGGATCTGCACCTTCGGGTCGGCGTACTCGTCAACCTTCGACGAGAACGCCGCCATGAGGTACTTCCAGAACTTCACGAAAGGGTTGGCCATCTCCTCCGCCTGCCTTCTCACGTCCCACGAGCTGTTGATCCGGTGCTGTCACCGTTCGCCGTGTCCTGGCAACGTGCGACCCCCGGTGTTGGGTTCCATCGTGTCAGGTCAACGGCCGTGGTTCCAGGCGACCCCGGGGGAATTCAGGGATGGCCCTGACCCGACCCGGGGCACGGTCCGGATGCCGCCCGTTCCGCAGGTCACGCGGCGAGGACGGCCTTGGACTTCGGCGGGTGGATGGTGGTCCGCAGCGTCGGGGAGAGCCGCAGGTCGGCGAGGTCGTTGCCGCCGACGTTCGCCACGATCCGGCCGCCCTCGAACCCGCTGTCCGAGCTCGTGGCCTTGGCGCTCGCGCGATCCCCGCGCTCGGCGGGCTCCACCGGCTCGCCGGGCTGGCCCATGGCGGCCGTGTCGACCTTGTCCAGCGCGGACACGTCCGCGGCGACGTTGTGCAGCAGCTCACCGAGCGGCAGGTCCAGCGCCTCGCAGATGGACGCGAGCAGCTCGCTCGACGCTTCCTTCTGGCCCCGCTCGACCTCCGAGAGGTAACCGAGGCTGACCTTGGCGGCGCGGGAGATGTCGCGCAGCGTCCGGCGCTTGGTGGTGCGGGCATGACGGAGCCGATCACCGATCGCCTCGCGCAACAGCACGGTCATCACGCGCCTCCCTTCAGCTACTGACCACGTTACCGAGACCAGCCGACAGAACGCAGGTGTTGACACGTGCGTCCGCCAAGGGCGAACGCGTGGATCAACCCAGTTGTTCCCCGAGCAGGCCCAGCGCGGCGGTCACCGACGCCCTTCGCACGGCGTCGCGGTCACCGGACATCCGCAGCGTACGCGCATCGAGCACCCCTTCGCCCGCCACCGCGAGGTGCACGGTGCCGGGCGCCACCCCGTCCTGCGGATCGGGCCCGGCGACCCCGGTGAGCCCCACGCCCCAGTCGGCGCCGCACCGTTCGCGCGCGCCCCGGGCGAGCTGCGCGGCGACCTCCGGGTGCACGGCGCCGTGCTCGGCCAGCAGTGCCCCGTCCACCCCGGCGAGCGTCCGCTTGAGATCCGTGGCGTAGACGATCAGCCCGCCGCGCACGGTCGCGCTCGAACCCGGTACCTCGGTCAGCGTGGCGCACACCAGGCCGGCCGTCAGCGACTCGGCGGTCGCGACGGTCTGCCCGCGCCGGATCAGCGCGGCGACCAGCTCCCGCGCCTCCATCAGCGCGAGCTTCCCGCACGCAGCCGCAGCGCCCTGACCACGTAGTCGAGGCCGGTGGCGACCGTGAGCACGAGCGCGATGCCCATGAGCCCCCAGCACACCGGGTCCGCCCACGCCCCGAGCGGGAGCAGGTAGGCGCCGATCGCGACGCTCTGGGCCAGCGTCTTGGCCTTGCCGCCCCGGCTCGCCGGGATCACGCCGTGCCGGATGACCCAGAATCGCAGCAGTGTGACGCCCAGCTCTCGGACGGCGATGACGATCGTGACCCACCACGGCAGCTCGCCGAGCACACTCAGCCCGACCAGCGCGGCGCCGATGAGCGCCTTGTCGGCGATCGGGTCGGCGATCTTGCCGAAGTCGGTGATCAGGCTGTACCTGCGTGCGACCCAGCCGTCGACCCGGTCGGTGAGGGCGGCGACGGCGAACACGGCCGTGGCGACATAGCGCCACGCCGGGTCGGTGCCGTCGGCCGTGAACAGCGCGAGGACGAACAGGGGGACGAGGACCAGCCGCGACAGGGTCAGCAGGTTGGCGACGTTGAGCGTCGGCACGTTCGCGACCGCCGGGGTGGACGCGACGTCGGCGGTGCCGCCGACCTCGGCGTCCCGATCGGCGCCGCCGGCCTCGGCGCTCACGGCGCCCTGTCCGCGACCGGCTCGAGTGGCCGGACGATCAGGTCGACGCCCGCGCTGTCCACCACCTCGCAGCGGAGCAGCTCGCCGGCCTTGCAGCTACCGGCGTCCAGCACGACGCACTCGCCGTCCACCTCGGGCGCCTGGTGCGCGGCGCGGCCGGTGACCTCGTCGGCCTCGTCGGCGATGGTCTCCACGAGCACCTCGACCACCGTGCCGATCCGGTCCTCGGCACGCTGGGCGGTGAGCTCCTCGACCAGCGCGGACACCCGGCCGACGCGCTCGGCGATGGTCGCCTCGTCGAGCTTGCCGTCGAAGCCCTCGGCCTCGGTGCCGTCCTCGTCGGAGTAGCCGAACACGCCCACGGCGTCCAGCCGCGCGCCGGTGAGGAAGCGCTCCAGCTCCGCGACGTCGGCCTCGGTCTCGCCGGGGAAGCCGACGATCACGTTGGTGCGGATGCCCGCCTCGGGCGTGTACTCGCGGATCTGGTCGATGAGCGCCAGGAACGAGTCCGTGGAGCCGAAGCGCCGCATGCGGCGCAGCACGGCCTCGCTGGAGTGCTGGAAGGACAGGTCGAAGTAGTCGGCGACGCCCGGCGTGGTCGCGATGACCTTCACGAGGTCGGGCCGGGTCTCGGCGGGCTGCAGGTACGACACGCGCACGCGGTCGATGCCGGCGACGGCGGCCAGCCGCGGCAGCAGACCCTCCAGCGCACGGGTGCCGCCGAGCTCGCGGCCGAGATCCTTGCCGTAGGACGTGGAGTTCTCGCTGACGAGGAACAGCTCGCGCGCGCCCTGGGTGGCGAGCCACTCGGCCTCCGCGACGATCTCGTCGGGGTGGCGGGACACGAAGGACCCGCGGAACGACGGGATGGCGCAGAACGAGCAGCGCCGGTCGCAGCCGGACGCGATCTTCAGCGCGGCGACCGGCGAGTCGTCGAGCCGGGAGCGCAGCACGCGTGGGCCCCACCCGGCGTGGCCGGGCACGGCGACCTGCTCGGCCGCGGCGGGCCGCTCGACAGGGCTGATCGGCAGCAGGGTCCTGCGGTCGGCGGGCGTGTGCGAGGCGATCGAGCGGCCCTCGGCGATGTCGGCGAGCCGTTCCGCCAGCTGCGGGTAGTGGTCGAAGCCGAGCACCGCGTCGGCCTCTGGCAGGTTGTCGGCCAGCTCGCGGCCGTAGCGCTCGGCCATGCAGCCGACCGCGACCACCTTGGCGCCCGTGTCCGCCGCCGCGAGCAGGGTGTCCACCGAGTCCTTCTTGGCCGCCTCCACGAAGCCGCACGTGTTGACCACGACGACGTCGCTGGCCTCGGGGTCGGCGGAGAGCTCCCAGCCGCCCGCGGCGAGCCTGCCCGCGAGCTCCTCGGAGTCGACCTCGTTGCGGGCGCAGCCGAGGGTCAGCAGGGAGACGCGGCGGCCAGGCGAGGAATCAGCGGAAGACACCCGACCAGGGTAACGAGGAGACCCTGGTCGGTGGTGCGGAGCCCGCCCGCTAGCGTCTGGAGGGTGGAGTCCCCGCTCATTCGCCGCGCGCGCGTCGCGGACGTTCGCAAGATCAAGGCGCTGGTCGACTCCGACGCGGGCAAGGTGCTCCTCGAGAAGGAGCTCGTGACCCTCTACGAGGACATGCAGGAGTTCTGGGTCGCCGAGCTGGCCGGCGAGATCGTCGGCTGCGGCGCCCTGCACGTGCTGTGGGAGGACCTCGCCGAGATCCGCACGGTCGCCGTGGAGCGCTCGATGCGCGGCAGGGGCCTCGGGCACCTGCTGGTCGGCAGGCTCGTGGAGCTGGCGAGGGAGCTGGGGGTGCCGCGGATCTTCGTGCTGACGTTCGAGACGGAGTTCTTCGCCAAGCACGGGTTCCGGGAGATCCACGGCACGCCCGTCCCGCGCGAGGTCTACGAGGAGATGCGCCGCTCGCTCGACACCGGCGTCGCGGAGTTCCTGGACCTGCCGTTCGTCAAGCCCAACACTCTCGGCAACACGCGCATGCTCCTTGACCTGACCGCGCCCACCGGTGCGTAGTCGGTAATTCACCCACTGTTCCCACCTTCGGAGGTGGTGGCGGCAACCGGCGGCACCCGAAGCTGATCAAGCCTGTTTCCTGCCTGCTCAGCGAGGGAGCCTGCCATGGCCACGTCAGTCCTGCGCCGCACTCTCCGTGGCGCCGTCGGATCCACCGCCGTCGCCGCCGCCCTGTTCGTCGGCGCGGGAACGGCGCCCGCCGTCGACGTCCGGGAGGTGACCGACGAGTACCTGTTCGAGCTGTCCCTGTCGCAGTTCGGCACCACGCGCGCCACGGCACCGCATGCCGACGTGCTCGACTGGTCCTCGGACGCGTGCTCGTGGTCACCGGACAGGCCGCTGGGCTACGACTTCACCCCCGCCTGCCACCGGCACGACTTCGGCTACCGCAACTACAAGAGGCAGAGCCGGTTCACCGAAGCGAACCGCAAGGCGATCGACGACAACTTCTACAGCGACATGAAGACGATCTGCGCGGGTCGCTGGCAATGCGACGGCGCCGCGTGGACCTACTACCAGGCGGTCCGCAAGTTCGGCGCCAGCTGACCCCCCGCCCCTGCAGTGAGGGCCACCTTCACTGCGTTCAACGCAGTGAAGGTGGCCTTCACTGCAGATGGGCACTCTGGCTAGTCCAGGTCCTCGTCGTCGTCGGCGGGGCCGGGGTCGCCGCCTCGGATGAGGGCCAGCGTTCCGGGCAGGTCCTCGGGCTTGACCAGCACGTCGCGCGCCTTCGACCCCTCCGACGGGCCCACCACTCCCCGGGTCTCCAGCAGGTCCATGAGCCTGCCCGCCTTGGCGAAGCCGACGCGCAGCTTGCGCTGCAGCATCGAGGTGGACCCGAACTGCGAGGTGACCACGAGCTCGGCGGCCTGCAGCAGCACGTCGAGGTCGTCGCCGATGTCGGCGTCGATCTCCTTCTTCTCGCCTGCCTTCGCCGCGGTGACACCGTCGGTGTACTCGGGCTCAGCCTGCTCCTTGGTGAAGTTGACGATCGCCGCGATCTCCTCGTCGCTGACGAACGAGCCCTGCACGCGGGTCGGCTTGCCCGCGCCCATCGGCAGGTACAGCGCGTCGCCCATGCCGATGAGCTTCTCGGCGCCCGGCTGGTCGAGGATGACGCGCGAGTCGGTGAGCGACGACGTGGCGAACGCCAGCCGCGACGGTACGTTGGTCTTGATGAGGCCGGTGACGACGTCCACCGACGGCCGCTGGGTGGCGAGCACGAGGTGGATCCCCGCGGCACGGGCCTTCTGCGTGATGCGCACGATCGCGTCCTCGACGTCACGCGGCGCGGTCATCATGAGGTCGGCGAGCTCGTCGACGATCGCCATGATGTAGGGGTAGGGCCGGTACTCGCGCTCGCTGCCGGGCGGAGCGGTGATCTCGCCGGAGCGCACCTTCTTGTTGAAGTCGTCGATGTGGCGCACCCGGTTGGCCTGCATGTCCTGGTAGCGCTGCTCCATCTCCTCCACGAGCCAGGCAAGCGCGGCGGCGGCCTTCTTCGGCTGCGTGATGATGGGCGTGATGAGGTGCGGGATGCCCTCGTACGGCGTCAGCTCGACCATCTTCGGGTCGATCAGGATCATCCGGCACTCCTCCGGCGTCGCCCGCGCGAGCAGCGACACCAGCATGGAGTTGACGAAGCTCGACTTACCGGAGCCGGTGGAGCCCGCCACGAGCAGGTGCGGCATCTTGGTCAGGTTCGCGGTGACGAAGTGTCCCTCGATGTCCTTGCCGAGGCCGATCACCATCGGGTGGTTGTCCTTGGCGGCCTTGGCCGAGCGCAGCACATCGCCGAGGCGCACCATCTCGCGGTCGGAGTTGGGCACCTCGATGCCGACGGCCGACTTGCCGGGGATCGGCGCGAGCAGGCGCACGTTGTCGGTCGCGACGGCGTAGGCGATGTTCTTGGTGAGCGCGGTGATCTTCTCGACCTTGACGCCGGGGCCGAGCTCCACCTCGTAGCGGGTCACCGTGGGGCCACGGGTGAACCCGGTGACCTGAGCGTCCACATTGAACTGCTCGAGCACGCCCGTGATCGCCTCGATCATGGCGTCGTTGGCCTTGCTGCGGGCCTTCGGGGCCTCGCCGAGCGTCAGCAGCTCCGGCGAGGGCAGCGTGTAGTCGCCCTCGACGGCGCGGGTCACGGCGAGCGCGGGCTGCTCGGGCTTGCTCCGGGGCTTGCGCTCCGGCACCTCGGCCGCCTTGGGCTTCGGCGCGGGGTCCGGGACGGGCGAGGCGGTCAGGTCGTCGAACAGGCTCGGGTCCTCGGCGCTGGTGTCCGCGCTGGCCTGGCGGCGCCGGGAGGGCTTGCGCAGCCGCACCGACGCGGGGTCGGCCTCGGCCACCGGATCGTGCCGGGCCTGCCGCTGGTTCTCCTCCTCTTCGAGGTCGGCGGGGTCGACACCCCACTCGCGGAGGCGGCGCGGGATCTCGCGCACCGGCGTCGCGGTGAACACGAGCACGCCGAACGCCAGCGTGAGGATCAGCAGCGGCACGGCCACCCAGATCGTCACGCCGCGGGCCAGTAGGTCTCCGGAGAACCAGCCGAGCCAGCCGCCCGCGTACATCTGGTCGCCGTGCTCCTGCGGGCGGGCGTTGAACAGGTGCAGCAGGCCGAGGATCGACAGGGTCACCAACAGCGTGCCGACGACCATTCGCGGCCTGGTCTCCGGTTTCGCCTCGGAGCGCATCAGCGCGACGGCGGACACCACGAGCGCCAGCGGGACCGCGACGGCACCGGCGCCGAAGACGCTGCGCATGCCGACGGTGACCCATTCGCCGATCGGACCCGCCGCGCGCCAGAAGACGCCGACGGCGGTGACGAGACCGAGCGCGATCAGGCCGAGCGCGAGTCCGTCCCTGCGGTGCTCGGGTTCCAGCTCGCGGGTGCGGCCGACCGCGCGGGCGAGGCCGCCGATGCCCTTGGCGAGCAGGTTCCAGCCGCCCCGGACGGTCTTGGCGAACGCGCCACCGGACGAGCCTCTGCTCTTGCGGGGCGGCGGCTTGCGGACCGAGGGGCGCGAGCGCGACGAGGACGACGGCCGCGACCGGCTCGCGCCCTTCGCGGGCGCCTTGCCTCTGCTGCCGCCACGTGCGGTGCTTCTCCCCTTTGTCACCGACCCGCTCGCCATGTCTCTACGGTAACCGCCACGCCACGGCAATCACATGTGCCACTCACGCCACCCGCGAAACATTTCCGGTGAGAGGCGCTCGCAACCACGTGTCACACCCGTGACATCCTTCACCCCATGGTGGCCCTGCACCCCGAGGAGAACACGACGACACGCCCCGACCGGGACGGCGCGACGCCGGCGATCTGGCGGGCGATGCTCGCGATCGACCAGCGCGTGGTCCGGCTGGCCGGCAAGCTGCGCGTGACCGGTGCCGTGCCCCGCTCCCTGCGCGGCAGGCCGCTGCTCATGGCGGCCAATCACATCGGCGTCTTCGACGCGTTCGTGCTCATGGCGGCGTGCAGGCGCATCGGCGTCGCCCCTCGGTTCCTGCTCGCGGGCGGGCTGCTGGACGCGCCGGTGCTCGGCCCCGCGCTCAAGGCGAGCGGTCACCTGCGGGTCGACCGGGGTTCGGCGTCGGCGGTGGAGCAGTTCGCCCACGCCGTCGAGGCGATGCGCACCACGCGCGCGCCGATCATCGTCTACCCCGAGGGCCGCATCAGCCACGACGCCGGGTTGTGGCCGGAGCGGGGCAAGACCGGTGCCGCGCGGCTCGCGCTGGCCTCCGGCGTGCCCGTGGTGCCGATCTCCCAGTGGGGCGCCCACGAGGCGGTCTACTGGGGAACGGAGCGGGTCGAGGGCGTCGCCGACGTGCTGCCGCTGCTGCGCTCGGGCCTCACCTCGCCGCTGCGCAGGCCGACGTTCAAGGTCCACTTCGGCGCTCCCGTCGACCTCTCGGAGTTCGCGGCGAGCAGGCCGGGCGACGCCGTGAAGGCGCACGCGGCCATCATGCGCGCCATCACCGACGGTCTCGTCCCCCTGCGCCGGGACGAGCCGGACGTCCCGCGGTTCTTCGACCCCACGCGGCCCACCGACACCCGCAGCCCGTGGCGGCCGTCACCGACGCCGTAAACCAGGCGAAATCTGTCGGTTCCCCGTCTTAAGGTCCGGGTGTGTCCGCCGATGTCTCCGCCAGCTCCACCACCTTCGTGGCCCGCCGTGGCCGCGGGACCGCACTGCTCCTGCTGGCCTCGCTGTCTTTCGGCAGCTCCGGGGTGATCGGCAAGCCCGCGATGCTCGCGGGCCTCGCGCCCGAGCAGGTGGCGACCGCCCGGATCGGGCTGGCCGCGGTGGTGCTGCTCGCGGGGGTGGCGCTGGTGCGGCCGAGCCTGCTGCGCGTGCCGAAGGGCCAGTGGCGGCTGCTGCTCGGGTACGGGTTGCTCGGGGTCGCGGGCGTGCAGCTGTTCTACTTCATCTCCGCGTCCCGCATCCCCATCGGCGTCGCGATCCTGCTGGAGTTCAGCTCGCCCGTGCTGGTGGCGCTGTGGGTGCGCTTCGTGCGCAGGGTGCGGCTGCCGTGGCCGATGTGGATCGGCATCGCGCTCGCGCTCGGGGGGCTGGCGATGGTGGCCCGCGTCGGCGAGGGCCTGCGGCTCGACGCGATTGGCCTGCTCGCGGGCGTGGGGGCGGCCCTGTGCTCGGCGGCCTACTTCCTGCTCGGCGAGCACGGCGTGGCCAACCACCACCCGCTCGGCATGGTCACGTGGGGCATGGTCATCGGCGCCGTCGCGGTGTGCGTGGTCTCGCCGCCGTGGACGCTGCCCGCCTCGGTGCTGGCGAGCCCGGCCGAGCTGGGCCCGTGGCGGCCCCCGGTGTGGGCGCTACTGCTGGCGGTGGCCCTGGTCTCCACCGTGCTCGCCTACCTCGCGGGCATCTCGTCGCTACGCCACCTCCCGGTCGCGGCTGCCAGCGTGCTGGCGCTGGTGGAGCCGCTCGTGGCCACCGCAGCGGCGTGGCTGCTGCTGGACGAGGCGCTGACCTGGGTCCAGCTGCTCGGCGCGGCCGTGCTGCTCGGTGGCGCGCTCCTGGTGCAGCTCACCTCGCCGGGCAAACAGCAGCCCACGGCGGGCGAGCCGCTCCCTCTCGAGAGCTAGCCCGGCGGCACCCGCGAGGGAGGCGCGCAACCGGCCGCGCCCGCGAGACTTCCAAGGCAAGGCAGGACAGGCAAGACAGGCAAGGACGACGACCGACTGGGGAGGTCACCATGAACAATCCGACCCGTGCCGAGCAGCGCCGCGCCCGCCGCGCCCTGCTGGTGCAGCTCGCGACCGTGGGGCTGGCGCTGCTCGCCGTCAGACGGAGATGACCGTGGGCACGATCATCGGCCGCCGCCGGTAGGTGTCGGCCACCCACCGGCCGACGACCCTGCGCACCGCCTGCGCGATGCGGTGGGTGTCGGTGATGCCCTCGATCTCCGTGCGCGAGAGCTCCATCTCCACGAGCGATACCGCGGCGTCGAGCGCCTTCGGGTCGTCGGAGAACCCGCGCCCGGACACGGTCGGAGGGCTCACCGCCCGGCCCGTCGCCGAGTCCACGGCCACGTTGATCGCGATGAAGCCGCCCTCGCCGAGGATGAGCCGGTCGGACAGCGTCGACTCGCCGACATCGCCGACGGAGAGCCCGTCGACGTACACGTAGCCGACCTCGACGCGCCCGGTGGTGGTGGCCTTGCCGTCGACGAGGTCCACGACGACTCCGTCCTCGGCGAGCACCACGTTCTCCGGCGCCACTCCGGTGCGCACCGCGAGCGCACCGTTGGCGCGCAGGTGCCGCCATTCGCCGTGCACCGGCATGACGTTGCTCGGCCGGATGGCGTTGTAGAGGAACAGCAGCTCACCGGCCGAGGCGTGCCCCGACACGTGCACCTTGGCGTTGCCCTGGTGCACGACGTCGGCGCCGAGCCGCACCAACCCGTTGATCACGCCGAAAACGGCGTTCTCGTTGCCGGGGATCAGCGAGCTGGCCAGCACCACCGTGTCTCCCGAGCGGATGGAGATCTGCCGGTGCTCGCCCCGCGCCATGCGCGACAGCGCCGACAACGGCTCCCCCTGCGAGCCCGTGGACACGAACAGCACCTTGGTCTCGGGAAGGTTCACGGCCTCGTCGAGGCTGATCAGCAGGCCCTCCGGGATGTTCAGCAGGCCCAGCTCGGCCGCGATGTCCATGTTGCGGACCATCGACCTGCCGACGAAGGCCACCCGCCTGCCGTGCCGCACCGCGGCGTCGAGCACCTGCTGGACGCGGTGGACGTGGCTGGCGAAGCACGCGACGATCACGCGCTGGCGCACCCGCGCGATCACGTCGTCGAGCACGGGCCCGATGTCGCGCTCGGGCGTCACGAACCCGGGCACCTCGGCGTTGGTCGAGTCGACGCACAGCAGGTCCACGCCCTCGTCGCCGAGCCGCGAGAACCCCGCGAGGTCGGTGAGCCTGCCGTCGAGCGGCAGCTGGTCGAGCTTGATGTCACCGGTGTGCAGCACCAGCCCCGCCGGCGTGCGGATGGCGACGGCCAGTGCGTCGGGGATCGAGTGGTTGACCGCGAAGAACTCCAGGTCGAACGCCCCGACCGTGCGCCGCTCGCTCTCGGTGACCTCCACCAGCTGCGGGCGCTGCTTGTGCTCCTTGCACTTGGCCGCCAGCAGCGCGAGCGTGAACCTCGAGCCGTACACCGGCAGGTCGGGCCGCAGGCGCAGCAGGAACGGGACAGCGCCGATGTGGTCCTCGTGACCGTGGGTGAGCACGAGCGCCTCGATGTCGTCGAGCCGGTCCTCGATCGCCCTGAAATCGGGCAGGATCAGGTCCACGCCGGGCTGGGCGTCCTCGGGGAACAGCACGCCGCAGTCGACGACCAGCAACCTGCCGTCGTACTCGAAGACGGTCATGTTGCGCCCGACCTCGCCGATGCCGCCCAGCGCGACGACACGCAGGCCGCCCTCCGGCAGCGGCGGTGGTGCGTTGTTCGGTCCGGGTCCAGATACCAGTTCCGTCACCGATGAATGGTCCCAACGCTCGTGTGTGTGGTCGGTGCGACGTACGCCGCCGCCGAGTCGGCCTGCGCGACGCGCGAGCCGGCCCAGTCGCTCGTCGGGTGCGCCTCCAGCGGGACGCCGGCCGCGGTGAGGTCGGCAGCGATCGCCTGGATCTGCTCTTCGACGGCGGGCACGATCGGCAGGCGCGGCTCGCCGACGTCGTAGCCGCGCAGCCGCAGGGCGGTCTTGCTGAACACCACGCCGCCGACGCGGGAGAACGCCCGGTACACGGCGAGCATGCCGCGGTGGTTGGTGCGCGCGGTGGACGTGTCGCCGTCCTCGTAGGCCTCGATCATCGCGCGGATCCGGCCCGCCACGACGTGGCCGATCACGCTCACCACGCCTGCCGCGCCCACGGACAGCCACGGCAGGTTCAGCGCGTCGTCGCCGGAGTAGTACGCGAGGTGCGTGTTGGCGATGACCTCGCTGCCGGCGAGCAGGTCACCCTTGGCGTCCTTGACGGCCACGATGCGCGGGTGCTCGGCGAGCCGCCGCAGCGTGTCCACCTCGATGGGCACGATCGAGCGAGGCGGGATGTCGTAGAGCATCATCGGCAGCTCGGTCGCGTCGGCGACGGCCGAGAAGTGGGCGTACAACCCGGCCTGGGTCGGGCGGGAGTAGTACGGGGTCACCACGAGCACGCCGTGGGCTCCGGCCTTTTCGGCGGCCTGGGCCAGCTCGACGCTGTGGGCGGTGTTGTAGGTCCCGGCGCCCGCGATCACGGTGGCGCGGTCGCCGACGGCCTCCACGACGGCCCTGATCAGGTCGGCCTTCTCGGCGTCGGTCGTGGTGGGACTCTCGCCCGTGGTGCCGTTGAGGACGAGCCCGTCGTTACCCAGCTCCAGCAGGTGCACGGCGAGCTCCTGCGCCCGCTTCAGGTCGAGGGCACCCTCGGCGTCGAACGGGGTGACCATGGCGGTGAGCACCCGGCCGAAGGGTCTGCCCGGCGCGGCGGTCGGCGGGGTGGACGGTGCGATCGACATGCTGCTGACGGTACCTCCTCAGGCCCCCGGTGAGTGCGCCGACCGCGCCGATCGAGGGCCCTGCGACGCGGATCGCGACGGCAGGCGGAGGATCGCCCGTCTCACCGGTCCGGGACGGGAATTCCTCCTGGTCTAGTTGACCTGGTTGGTCTGATAACCGTTGAGCCGGCCGTCGTTCGCGCCGACGACGAAGCAGTAGATGTAGCGCACCGGGTCGCTGGTGCTGTCCTCCGGCGGCTTCGCCCACTCGGCCCGGGACGGAACCACCGCCTGGTACTTGAGGGAGGACCGTGCCTCCGGCCGGATGCGGTTGGAGTAGAAGGCCACCGCGCACTTGGCCTCGGCGAACGCGTTCAGCCGCTCGGGGCCGGGATAGTCGGCCGCGTCAGCGCCCTCCTCGTCGGAGAGCCCCACGGGATACGAGCTCTCGTACAACTGGGCGTCGTGCTCCTCGTCCTCGCAGTCCACCCAGTTCTGGCTGCTGATCGAGCGGCCGGCGCCGATCGGGCTGTTCACGCACCAGTACGAGCTGCCGTCGAAGTAGTAGCTCTCGATGTCGCCGCCCTCGCCGTAGGTCAGGGTCGGCGCCATCGCCTCGTCGACCGAGGGGCTCCACACGGGCTTGCCGAGGAAGAAACCGCCCGCGAGCAGGGCGACGGCCGCCACCGTCCCGCCGACGAGCAGACCCTTGCGCTTGCCCTTGCGCACCGGGGGCCGCTGCTGGGCGAAGGCCGTTGGCGGGCCCATCATGGTCGGCGGCTGGCCGCCGTTCGGGTAGAGCGCGGTGTGCTGCCCGCCGGGCGGGGTCGACGGCGCGTAGCCGGGCTGCTGCGCGGCCATGCCCAGCAGTCCGCGAGCCTGTTCGGCGGTGATGCGGGCCTCGGGCGTGGAGATCAGCATGCCCATGATCGCCGACGCGAGCGGTCCCTGCGCGTGGGTCAGGAACGGCACGTCGTGCATGATCGCGTGCAGGGTCGCCGCCGTGGTCGAGCGTTCGAAGGGCAGCGAGCCCTCCACAGCGAAGAACAGCGAGGCGCCGAGCGACCACAGGTCCGAGGCCGGCAGCGCCTCGCGGCCCGCGACCCGCTCGGGGGCCATGAACGCGGGCGAGCCGACGAGCATGCCGCTGGTGGTGAGCCGGGGGTCGTCGACGGCCTGCGCGATGCCGAAGTCGGTGAGCTTCACGCGCCCGTTCGCGCCGACCATGATGTTGCCCGGCTTGACGTCGCGGTGGACGATCCCGGCGGTGTGCGCGGCCTGCAGCGCCGAGAGCACCTGGTCGCCGATCGCGGCCACCTGGTGCGGCGGCAGTGGTCCCTGTGACCTGATCACGTCCGACAGCGTGGGCGCCTCGACGAGCTCCATGACGATGAACGTGGAGTCACCCTCGCCGATCACGTCGTACACCGTGACCACGGCGGGGTCGTTGAGCTTCCCGCCGGTGCGCACCTCGCGCAGCACCCGCTCCTGGAAGACGCCGGCGTCCTCGGCGCCGTCGGGCAGACGCAGCTCCTTGATCGCGACGTGCCTGCCGATCACGGTGTCCTCGGCGCGGTGCACGACGCCCATCCCGCCGCGGCCCAGCTCGCTCAGCAGGCGGTACCGGCCGGCGATGACGCGCGGCACCGCGGTCGCCTGCGTGGTCTGGGTCTGCCGGAGCTGCTCGTCGGTCACCGCTTGTGTCCCCTCGTCGTGTGCGCCCAGATGTTAGCGGGCGGCCGATCACGGGGTGTCAGACTCCGTGAACCTCGTGCCCTGCGGCTTTGAGCGCGATCACGGCGCGGCCGAGGTCCGGCGCCTTGACGAGCACGTGGTCGGTTTCGAAGGTGGACAGGCTGAACAGCGCGACCCCGGCCGCGGCGAGTTCGCTGGAGAGCGCGGCGATGATGCCGGTGAGCGTGAACGCGAGCGGCCCGCGCACGGTCAGCAGCCGCCAGTCCGCCTCCACCTCGGCGTCCTGGGGCGCGACCGCGGCCGGGCACACCACCGACAGCTCGGTGGCGGTGCGGGTGAGCGAGACCAGTTCGCCGTCGATGGGGTCGAGCAGCTGCGACGGCAGTGCCGCCGCCGCGTCCAGCCGGGCGACGGCGTACTCGCCCGGCTGGATGTCGATCACGAGACGGCGCACCCGTCAGCCCTCGAGGACCTTCGGGCTCGAGGCGACCTCGGTGCCGTCCGGCAGGGTCGAGATCGTGAAGTCGGCGAAGACGTTTTCCGCCGCCTTCTGCAGCTGCCGCAGGCATTCCACGGCGAGCGCCCGGATCTCGACGTCGGCGTGCTCGGTGGCGCGCATGGCGATGAAGTGCCGCCAGGCGCGGTAGTTGCCGGTGACGACGATCCGCGTCTCGGTGGCGTTGGGCAGCACCGAGCGGGCGGCCTGGCGCGCCTGCTTGCGGCGCAGCGTGGCGCTGGGCGCGTCGGCGAACTTCTGCTCGAGCCCGGCGAGCAGCTCGGTGTAGGCGTCCACGCTCGCCTGCGCGGCGGCGACGAACTTGTCGTGCAGCTCCGGGTCCTCGGCGATCACGTCGGGCTCCACGAAGGCCGCGTCGCGCTCGGGCACGTAGCGCTGCGACAGCTGCGAGTACGAGAAGTGCCGGTGCCGGATCAGC
The DNA here is from genome assembly GCF_003311655.1 of Prauserella sp. PE36. Taxonomy (NCBI): domain Bacteria; kingdom Bacillati; phylum Actinomycetota; class Actinomycetes; order Pseudonocardiales; family Pseudonocardiaceae; genus Prauserella; species Prauserella sp. PE36. The sequence goes on along the minus strand of NZ_QEQT01000087.1, from coordinate 187,670 downwards.
TCGTGGGTGAGCGAGCGCGAGATCCCGGTGATGTAGAAGCTCACCGAACCGTGCTCCAGCACCGAGAGGTGACCGACCTCGATGATGTGGTCGATGTACCCGGCGTTGGTCGCGGTCTTCGGGTTGGGCTTCTTCCACGACTGGTAGCACGCCCTGCCCGCGAATTCGGCGAGCGCCTGCCCGCCGTCCGCGTCCGTCGACCACGGCACGTCCTCCGGCGGGAAGAACTCCGTCTTCGCGATCAACCTCACCGTGGGTGACACCGTCTCGGCCACGTCCGACTCCCTCCACCTCTGCGACTGCGGGCAGCGTATCTCCCGCGCCCGACAATCCCGGTTGACGTCACCAGACGCCACGGCGACAGTTGCGTGATGTCAGAAGTGGCGTCATAGTGGTGTCATGGATTTGACGCCGTACCTCGACCGCCTCCGGGAGGACCTGAGCACCGCGGCCTCCGCTGGCGACGAACAGACGCAGCGCGCGGCGGCCGTGCTGGCGGCGGCGCTGGAGCCCGCCGCGAGGCTGACGCTGATGAACGCACTGGCCGACCTCGCCGCCGAGGTCACCGCCAACCTGCCGGACCAGGTGGTGGAGGTCCGGCTCGACGGCCGCGACGTGCGCGTGGTCGTCACCGGGACCGGGCCGGAGTCGCCCCGTGCCCCCGGCACGCCACCTCCCCCGCCGGCGCCACCTACGCCGCCGTCCGCCGACACCGGGGACATCAGCCGCATGACGCTGCGGCTGTTCGAGCAGATCAAGTCGCAGGCCGAGCAAGCGGCCGCGGCGCAGGGGGTCTCGCTCAACACGTTCGTCTCGCAGGCCGTACAGGGTGCCCTGCAGGGCACCCACCAGCACCAGCAGTGGACCGGGCCGAAGCACCGCGGCGGCGGTAGCCGGTCCCACCTCCACGGCTGGGTGGAGGGATGACCATGACCGAGCAACCACAGGACGCGCCCGAGGAGCTGGTGCGCAGCCAGACGTTCGACGCCGAGGGCCCGCTGGAGCTGGACCTCGACGTGACGGTGGGCCGCGTGGACGTCCGCCTCGGGGACGGCGACGTCCTCGTCGAGATCCGGCACGACCCGTCCGCGCAGGCGCCGTGGACCGAGGGCGTGTCGAGCCTGCTGAGCTGGGTCGGGGAGCGCTTCGGGGGCCAGTTCGGAGGCGCGTTCGGCGCCGACCTCACCGGCTCGCCGAGCGACGCGGTGGAGCAGAGCCGCATCGAGAAGACCGGCAACCGGCTCGTGGTGAAGGGGCCCAGACCGCTGCCGCTGCGCAACACCCCGCTCGCGGTGACCGTGCATGCGCCGGAGGGCTCGCACCTGAACGTCCGCACGGGTACCGCGAACGTGACCGCGACCGGCACCGCGGGACGGGTCGACGTCTCCACCGGCTCGGGTGCGGTGGACCTGGAGGGCGCCGAGGGAGCGGCGACCGTGCGCACGGGCAGCGGCGCGGTGAAGCTCGGGCCGTTGCCCGCGGGACTGCAGCTGCGCTCGGGCAGCGGTGACGTCGAGGCGAGGTCCCTGCCGGGTCCCGCGACGCTGGCCACCGGCACGGGCGACGTGTGGCTCGGCGAGGTGGCCGGCGAGGTGCTGATCCGGACCAGCAGCGGCGACCTGTCCGTCGCCGACGCGGCGGCGGGCTCGATCGAGGCGATCACGGGCTCGGGCGACGTCCGCATCGGCGTCCGCGGCGGGGTCGCGGCCGAGATCGACCTGTCCTCGGGCGCGGGCCGGGTGTCGAGCGAGCTCGACGTGGCGGACACGCCGCCGGAGGGCGCGGTGCCGCTGACGATCCGCGCCCGCACCGGCTCCGGCGACGCCATGATCACCAAGGCGGCCAGCTGACCGGCCGGGGGTGAGGAAGCGGCGGCCCGGCGTGACGGCCGGGCCGCCGCTCAGCGTTCGAGGGTCCTGTTCACGAGACGGACGGGAAGGCGCGTGCGCCGGGTGCGCCCGAGCGCGTGACCGTTCCTCTCGTCGCCCGCACCGTGTTGGACACCAGCGCCCGCAAGACGACGCGCTGCCTGCCGAGCGCGCCCGCCTCGCGCTCGCGCTCCATGATCGCGGCCAGGAGGCCCTCGCCGGGCGTGCTCAGGCCGAGCCAGGCGGCGCAAGACGACCGGCTCGCGACCACCCGCACCAGGTTCCCCAAAGCGGGAGCGAGGGAGCTTCACTGCCGGAAAACGGGAGTAAAGCTCCCTCGCTCCCATCCAGCCGGGGCGCGAAAGGAGCCGTCACCACGCCGCGGCGGCGCTACGCTCGGCGTGGTCATGTGCAGTCAGGTCGTGAGCCCCGTCTTCGCGGGCCGCCGCGAGGAATCCGCCCGGCTCGCCGCGGCGTTCGCCATCGCGACGGCGGGCGACCCGGCCACGGTCCTGATCGGAGGCGAGGCGGGCGTCGGCAAGTCCCGCCTGGTCGAGGAGTTCCTCCGCACCGGCCCAGGGAACGTGCTCGTCCTGTCCGGCGGCTGCCTCGACGTCTCGGGTGACGGCCTGCCGTTCGCCCCGTTCGTCGCCGCGCTCCGCGGACTGCCCGGCGAGCTCACCGGCACCGAGCGAGAGACGCTCGCCCCGCTGCTGCTCGCCCCCGCCCCGCGCTCCGGCGACGACGCGCGCCTGCGCCTGTTCGAGGGGCTGCTCGCGCTTCTGGCCCGGCTCGCGGCAGCGCGGCCCGTGGTGCTCGTCCTCGAGGACATCCACTGGGCCGACCGCTCCAGCCGCGACCTCATCGACTTCCTTGTGCGCAACCAGCGAGCCGCCCCCGGGACGCTCCTGCTCGTCACCCACCGCTCCGACGAGCTCGGCCGCGCCCACCCGGTGCGCGCGCTGCTCGCGGGCCTCGGCCGCGTGCCGTGGGTGGAGCGGCTGGAGCTGCGGAGGCTGACCAACGCAGCCGTCGTCGCCCAGGTCCGCGGAATCCTCGGCCACGAGCCCGATCCGGAGTCGCTGCGGGGGATCATCGCGCGCAGCGACGGCAACCCGCTCTTCGTCGAGGCGCTGGTCGACAGCGGTCCGGGGACCACGGTTCCGGCCTCGCTGGAGGACCTGCTGCTCGCGGGCGTCGAGCAACTGCCGAAGGCGGGGCGGGAGGTGCTGCGGGCCGCCGCCGTCGGCGGGGCCAGGGTGCCGCACTCCGTGCTGGCCGCCGTGCACCACGGCGACGTCACCGACGCTGTCCGCGCCGCCGTCGACGCCGGGACGCTGCTCGTCGACGGCGACGACTACGTGTTCCGGCACGCGCTGATCCGCGACGCCGTCCACGCGAGCCTGCTGCCGGGCGAACGGGTCGCCCTGCACGCCCGCTACGCCGCGGTGCTGGCCGGCGTTCCCGGCGCGCACTCGCGGCTGGCCCACCACCTCTCCGCCGCGGGCGACGCACCCGGCGCGCTCGCCGCCGCGTGGGAGGCGGCCGGCTCCGCCCGCCGGTCGCTGGCCCACGCGGAGGAGCTCCGCATGCTCGAACGCGTCCTCGAACTCTGGCCCGACGTCTCGGACGGCGCCGAGCGCATCGGCCACGACCGGGCGGCGGTGCTGGAACACGCCGCCCACGCCGCCGCGCTGGCCGGGGAGCCGGAACGCGGCGAGCGGCTCGCCACCGCCGCACTCGCCGAGCTCGACCGCGGCACGCACGCCGCCCGCGTGGCCCTGCTGCTCGACCTGCGCGCCCGGCTGCGCGGACGGCTCGGCACGGGCGGCGCGCTCGACGACCACCACGCCGCGGTCCGCCTCCTCCCGGCCGGGCATCCGGCTCGCGGCGCCCTGCTGAACTCGCTCGCCGAGCACCTGCTCGTGGTGCCGCTGCCCGACGAGGCGCGGCACGCGGCCGAGCTCGCGCGGGAGGAGGCCAGCGCGGCGGGCGACGACGCCACCGAGGCCTCAGCCCTGATCACGCTCGCGGTGCTCGCCGCCCGGATCGGTGACCTCGACGGCCAGCTGCCGCTGCTGGCCAAGGCCCGCGCGCTGGCGGAGAGCGCGGGCGCGGACGGGGTCCGGCTGCGGTCACTGCGGTTCGAGGCGCACCTGCTCCAGGCCTACGGCAGGCTCGCCGAGTCCGAGGAGGTCGCCCGCCGCGGACTGGCCGCCGCGCACCAGGCCGGGCTCGCGCGGTCGGCGGGGCCCGAGCACGCCGTCGACCTGATCGGCACCCTGCTGCTGGCCGGGCGCTGGGCCGAGGCGGCCGAGTCGCTCGACCACGCTATGGAGCTCACCCAGCAGGGCACCACCCACACGAACCTGCTGGCCTACAAGGCCTACCTCGCGCTGCACCGCGGCGAGCTCGACACCGCGGCCGATCTCGCCGCACGGGCGAAGGCGCACAGCACCGGGTCGGCGCCGCCGCCGACACTGTTGCTCGTGCCCCGGCTCGAGGCCGAGCTGGCTCTCGCCCGTGGTGAGCCCGCCGAGGCGGCGAAGATCGTCCCGCCCGCGCTGGAGTTCCCCCATCTCGCGGTCTCGTCCCGCTTCACGTGGCCGCTGCTGGTGGTCGGCGCGCGCGTGGCGGGCGCGGCCGGAGACCTCGCGCTCCTCGGGACGCTGATCGGCCAGGCGGCCGGCACCCGGATCGCCGGACCGGTCCAGGCGGCGGAGGCGCGCACGTTCGAGGCCGAGGCGGCGCGGGCCCAGCAGCAGCCCGACCAGGCGCTGTGGGAGACCGCGGTGGCGGCGTGGGAACCGCTCGGCCACCCGCTGCACCTGGCGACAGCGCTCCTGGGTCTGGCCGAGGCTCGGCTGGCCACGGGTGCCGGGCGCGACGCGGCGGTGGTCCCGTTGCGCAGAGCCGCAGAGCTGACCGAGGCCCTCGGCGCCCGGCCGCTACACGACGCTGTCACGGCGCTGGCCAGGCGAGCCCGGATCGGCCTTCCCGGCGAGGACGGCACCGGCGAGCAGCCCCGATTCGGCCTGACCGCGCGCGAGCTGGACATCCTGCGGCTCGTGGCCGAAGGCCTGAGCAACCGCGAGATCGGCGAGCGGCTGTTCATCTCACCGAAGACGGCGAGCGTGCACGTGTCGAACATCCTCGGCAAGCTCGGCGTCGCCAACCGCGTCGAGGCCGCGGCCACCGCCCACCGGCACGGTCTGCTCGGCACGCCGGAATAGGGCTCGTGCCTCATGCGCGGGCGGGCACCTTAGCCCGACGCTCGGGTCATGGCCGAGACACCCACCACCGAACCACGCACCCGCTGGAGCGCCGTCGCCGCCGTCTCCCTTGGCGTGGTGCTCGTGGCACTCGACATGACCGTGGTCGCGGTCGCCCTGCCCGCACTCGGTGCCGACCTCGGCGCCGAACCGGCGCTCACCCAGTGGGTGCTGCTCGCCTACTCCCTGCCGCTGTTCGCCTTGAGCGTGCCGGCCGGGCGCTGGCTCGACCGCGCGGGGCCGCTGCCGGCGTTCGTGCTGGCGGTCTCCGGTTTCGGGGTCGCGAGCGTGCTGATCGCCGTGGCCCCGACGATGGGCGTGCTGCTGCTCGGCCGCGCCGTGCAGGGCGTGTTCGGCAGCCTCGTCAACGTCGTCGCGATGCCGATCGTGGCGGCGTCGGTCCGTCCCCAGCACCGGGCACGGGCGATGAGCATCGTGCTCACGCTCATCCCGCTCAGCGGCGTCGCGGGCCCCGCGCTGGGCGGCCTGCTCGCCGACGCCTACGGCTGGCGCTCGGTGTTCCTGCTCAACGTGCCGATCGTGCTGGCCGCCGTGTGGGCGGGCGTGCGGGCCATCCCCTCCCGGCTGCCCGGTCGCGAGGGCCTGCCGAGGCCGGACCTGCGGTTCGCTCGCGAAACGTTCGTGCTCGGCCTGGCCGGGACCGCCCTGTTCCTGACGCTCGACCTGCTCGGACGCTCGGCGGGTGCCGCACTTCCCGTGCTGCTCGGCGCTGTCACGGTCGTGGCGCTCGCCGCGTACGCCCGGCTGCCGGAGTCCCGGCCGGTCCGCGGGCTGCTGACCCGGCGCACGCTGCGGCTGCCGTTCCTCGCCCTGCCGCTGATTCTCACGGGCGTGGGCGCGCTGAACTTCCTCGTGCCCTACTTCCTCACCGAGGTGCGGCAGGCCTCGCCAGCGAAGATCGGCGTGGTGCTGCTCGCCCTCTCCGCGGGCATGGCCGTGTCCTCACCCATCGCCGGGGTGCTGGCCGACCGCGTCGGCAACCGGCCCGTGGCCTTCGCAGGCACGGTCGTGGTGCTGGCGGGCACCGTCAGCCTGCTGTTCACCGACGGCGACACGAGCGGCCTCGACCTGGCGTTGCGGCTGGCGCTGGTCGGCGTCGGCAACGGGCTGTTCGCCGGCCCCAACGCGGCCACGGTGCTGGCCCACACCCCACCCGAGCTGATGGGCACCTCCAGCGGCATCAGCGCGCTGCTGCGGACGCTCGGCTTCGCCCTCGGTCCCGCGCTCGGCGCCATGCTGTGGACGAGCGTGCCCGGCGCGGCGGGCGGGTTCACCGCGGGCATGACCGTCGTCGCGGCCGGGGCCGTCGTCGCCACCACCGCCACCGCGTGGTCACTCCGGCAGCGTGACCGGCGTGTCGTCAGCGCGTGAGCTTCCCCAGTGTCGTCGCGAGATCACCCCGCTCCCCCACCTCGACGCCGCCGAGCCCAAGCCAGCCGGCCATCAGCGAGAGCTCGGCGGCCAGCTCGGCGGCGACCCGCGCGTGGTCGGCGCCCGGCTCGGCGAACGCGCCCGGCACGCGCAGCACGCCGGCCGCACGGTCGGCCTTGAGGTCCACGCGTGCGACGAGCTCGCCGTCGAGCAGGAACGGGAACACGTAGTAGCCGTGGACCCGCTGGGGCTCGGGCACGTAGATCTCGATGCGGTACCGGAAGCCGAACAGCCGCTCGGTGCGCGCCCGTTCCCAGATCAGCGGGTCGAACGGGCACAGCAGCGCCCGCCCGGTGATCGCCCTCGGCGCCTTCGCGGCGGCGTGCCGGTACGCCTGCTGCCGCCACGACTGCACGCGCACCGGCTCCAGCGTGCCCTCCTCGGCGAGCTCCGCCACGGCCCGCCTGGTCACCTCGGGCCCGAGCCGGTAGTAGTCCCGCAGATCGGTCTCGGTCGCCACGCCCAGTGCCCGTGCCGACCGCTCGACGAGCTGCCGCGCGCCCTCCGCCGCGTCGACCCGGTGCGCCAGCAAGTCCGGCGGCACCACCCGCTCGGTGAGGTCGTAGAGCCGTTCGAAGCCGCGTCGCGTGCCGGTGGTGAGCTGGCCCATCCCGAAGAGCCACTCGCAGATCTTCTTCACCTCCGAGCGGTCCCACCACGCGCCCGGCGTCCGGCCCGACTCGCCGACGATCTCCTTCTCGATCGCGCCCGCGCCCACCGGGCCCAGCTCCTTGACCACGGCCAGCACGTCGTCGACCAGCGACGGCGACCGCTCGGCGAGCCTGCCGTAGTTGCGCCACCAGCCCTGCCGCTTCGCGCCGGAGTGCAACAGCGGCCAGTCCCCCACCGGCACCAGGCTCGCCTCGTGGGCCCAGTACTCCACGAGCAGCCTCGGCTTGCGCGCGCTGTGGGACCACGCCGCGTCGTCGATCAGCGCCGGGTCGTACGCGCCGAGCCGCGCGAACAACGGCGCGTAGTGGGCCCTGACCGCGACGTTCACCGAGTCGAGCTGAATGAGCTGCACTCGCGACAGCACCCGCGCCAGATGTCGCCTCGTGGGCGGCCCCGGCGGGCGCGGGTCCGCGAATCCCTGCGCGGCCAGCGCGGTGCGCCGTGCCACGGGCAAGCTCATTGTTCTCACGGTCAGCCATGCTGCCAGGACCCTCCGACACTTTCCGCGCGAGCCGCTAGCGTGCGGGTATGAGCACCGCCGCGGTCCACCTCGCCACCATCGCCGACGCCGCCGAGATCGCCCGCATCCAGCGGGTCACGTGGCACGCGGCGTACGCGGAGCTCCTCGGCCCCGCCGCGCTCGACATGCTCGACGCGGACGAGCTGACCCAGCACTGGCTGGAGGCGATCGAGCACCCCGGCAGCGACGTCTACCTCGCGCTCGAGGGCGAGTTCGCGGTCGGCTTCTGCGCCGCCGGCCGGGCACCGGAGGAGGAGATCGCCGCCGCCGACGGCACGCTGCCGGCCGACGCCGCCCGCACCGGGCTGATCGCCACCGTGCTCGTCGAGCCGCGCTGGGGCCGCCGGGGCCACGGCGGTCGCCTGCTGGCGGCCGCGGCGGCCGGGTTGCGCGAGCGCGGAGCCGAGCGCGGCGTCACCTGGGCCGCGCAGTCCGACCCGGCGTCACTGGCGTTCTTCCGGGGCGTGGGCTGGCATCCCGACGGCACCGTCCGCACCCTCGACACCGGCGAGCGCACCGTGCGCGAGCTGCGCCTCACCGGTTCGCTCGACCTTCGGCTCCGCGACTGAGCCGCGAGGCTCGCGGAAGACAACCCAGCGCATCACGCTGTACATGAACACGCCCTCACAGCCGCCAGCGAGCAGCCGCGCGAGGTGGTAGTCGAGACCGAGCGCCGTGAGCCCCGCGCCCACGCCGAGGATGAACGCGACATAGTTGACCACCACCGCGATGGCGTACAGCACAGCCTGCCGCCCGACAGGGGCGTGCGAGCGGAAGTTGAAGGTACGGTTGAGCACGAACGCCAGCCCGAACGCGATCGCGTAGGCCACGCTCACCGAAATGGCGATGGGCAGCTCCAGCCCGCCGTGCAGGAGCGTGAGCAGGAGCAGGTCCACCCCGAACGTGCCGCTGTTGATGAGCGCGAAGCCGAGGAACGTCGGCGGGACGATCCGGGAGAGACCGAAGGGCAACCGGGACGTCACCGCCGAGCAGAAGACGGCGAAGCGGTGCGCGATCCGGGAGGCGGAGGGGTCCCGAGGGGCGGACGTGGACACTGCGCTAGGTTGCCAGCCCAAGGTTTCCGGACACTGACGATCAAGTGAGCGTCCGGGGCACGCACTCCTTGAAGATCAAGCAAAACTCACTCGGGCGACACACGTTCGCGCTACCGTGAACCGATCACTTTTCCTGGAGGCTCTTGGTGCTTGCCTGGCTGGCTCTCACGCTCGGAGTTGCTTTCGGCTCCGCCGTGGTCCCGGTCATCAGCATCGAGGTGTTCGTCGTCGGGCTCATGACCAGTGAGAACGGCATCCCGTGGCTAGCCGTCGGCGCCGCTGTGGCGATCGGCCAGATCGCGGGGAAGCTGCTGTACTTCCTCGCCGCGCGCGGGTCCATCCGCCTCCCGGACATGCTGCACCGCAGGCTCCACCGCGAGCGCCCACCATCGGCCCGCCGCTACCGCTGGCACCTGCGGACCAAGCGGCTGCGGGCGTGGCTGGAGGCGCTGCGCGAGCGCTGCCACCGCCATCCGCACTGGATGAACGGCACCTACGGCATCAGCGCGATCATCGGTCTCCCGCCGTTCATGGCGACGAGTGTGCTGGCCGGCCTCGTGCGGATGCGGATGGCGACATTCGTGGGCGCCGGGCTGCTCGGCCGGTTCGTCCGGTTCAGCGTGCTCGCCGCGTCACCCGCGCTGTTCGCCAACCTCATCTGACCCGTTCCAACCGCAGTGAAGGCCACCATCACTGCGTTCAACGCAGGCATGGTGGCCTTCACTGCAGGCATGGCTGCCGTGGCGCGAGGCCCACGTCTGACCCGTCGCTAGGCCCGGTCGCCGGCCTCGAGCTCGATCGCCTTGCGCATCGTCGCGCGGGCGCGGCGGCGGTCGCCGGCGATGTCGTAGGCGTGGGCCAGCCGGTACCAGCGCCGCCAGTCCTCCGGCTCGGCCTCCACCTCGGCCCGCCGTTCATCGAACCAGGCGTCGGCCGCCTGGCGGTCGACCCGGCCGGACGGCCTCCTCGGCAGATCCGACACGTCGGGAAGGCCACCCTCGGCGTCGAGCCTGCGCGCGAGCCGCTGCACCTGGTTGCCCGACCGCCAGGTGGTGACCAGCATCCACACGCCCAGCAGCGGCAGAACGAGCACCGCCACGCCGAGCAGCACCGGCACCGTCTCCCCCGTGCGCAGCAACGCGACCGCGCGGCCTGCGAGCAGCACGAGGTACACGGCCACCGCGACGGTGAGCGCGATGGCCACGTTGCGAGCCCTCACCGTGCGCTCACAGGTCCAGCACGTGCTCGAGGCCTACGGTCAGCCCCGGCCGGGAACGGACCGCGCGCACGCCGAGCAGCACGCCGGGCATGAACGACACGCGGTCCATCGAGTCGTGCCGGATCGTGAGGGTCTCCCCCTCGGCGCCGAACAGGATCTCCTCGTGTGCGACGAGCCCGGGCAGGCGCACCGAGTGCACGCGGACGTCGTCGACGTTCGCGCCGCGCGCGCCGGGCCGCTCCGACGTGGTGGCGTCGCTGCCCGGTGCGAGCCCGGCGTCGGCGCGGGCCTGCGAGATCAGCTGCGCCGTGTGCGCGGCCGTGCCGGACGGGGCGTCGGCCTTGCGGTTGTGGTGCAGCTCGATGACCTCGGCGGAGGCGTAGAAACGGGCGGCCTGCTGGGCGAACCGCATCGCCAGCACCGCGCCGAGGGCGAAGTTCGGCGCGATCAGCACGCCGAGGTCGGGCTTAGCGCCGAGCCAGCCGGTGACGGTCTCCAGCCGCTCGTGGTCGAAGCCGGTGGTGCCGACGACCGCGTGGATGTCCGAGTCGATCGCGAAGCGCAGGTTGTCCATCACCGCGTCCGGGTGGGTGAAGTCCACGACCACCTGGGCCTTGGCGTCCACGAGCGCTGCGAGGTCGTCCCCGGCGTCGACGGCGGCGACCAGCTCGAGGTCGGCCGCCCCTTCGACCGCGTTGACGGCCTGCGCGCCCATGCGGCCCCTGGCGCCCAGCACGCCGACCCGGATCAGTTCCTCACTCATGCGATCACCTCGTGCAGTTCCTTCGGCAGGTCGTCGTCGTGAGCGTACGGTCCGACCACGACGGCGGTCGTCGGGCCACCACCGGGCCTGCGCAGCAGCGCACGGGCGAGCGCGGCGACGTCCTCGGCGGTCACCGCGTCGATGCGCGCCACCGTGTCGGTCACGCTCAGGTAGTGGCCGTAGTTGAGCTCGTTCTTGCCGAGCCTGGTCATCCGGGACGCCGTGTCCTCCATGCCGAGCACGAGACCGCCGCGCAGCTGGCCCTTCGCGCGAGCCACCTCGGCCTCGGTCAGCCCATCCTCCGCGACCTTGGCGAGCACCTGGCGGGTCACTGCGGTCACCTCGCCCAGCCGCTCCGGCTGGCAACCGGCATAGACGGCGAGGTGGCCGGTGTCGGCGTAGCTGGCCACCGACGAGTAGACCTGGTAGGCCAGCCCACGCCGTTCCCTGATCTCCTGGAACAGCCGCGAACTCATGCCGCCACCCAGCGCGGCGTTGAGCACCGAGAGCGTGAAGCGGCGTTCGTCGTGCCTGCTCAGCGCGGGCAGGCCGAGCATGACGTGGGCCTGCTCGGTGTCGTCGGAACGCAGCACGAGCTTGCGCGGCGTGCGCACGCGCGCTCTGCCCTGGCGCGGCGCCACCGGGGTGCCCGAACCGGACAGCCGGTCGCGCAACGCCTTGCGTACCAGGCGGAGCACCCGGCCGTGCTCGACGTTGCCCGCCACGGCGAGCACCATCTTCGGCAGCCGGTAGCGGCGCTTGTAGAAGCCGCGCAGCGCGGCGGGCGACATGCCGGTGATCGACGCCTCGGTGCCGAGCACGGAGCGGCCCAGCGCGTGCCCGTCGAGGATCGCCTCCACGAATGTGTCGTGCAGCAGGTCCTCGGGGTCGTCGTCGCGCATGGCGATCTCCTCGAGCACCACGCTCCGCTCGGTGTCCACATCGGAGTCCGCGCAGCGCGCGTCGAACACGACGTCGGTCACCAGGTCGACGGCCAGCGGCAGGTCCTCGTCGAGCACCTGCGCGTAGTAGCAGGTGTGCTCCTTCGCGGTGAAGGCGTTGAACTCGCCGCCCACCGCGTCGATCTCCTCGGCGATCTGAGTCGCGTCCCTGGAGCCGGTTCCCTTGAACAGCAGGTGTTCCAGGTAGTGCGCGGCACCGGCGACGCTGGGCTGCTCGTCGCGCGAGCCGATGCCGACCCACAGTCCGACGGTCGCCGAGCGCACACCCGGAACGCTCTCGGTGACCACCCGCAGCCCTCCCGGCAGCACGGTTCGCCTCACCAGCGAACCGCCCGCACCGTCCGAAGCGGACTCGAGGGTGCGGGTGCTGCCCACGGGCTGCTCGTGCCCGGGAATCCTTCGTGCCATGGAACCTTTGCTCGCGTCGAGGAACGGCCCGCTTCCCGTGCTCAACCGGGAAACGGGCCGTTCGTCACAGTTGTTCGGCTACCGCGTGGGCCTTACTTGGCGGCGGTGTCCTCGGCCTTCTCCTCGGCCTGCTCGGCCTCGGCCGGCTTGCCGCCCTCGGCCTGCTCCTCCTCGTCGTTGACGAGGACGAGGCTGATCTTGCCGCGGTTGTCGATGTCGGCGATCTCCACGCGGAGCTTGTCGCCGACGTTCACGACGTCCTCGACCTTGGCGATCCGCTTGCCGTTGCCCAGCTTGGAGATGTGCACGAGGCCGTCCTTGCCCGGCAGCAGGGAGACGAACGCGCCGAACGCGGCCGTCTTGACGACCGTGCCGAGGAAGCGCTCGCCGACCTTCGGCAGCTGCGGGTTGGCGATCGCGTTGATCTTGTCGATCGCGGCGGTCGCGGACGGGCCGTCGGCGGCGCCGACGTAGATCGTGCCGTCGTCCTCGATGGAGATGTCGGCGCCGGTCTCCTCGGTGATCGAGTTGATCATCTTGCCCTTCGGGCCGATGACCTCGCCGATCTTGTCGACCGGGATCTTCACGCTGGTCACGCGCGGCGCGTACGGGCTCATCTCGTCCGGCTCGGCGATCGCCTCGGCCATCACCTCGAGGATCGTCAGCCGCGCGTCCTTGGCCTGGTTGAGGGCACCGGCCAGCACGTCGGACGGGATGCCGTCGAGCTTGGTGTCGAGCTGCAGGGCCGTGATGAAGTCCTTGGTGCCCGCGACCTTGAAGTCCATGTCACCGAAGGCGTCCTCGGCGCCGAGGATGTCGGTCAGCGCGACGTACCGCGTCTCGCCGTCCACCTCGTCGGACACCAGGCCCATCGCGATGCCCGCGACCGGCGCCTTGAGCGGCACACCGGCGTTGAACAGGCTCATCGTGGACGCGCAGACCGAGCCCATCGACGTGGAGCCGTTCGAGCCCAGCGCCTCCGACACCTGCCGGATGGCGTAGGGGAACTCGTCCCGCTTCGGCAGCACCGGCACGAGCGCCCGCTCGGCGAGCATGCCGTGGCCGATCTCGCGCCGCTTCGGCGTGCCGACACGGCCCGTCTCGCCCGTGGAGAACGGCGGGAAGTTGTAGTGGTGCAGGTAGCGCTTGGTCGTCTCCGGCGACAGCGTGTCGAGCTGCTGCTCCATGCGGAGCATGTTCAGCGTGGTGACACCCAGGATCTGGGTCTCGCCGCGCTCGAACAGGGCCGAGCCGTGCGCCCTCGGGATCACGGCCACCTCGGCGGCCAGCTGCCGGATGTCGGTGATGCCGCGGCCGTCGATGCGCACCTTGTCGCGCAGGATGCGCTGGCGGATCAGCTTCTTGGTCAGCGCGCGGAACGCGGCACCGACCTCCTTCTCCCGGCCCTCGAAGGCCTCGCCCTCACCGATGCCGACCTTCTCCAGCACGGCGGCCTTGACCTCGTCGGTGGCGTTGTCGCGGTCCTGCTTGCCCGCGATGGCCAGCGCCTTGGTGAGGTCCTCGGTCGCCACGGCGGCGACGGCGTCGTAGGCGTCCTGCTGGTAGGCGGGGAACAGCGGGAAGTCGCCGGTCGGCTTGGCGGCCGCCTCGGCGAGCCGCTGCTGCGCCTCGCACAGCACGCGGATGAACGGCTTGGCCGCGGCCAGGCCCTCGCCCACGACCTGCTCGGTCGGCGCGGTGGCGCCCTCGCCGATCAGGTCGAGCGTGTTCTCGGTGCCCTCGGCCTCGACCATCATGATGGCCACGTCGTCACCCACGATCCGGCCGGCGACAACCATGTTGAAGGTGGCCTTCTCGAGCTGAGCCCAGGTCGGGAACGCGACCCACTGGCCCTCGATCAGCGCGACGCGCACGCCGCCGATCGGACCCGAGAACGGCAGGCCGCCGATCTGGGTCGACGCGGACGCGGCGTTGATCGCGAGCACGTCGTAGGGGTCCTCGGGGTGCAGGCTCTGCACCGTGATGACGATCTGGATCTCGTTGCGCAGTCCGTCCGCGAACGACGGGCGCAGCGGCCGGTCGATCAGGCGGCAGGTCAGGACCGCGTCGGTGGAGGGGCGGCCCTCCCTGCGGAAGAACGCGCCGGGGATACGGCCCGCGGCGTACATGCGCTCCTCGACGTCCACGGTCAGCGGGAAGAAGTCGAAGTGCTCCTTCGGCTGCTTCGAGGCCGTGGTGGCCGAGAGCAGCATGGTCTCGTCGTCCAGGTAGGCGACGACCGAGCCGGCGGCCTGCTTGGCCAGCCTGCCCGTCTCGAAGCGGACCGTGCGCTTGCCGAACCGGCCGTTGTCGATCACGGCTTCCGATTCGTGCACGGTGATGCCGCTTGCTTCTGTCATGGGTGAATTACTCCTCGTATTACCTCTCGGACGGCGTACAGCCCCCACCCGTCGGGGGCGACGCTCGAGGTACGAGGCCGGTCATCGATCGAAGCCCTCGGGGATGTCCCGGGAGCCACTACCGAGGACCGGCTGTGGCGTCCTCGCGCGCGCTGCGTCCGTCCTGTACTTCTCTTGCTTCTTGTACCGAGGGGGAGCGACCCGGCGGGTCACTCCCCCTCGGAGCTCGTCAGCGGCGGAGGCCGAGTCGCTGGATCAGCGACCGGTACCGCTCGACGTCCACCTTCATCACGTAGTTCAGCAGCCGGCGACGACGGCCGACCAACAGCAACAGGCCGCGACGGGAGTGGTGGTCGTGCTTGTGCACCTTGAGGTGCTCGGTGAGGCCGATGATCCGCTTGGTGAGCAGGGCCACCTGCGCCTCGGGCGATCCGGTGTCGGAGTCGTGCACGCCGTACTCGGACAGGATCTGCTTCTTCTCCTCGGTGGACAGAGCCACTCGCATACTCCTTGGTTATGTGCCGTGTAGGTAAGGACAGTCTCGGCCGCCACGGACCGCAGCCGGACTCAACTATCGAGGGTATCAGGAGGGCTCCCCGTCGACCGGTCGGCCGAGCGGGAACCGCACGACCGTGGTGTAGGCGGGCCCCCGTTCGCCCGGGTCGCTGCGCATGAGCACGGCCTCGTCCGCGATCCACTCCGGACTCCGGTACTCCGCGAGCAGCCGCGCCCACGCCACCAGCACCGCCGGTGCGTGCCCCCTCGCCAGCGTGAGGTGACCGTGGAAGGCCTGTTCGGCTGGAACGCTCTCGCCGGGCCTGACCGCCTCGGCCAGCTCGCCGAGGCCGCTCCCCCGTACCCCTGTCCAGAGTACCCCGCGGAACGTGCCCCCGGCTTCCAGCCGGAGGACCGGGGCCGAGCGGCCGGCCAGCCGCCGCCGAAGCCAGTCCGTCCTGGCCGCGATGTCGTCGAGGCCGTAGAAGCCGAGCGTGACGTGCCAGCTCTCCGGCGCCGCCCAGCGCAGTCTCCGCGAACCGGGCCCCTTCGGGTGCCGGGCCAGCTCCGCCCGCAGCGAGGCCAGCACCTCCTGCGGCGGCACCAGCGCGCTGAACAGGCGCGCGACGCCGGGCTCGCTCACCCCGACTTGCCCGCCCTGCGCAGCAGGTCGGCGATGGCGGGGAAGTCGGCGTCCAGCAGCTCGGCGGCGTCGAGGAGGCTCTCGTCCTCCGCGACCTCGCGCAGTGCGGCGAGCACGGTCTGGTCGTCGGGAACCGCCCCCACGGGGAAGTTGTCCCTGCTCACGGTGGGCCGTGCGGTCTTGACGTCCTCGAGCGCGGCCCGGATGGCCTCCTTGCTGCCCGCCGCGACCTCGGGGGTCAGCACCTTGCGCTCGAGCATGATGAGGCGGGACAGCACCACGGGGTTGCCGATCTTGGCGCGGCGACCGCTCATCACCTGGCTCAGCATGGGCGCGCTGATGCCCAGCACCTCCGCGAGATAGGCCTGCGACACGTCGAAGGCGACCACCAGCCTGCGCACCCGGTCACCGAGTGGTTCCCCGTACCACTCACGCTGCAACGCGATGTTGCGCTGGACGATCCTGTGGTCCTCCACTGTCAGCCTGCTCCCCTCGGCACTTCTGTGCAGACCTCGTCGGCGGTTCGTGAAAGCATCTTGCCAGGTCGGGTCCGGCGGCCGGGCCGGAATGGACCAGCCGTTCGCATTTGCACCCGGCCGGGGAGCGGCTCAGGCGATACCGAGCAGCTCCCGCGTGCGGGCCACGTCGTCGCCGATCTGCGCGACGAGCCCCTCGACGCTGTCGAACCTGACCTGCCCGCGCAGGCGGGCGACGAAGTCGAGCGCCACGTGCTGGCCGTAGAAGTCCTCGTCGACGTCGAGCACGAACGCCTCGACGGTGCGCTCCCGTCCCGAGAACGTCGGGTTCGTGCCCACCGACACGGCACCGGGCAGCCTCTCGTCCGGCTTGGTGGAGCGGATGAACCAGCACGCGTACACCCCGTCGGCGGGGATCGCGGCGAAGCGTGGGGCCGACAGGTTCGCCGTGGGATAGCCCAGGTCGTGCCCCCGCCCGTCGCCGCGAACGACGATGCCCTCGAGCCGGTGCGGCCTGCCGAGCGCCTCGGCCGCGGCGGCGACGTCACCGGCGTCGATGCACGAGCGCACGTAGGTGGAGGAGAACGTGATCTCGCCGTCGTCCTGCGCGTCACCGGGCAGCGTCCGACCCTGCAGCTGCGCGCCGTGCGCCACGAAGCCGAACCGCCTGCCGAGCGTGCGCAGGGTCTCGACGTTGCCGGCGGCCTTGTGCCCGAACGTGAAGTTCTCGCCCACGATCACCGCGGCGGCGTGCAGCTTGTCGACGAGGATCTCGTGCACGAACTCGTCGGCGGTCAGCCGCGACAGCTCCGGCGTGAACGGCAGCACGGCGAAGACGTCGACGCCCAGCTCCTCGACCAGCTCCGCCTTGCGCCGCAACGTGGTCAGCTGCGCAGGGTGGCTGCCGGGGCGCAGCACCTCGGACGGATGCGGGTCGAACGTCAGCACCACGCTCGGCACGTCCCGCTGCCGGGCGGCCTCCACGGTCCTGCTGATCAATGCCTGGTGCCCCCGGTGCACCCCGTCGAAGACCCCGATCGTGACGACGCACCGCCCCCAGCCACCGGGCAAGTCCGTCAAACCCCGCCAACGCTGCACGGTGCCCACCCTATGCCGGGGCGAGCACGACGACCGGGCGGGTGACGTCCCGCGCGTCGGCGGCGAGCGCGAGCACGTGGCCGCCGGGATCGAACACCCCGTAGGTGCCGGCGATCCCGGCCGCGGGGATGGCCTGCCCGTGCCGCACGGCCCTCGCGGTGGCGGCGTCGACGTCGCGCCGGGGGAATGCCGCGGCGACGGCCTCGTCCAGCGTCAGCGAAAGGCCGGGTTCGGCCTCGATCGACTCCAGCGTGCGCGCGGCCGCGAGCGTGAACGGTCCGACCGTGGTACGGCGCAGTGCCGCGAGGTGCCCGCCGACGCCCAGCCCGGCACCGAGGTCCCGCGCGAGTGCCCGCACATAGGTGCCGGACGAGCAGTCGATCATCACGTCGAGCTCGATCCGACCGGTCTCCCGGCGCGTGGCGAGCAGGTCGAAGCGGTACACGGTGACGGGGCGCGGCGGGAGGTTCACGTCCTCTCCCGCGCGGACCCGCGCGTAGGCGCGCTTGCCGTCGACCTTCACCGCGCTCACCGCGCTGGGCACCTGCTGGATCTCGCCGGTGAGCTCGGCCACCCCCGCCGCGATCGCCTCGTCGGTGACGCTCGCGACCTGCTCGGGAGTGGCCTCGGAGAGCGGCTCGCCCTCGACGTCGTCGGTGGTGGTCGCCGCGCCGAGGGCGAGCGTGGCCAGGTAGGTCTTGCGGTCCAGCGCCAGGTGCCCGAGCAGCTTCGTGGCGCGCTCGATGCCGAGCACGAGCACTCCCGTCGCCATCGGGTCGAGTGTGCCGGCGTGGCCGACCTTGCGGGTGCCCATGATGCGGCGGGCCCTGGCGACCACGTCGTGTGACGTCATCCCGCTGGGCTTGTCGACGATCAGCAGGCCGGGAGGCGGAGGAGGCGGTTTGGGCACGGCAGCACACTGTAACGAAACGCCGTCACCTCACGCCGGGGCGGCCACCCGGTCCCGCTGGGGCGCGCGCACGTCCCACGGCCGCCTGCGCAACCGCACGGGCACCGGTTCGCCACGCTCCTGCGCCGCGAAGACCGCCGCCCGCGCCCGCCGGTACCACACGGCCATGCGCCACGTCCCCACCGCGAGCACGGCCACGACCGACAGCAGCGCGATCCGGAAGTTCCCGCCCGTCGCCTCCAGCAGCACCCCGATGAGCAGCGCGGTGACGGTGGTGGCGACGAAGCCGCCGACGTTGACCACCCCGGTCGCCGTGCCAACGCGGGGCAGCGGGTTGTAGTCCCTGGCCAGCGCGAAGCCGATGGTCGAGACCGGACCGCCGAAGGAGAGCACGGCGAACGCGGGCACGAGCACGCCAAGCGGGATGCGGCCGGGCCAGCTCAGCAGTACCGCCCACGTGGCCGCGGACGCGGCGAGGAAGCCGAGCACGATCGGCATGCGGGCCTCGGGCCTGCGGCCGATGAGCCCGCCCACGAGCGGCCCGCCGATCATCGAGCCTGCGACGAACACCACGAGCAGCGAGCTCGCCGTGGTGGCGGCGTAGCCCTGCCCCTGCACCAGGAACGGCACACCCCACAGCAGCACGAGCACGTTCTGGCTGAACATCGTGGAGAAGTGCGTCCAGAAGCCGAGCCGGGTGCCGGGTACCCGCAGCGCCGTGAGGACCTGCCCGCCGACCTCGCGCATCGAGACGGCCTCGGACTCGGTGGTGCGCGCGACCGGGCTGTCGTGGACGCGCCACTGGACGACGGCGACGAACAGCACGGTCACGAGCCCGGCGGCGAGGAACGTCGGCAGCCAGCCCGGACCGGCGAGCAGCAGCGTCAGCGGCAGCGTCGCGGCGAGGTTGCCCAGGAAGCCCAGCGCGCTGGTGAACGCCGTGACGAGCATGTACTGGCGGGCGGGAAAGTGGTTGGCGGCGAGGCGGAGCACGGAGACGAACGTGAGCGCGTCGCCGACGCCGAGCACGCCGCGGGCGAGCAGCCCGAGCGCGTAGGTGTGGGCGACGGCGAGCAGGATCTGCCCCGATCCGAGGAACAGCAGCGCTGCCGTCAGTACGGCGCGCGGTCCGAACCGGTCGACGAGCACTCCGGTGGGGATCTGCATGGCGGCGTAGACGCCGACCTGCAGGACGGTGAAGGTGCCGAGTGCGGCGGCGCCGACGCCGAAGCGGTCGGCGGCCTCGAGTCCCGCGACCCCGAGCGAGGTGCGGTGGAAGACGGCGAGGATGTAGACGAAGGCGGCGGTCAACCAGATCAGCCACGACCGCGCGCTGGCTCGCGCGGCCGCCGGACTCCGGGACGGCAAGAAACCCCCTTGGTGTTCGTGATCACGGACAGGCGGAAGGGACGGATGCCGTCCCAGTTACTTGTATCGGCTAACCAATGGCCGTTCATACCGTCCCGCGCGGTGCGATTGGCCACACTCACACGCGCACCGCGCCCTCGACGGCCCAGTTGCCAGAGCGCCAGCGCACGAGCACGAACCCGAGCCGCAGCAGCATGAACAGCGACAGGCCCGACCAGATCCCGACGAGTCCCCAGCCGAAGCCGAGCGAGGCCCAGATCAGCGGGAGGAAGCCGAGGATCGCGCTGGCGAGCGTGGCGTTGCGCAGGAACGCGGCGTCTCCCGCGCCGAGCAGGACGCCGTCGAGCGCGAACACCACGCCGGCGACGGGCTGCAGCGCGACGAAGAACCACCACGCACCGGGCATCTCGCCGAGCACGCCGGGATCGGACGTGAAGGCGTGTGGCAGGACCTGCGACAGGGCCGCGAAGACCACGCACAGCGCGCAGCCGAGGATCAGCCCGTACAGCGTGATCTGCGCGGCCACGCCCCGCGCCTTGCGCCCGGAGCCCGCGCCGAGCGCGGCGCCGACGAGCGACTGCGCGGCGATCGCCACCGAGTCGAGCACGAGCGACAGGAACGTCCACAGCTGCAGCACCACCTGGTGGGCGCCGACGGCCTCGGTGGACGTGCGGGCCGCGACCGTGGCCGCGGACAGGAAGCACGCCTGGAAGCCGAGGCTGCGCAGCACGAGGTCGCGGCCGAGCTTGAGCTGCGCCCACATCACCGACGGGCGCGGGCGCAGCCTGGCCCGTTCCCGCGCCAGCGCCCCGAGGAACAGCGCGCCGGAGACGGTCTGCGCCACGACGTTCGCGACGGCCGAACCCTCGAGGCCCATGCCGGCGGGGTAGACGAGCAGCGGGCACAACACGGCGGAGAGGCCGTTGCCCGCGAGGACGTAGCGCAGCGGCCGCACGGCGTCCTGCACGCCGCGCATCCAGCCGTTGCCCGCCATCGTCACCAGGATCATCGGCGTGCCGCAGAGCGCGATCCGCAGCCACGAGACGGCCTCGGCGGTGATCGCCTCGTCGCCCGACATCGCGCGCGCGACCGGTTCGGCCAGCAGCTGGCCGAGCCCCAGGATCACGCAGCCGACCGCGAGCGCGAGCCACGTCGCCTGCACGCCCTCCTCGACGGCCTCGGCGCGGCGTCCCGCCCCGTGCAGCCGCGCCGTGCGGGCCGTGGTGCCGTAGGACAGGAACGTCAGCTGCGTGGAGACCAGTGACAGCAGCACGCCCCCGAGCGCGAGCCCGGCCAGCGGCAGCGCGCCGAGATGCCCGACGACAGCCGTGTCCACGAGCACGTACAGCGGCTCGGCGGCCAGCACCCCGAGCGCGGGGACGGCGAGCCCGAATACCTTGCGCGCGGGGACGCGTTCGTCGAGCGTGCTTGCCACGCGCCGAGCGTAGCCAGTGGGTACGACAACCGGTCATCCGACAGATGCCGTGCCGGTAGCGCCGTTCCTACCGTCACGGGCATGAACGAACCGAGGACGATCCTGGTGAGCGGCGCGACCGGCACCGTGGGGCGGCACGTGACCGCCGGGCTGACGAGCCGAGGCGTGCGCGTGCGCGCCCTGACTCGCGACCCCGCCGCAGCGGACCTGCCCGCCCGCGTCGAGGCCGTGCCGGGCAGCCCGTTCGACCCGGCGGGGCTGGAACCGTGGCTGGACGGCGTGTCCGGGGTCTTCCTCATGCTGCCCCGCTTCGCCGACATCGCCGCCGTGCGCGAGACCGTCCGCGTCATCGCGCGGCACGCCGAGCACGTGGTCTTCCTGTCGTCGGGCGCGGTGCGGGACGGCGTCCCCGCGACCGGGCAGAGCGGTGCCATCGCCCGGGCGCACGCCGAGGTGGAGGAGGCGATCCGGGACTCCGGGATCGCGTGGACGTTCCTACGCCCGTACCGGTTCGCGGCCAACATCCTGCGCTGGGGTGAGGCCATCCGGGCCGGTGCGCCGGTGCCGGTGGTCCTGCCGCACGTACCGGTCACGCTCCTGGACGAACGCGACATCGCCGCCGTCGCCGTCCACGCGCTCACCGAGGACGGTCACGCCGGCGCCCGCTACGAGCTCACCGGTCCCGAGCCGCTGACGCCCGTGCGGCAGCTGGCGATCATCGGCGAGGTCACCGGGCGCCGCATCGCCTGGACAGAGCGGCCGGCCGAGGACTGGATCCGCACGGTCCTCGGCCGGGACGCCACCGACGCCGAGGTGGCCGGCATGCGCGCGAACATCGAGGACTCGGCGTCGTCGGTCACCGACACGATCACGCGGGTCACCGGCAGGCCCGCGCGCACGTTTCGCGAGTGGGTGTTCGAGCACACGCACGAGCTCACCGGCCCACTGCCGGAGTTGAGGCGGGACGACGCGGGCTTCGTCCTGGCCAGCACCTGGCGGGTCGCGGACCCGGCGCGGCAGCGCGCGGCCGCGGCCGCCGCGCTCGACGACTGGCGCGACCGGCCGTGGCCGCCAGGGCTGCTCGCCCACAGCGTGCTGCTCGGCACGGACGGCCACACCCTGCTCCACTATTCGCAGTGGACGGACTCCGGCGCCGTCGAGGCCTTCCGTCGCGCTGGCCGGACGCGCCGCAACGACGACATCGACGCCGTCGTGTCCGGCATCGAGCGCCTCACGGCGACCGGCTACCGGCGCTACCGCAGCGCCGTGCCCGACCGCCCGATCGAACCCGGGATGGTGGTGCTCGTATCGTTCGCGACCGAATCGGCCGCGGTCGGCGCGCGATTCGTCGATGCGCTGCTGACCCGGCATCCCGTAAACACCGGTGAGCGGCCTCCGGACGGCATGGGCGGCAACCACTTCCACCTCGCGGTCGACGGCAGCCGCGTGCTCAACTACGCCGAGTTCACCGACGAGGCGGCACATCAGCGGGTCGTGGACACCCGACTCCGCGCCGGCGACGACGTCCCCGGACTGATCGCGGGCACACCGGGGCTTACGCCACTCGGATTCGAGCGGTTCCTGCCCTACGGCACCCGGTACGGACGCGGCTGAGCCCGCCACGCTCGCGCGTCCCCGCCCTGCCCGGGCGGGGACGCCGCGGGTCGCTGGCTAGTCTCTATCCGATGCCCGAGTACGCGATCCTGATCCTGCCGTCGGCCAACCGCGTCTACACCGAGACGTCGAGCCGCCTGCTGTGCGCCGAGCTGACCGTGTTCGGCGAGACGGTGGTCTCGACGGACGTGGCCGACGTCGGCGTGCGCACGATCGGCGGAGCCGACTACGTCACGTTCACCACCTCCTCGGCGCTGACGGGGGACGACGTCGCGGCGCTGTCGAACCTGTCGTCGGCCTACGTGCTGTTCGAGGTCGCGGGCGAACTGCTGCGGCCGCTGGCGCTGGCCCCGCGCGACCGGTTCGACTCCGACCTGCTGACGATCCAGAAGTACACGGGCAAGACCAACGAGCTGTTCACCAAGCTGCTGCTCAACCTCACCGTGCTCGCCACGGACCGTCCTCGCGCGCTGCTCGACGGGCGCCTGCACGTGCTGGATCCCTTGTGCGGCAGGGGAACCACGCTCAACCAGGCGATGATGTACGGCTACGACGCCACGGGCCTCGACGTCGACGGCAAGGACTTCGACGCCTACCAGCAGTTCATCAAGACCTGGCTGCGCACCAAGCGGATCAAGCACACCGCCGACGCGACCTCCTTGCGCCGCAACAAGGTCCGCCTCGGCAGGCGGCTCGACATCTCCTACGCCGCCACCAAGGAGGAGTACAAGGCGGGCGATACGCGCACGCTCACCTACCTCAGCTGCGACACGCTGCACACCGACGAGCTGCTACGCCGCGGCTCGGCCGACGTGGTGGTCACCGACGCGCCCTACGGCGTGCAGCACGGCAGCCGGACCCAGGACGCGGGCCTGGCGCGGAGCCCGAGGGACCTGCTCGCCGCGGCCGTGCCGGTCTGGACCAGGGTGCTGCGCACCGGCGGCGCACTGGGCATCTCGTGGAACACGCACGTGATCACGCGCGACGAACTGGCGGCGATCCTCACCAAGGCGGGGCTCACGGTGCGCGAGGGCGGCCCGTTCGACGGCCTGGCCCACCGCGTGGACCAGGCCATCGTCCGCGACGTGCTGATCGCGCGGAAGTGACGGGTGATCGCCCCCAGGGCACGCTGGTAGCGCACTGGGTCGCGGCGGTGGCCGGAGACGGGCGGGCGCGACCAGAGTGCCCTGTGGGCGGTGTCAGTCCTCCACGTGCGCGACGCCGGACCTGCCCGCCTCGACGTAGACGCTCGCTCGCGTGGTGACCGGCGCGCCGGGTGTGGTCACCTGGCCGAGCACGCGGTAGTCGGTGCGCAGCCGGCCCGGGGTCAGCTCGCAGCGCATGTACCCGCGCTGGGCGTTGTGGAAGCGCATGTGCGGGTTCTCCCGCAGCCAGGTGTGGCCGAGCGTGTCCATGTCCTGGCCGTTGCCGCCGGAGCTGACCGACGTGCCGAGGAATTCGGTGCCCACGGCGGGCGCGTCGGGGTCGTCGAAGTCGACCTTCAGGTCGGCGGCGACGCTGCGGTGGGCGTCGCCGGTGAGCACGACGAAGTTGTCGACCTTCCGGCGCCGCACCCCGTCCAGGAGGTCGCGCCGTGCCGCCGCGTAACCGTCCCAGGTGTCCATGCCGAAGCCCCGCTCCTCGCCGTCGAGGTGGTCGGCCTGCATCATGAACACCTGGTTGCCGAGGAGGTTCCACGTCGCGCGCGAGCGCTCGAGGCCGCGCAGCACCCAAGCCTCCTGCTCCTCACCGAGCATCGTGCGCGTGGGGTCGAGCCGGTCGGCGCAGCCGCTGCGCAGGCCGTCACCGCACGCCTGGTCGTCGCGGTACTGGCGGGTGTCGACCATGGTGAACTCGGCGAGCCTGCCGTAGGGCACCCGGCGGTGGAGCCGCATGTCCGGCCCGTGCGGGCGCTGCACGCGGCGCAACGGCTGGTTCTCGTAGTAGGCCTGAAACGCAGCCGCCCTGCGCTGCAGGAACACCGCGGGATCCTGGTCCGGCTCGGTGTCGGCCTGAGAGACGTCGCCGGCCCAGTTGTTCTCCACCTCGTGGTCGTCGAGCACCACGAGCCACGGGGCGGCCGCGTGCGCGGCCTTGAGGTCGGTGTCGCTCTTGTACTGGCCGTAGCGGATCCGGTAGTCGGTGAGCGAGAACGTCTCGGCCGCGGGCAGGTGGCCCCGGCCGATGCTGCCCTGGCCGCCGCCCTCGTAGATGTAGTCGCCGAGGTGCAGCACCAGGTCCAGGTCCTCCTCCGCCAGGTGCCGGTAGGCGGTGTAGTAGCCGTCCGGATAGCTCTGGCAGCTCACGACGCCGAAGGCGAGCGACGAGAGCGCGGCGCCGGCCCACGGGGCGGTCCTCGTGCGCCCGACCGGGCTCAGCTCGCCGCCGGCGCGGAAGCGGTACCAGTACTCGCGGTCGGGGCGCAGTCCCTCGGCCTCGACGTGCACCGAGTGCGCGAGCTCCGGCGACGCCTGCTGTGTCCCGGCGCGCACCACGCGGCGGAAGCGCGGGTCCTCGGCGATCTGCCACGCGACGTTGACGGCCTTACCTGGCATGCCGCCCGTTCCGTCCTCGGCCACCGGGTCGGGCGCGAGCCGGGTCCACAGCACGACACCCGAGGACGTGGGCTCCCCCGAGGCGACGCCCAGCGCGAACGGGTCCTCCCGGAACCGCGGGGTCGCCCACACCGGGCCCGAGGACGCCCCGGCCACGGCGAGCGCCGTGGCGAGCGTGCCACCGCCCGCGAGTGCCAGGAAGCGCCGACGGTCGAAGTCCGATTTCTCAGCCATGTCTCTCCCTCTGCCGTGGCGGATCCGGCTCATCCAGCCAGGGCAGGGCAACGCGAAGACCAGCGCCGCCGGAACGGGACGTGACGCGGCGGCCAACCTTCGGCGCCGTCGGCACGGGCGAGAAGCGGGCAGCCGTGGTGCCTCACGCTCCCGCGGTGAAGGCCACCTTCACTGCGTGGAATCGGGCACAGCGGCGCGCAGCGTCTCCGTCCGGGCGGTGGAGGGAGACGGGCGGGCGCAGGCAGGTGGCCTTCACTGCACGGCGGCCCGGGAGCGAGGCGGGGCTCGCTACTCGTCCTCGGCCTTCTCCTCGCGGGGAACGCGGTAGGGGTCGGGATCGCCCGCGGGCTTCGCGCCGGTCGCCTGGCGCGCGACCTCGGCGTCGGCCTCGCGGGCCCTGGCGAGCAGCTCGTCGATGTGGCGCGCGTCGGCGGGCACGTTGTCGGGAACGAACGTCAGCGTCGGCGTGTAGCGCACGCCGGTGCCCTGCCCGACCTTGGTCCGCAGGACGCCGCGGGCGGACTCGAGCGCCGCCGCAGCACCGGCGAAGTCCGGCGCGGAGTCGAGGTTCTCGCCGAGCACCGTGTAGTAGACGGTGGCGTCCCTCAGGTCACCGGTGATCTTGGCGTCGGTGACGGTCACGTTGCCGAGACGCGGGTCCTTGACCTCGTGCTCGAGCGCGGACGCGACGATCTGCGCGATCCGCTTGGCCAGCCTCCGTGCGCGAGCCTGATCGGCCACGACGCACCCCCTTACTCGTTTCGCAAACCAGCCACTAGTCGTCATCCGGGCCGAGCAGCCGGCGGCGGGCCGACAGCAGCTCCAGCTCGGGTCGTGCCGCGACGAAGCGTTCACACGCGTCGAGCACGTCTCTCACATGCTCGCCGTCCGCCGCCACGACGGCCACTCCAACCAGCGCGCGCCGGTGGAGATCGAGGTGGCCCGCCTCGGCCACGGACACGTCGAAGCGCTTGCGCACGTCGGCGAGCAGCGGCCGCAGGGCGGACCGCTTCTGCTTCAGCGACCGGATGTCGCCGAGCAGCACATCAAGCTCAAGGGAACCCACGAACACCGGTCGTCACCCCTCGCACGAGAGACCGCTGGGCGGGGACTCGCGTCCCCGCCCAGCCGATCCGTCCACGTCACTCGCGCGGCTTCTCGCGCTGCTCGTAGGTCTCGATCACGTCGTCGACCTTGATGTCCGAGAACCTGCCGAGCGTCAGACCGCACTCGTAGCCGTCCCGGACCTCCACCACGTCGTCCTTGAACCGGCGCAGCGAGTTGACCGGCAGGTCCTGGGCCACCACGACGTTGTCGCGGAGCAGGCGCGCCTTGGCGTTGCGCCTGATCTGGCCCGAGACGACGAGGCAACCGGCGATCGTGCCGTGCTTGGAGGACTTGAAGACCTCGCGAACCTCGGCGCGGCCGAGCTCGACCTCCTCGTACTCCGGCTTGAGCATGCCCTTGAGGGCCTGCTCGATCTCCTCGATCGCCTGGTAGATCACCGTGTAGTACCGGACGTCGACGCCCTCGCGGGTGGCCCGCTCGGTCGCCTTGCCCTGTGCCCGCACGTTGAACCCGAGGACGATCGCGTCGGAGGCCGTCGCGAGGTCGATGTCGCTCTCCGTGACGCCACCAACGCCGCGGTGGACGACGTTGAGCTCGACCTCGTCACCCACGTCGATCTGCATGAGCGACGCCTCGAGGGCCTCGACGGTACCCGAGTTGTCACCCTTGATGATCAGGTTGAGGGTGTTGGTCTCCTTCAGCGCGGAGTCCAGGTCCTCCAGGCTGACGCGCTTGCGCTTGGCCGCGTTCTCCGCGTTGCGGATGCGGGCCTGGCGGCGCTCGGCGATCTGCCGGGCCACCCGGTCCTCCTCCACCACGAGGAACGTGTCACCGGCGCGCGGCACCGAAGTGAAGCCGATGACCTGCACCGGACGCGACGGCGTCGCCTCGGTGACGTCGCGGTTGTACTCGTCGACCATGCGGCGCACACGGCCGTAGGCGTCGCCGGCGACCACGGAGTCGCCCATGCGCAGCGTGCCGCGCTGGACCAGCACCGTCGCCACCGGACCGCGCCCGCGGTCGAGGTGCGCCTCGATCGCGACACCCTGGGCCTCCATGTCCGGGTTGGCCCTGAGGTCCAGCGCCGCGTCGGCCGTCAGCAGGATCGCCTCGAGCAGCCCGTCGATGTTGATGTTCTCGCGCGCCGAGATGTCGACGAACATCGTGTCGCCGCCGTACTCCTCGGCGATGAGGTTGTACTCGGTGAGCTGCTGCCGGATCTTCTGAGGGTTCGCACCCTCCTTGTCGATCTTGTTGACCGCGACCACGATCGGCGCCTTGGCGGCCTGCGCGTGGTTGATGGCCTCCACCGTCTGCGGCATGACGCCGTCGTCGGCGGCGACCACGATCACCGCGATGTCGGTGGCCTGCGCACCGCGGGCACGCATGGCGGTGAACGCCTCGTGACCAGGGGTGTCGATGAAGGTGATGAGCCGGGGGTCGCCCTCCAGCTCGGTCTCCACCTGGTAGGCACCGATGTGCTGGGTGATGCCACCGGCCTCGCCCTCGTGGACCTTCGTCTTCCGGATCGTGTCCAGCAGGCGGGTCTTACCGTGGTCGACGTGACCCATGACGGTCACGACCGGCGGCCGGACCTGCAGGTCCTCCTCGTCACCGGCGTCCTCGCCGTAGGTGATGTCGAAGGCCTCGAGCAGCTCGCGGTCCTCCTCCTCGGGGCTGACCACCTGGACGTTGTAGTTCATCTCCGTGCCGAGCAGCTCGAGCACGTCCTCGGAGACGGACTGTGTCGCGGTGACCATCTCGCCGAGGTGGAACAACACCTGCACCAGCGAGGCCGGGTTGGCGTCGATCTTCTCCGCGAAGTCGGTCAGCGAGGCACCCCGCGGCAGCCGGATCGTCTCGCCGTTGCCCTTGGGCAGGCGGACGCCACCGACGCTCGGCGCCTGCATGTTCTCCATGTACTCCTGGCGCTTCTGCCGCTTCGACTTGCGGCCCTTGCGCGAGGGACCACCGGGACGGCCGAACGCGCCGGCCGCGCCACCGCGGCCACCGGGACCGCCACGGCCACCGGGACCGCCGCGGAAACCGCCGCCACCGCCACCGCCGGCGGGAGCGCCACCGGGGCCGCCGCGGAAGCCGCCGCCGCCGCCGCCACCGCCGCGGAAGCCGCCACCGCCACCGCCGCCACCGCCACCGCGGGGTCCGCCGCGGCCGGCACCGGCGCCACCGCCGGGTCCACCACGGCCACCGGGGCCACCGCGGCCACCGGGACCGCCCGCGGGACGGGCGGGACGAGTCGGCATCATGCCGGGGTTCGGGCGCGGCGGCATGCTGCCGGGGCTCGGCCGGTTGCCACCGGGAGCACCGCCACGAGGGCCGCCCGCCGGGCGGTCGCCGCCGGGACGCGGGCCACGCTCACCCTGCTGGCCTCCGCCGGGACGCGGCGGGGCCGGGCGCGGAGCCGGCGAACCGGAGCCGACGCCGAACGGGTTGTTGCCCACCCTGGGCGGCCTCGGGCCCGGCTTCGGACCGGGCTTGGGGCCCTGCGGCTTCGGCGGAACGACCGAGCCGCCGGAGGGCTGCTGCTGTTGCTGCTGGGGCTCCTGCCTGGGCGGAGCCGCCTTCGCCGCCGGGGCCTGCTCTTCCGGGCGCTGGGCCGGAGGCTTCGGGCCCGGCTTGGGACCCGGCTTCGGAGCCGGGGGCCCTGGGCGCGCCTGCTGCTGCGGCCCGGACGGCTTCGCGGCGGGCGCGGAGCCGTTCCCACCGGCAGCGGACGACCGCCCACCGCGGCCACCCTTGCCTTCCCTGGCGGCGAACGCGTCGCGCAGCCGACGGGCGACGGGCGCCTCGACGGTGGACGACGCTGACTTCACGAACTCGCCCTGCTCCTTCAGCTTGGCGAGTACTTCCTTGCTCGTGACACCGAGCTCTTTCGCGAGCTCATGCACGCGGGCCTTGCCTGCCACTGCTCTCCTCAACTGATGAGGTCTGACAGGCAGCACCCGCAGACCTCGTCCTATCGTCGCGCGTTCATGGCTTCAGCTTCACGGCTGACTCATGACGGGTCGACCTGCTTCCTTGTTCCGACTCGGACCCGGGAAGGTCCCGTGTCCTCACTCTTCGCGAACCGCTCCAGGTGTTGCCGCAGGCCCTCGGCCTCGAGCGGCCCCTGGACCCTGAGGGCCCTGGGGAACGCCCGCCGCCGTTCGGCCTTGGCGAGACACCCCGGATCGAGATGCAACCAAGCACCGCGTCCCGGGAGGCGCCGACGTTCGTCGACGACCAGTGCCCCGTCCACCGCGACCACGCGCAGCAGCTCGCTGATCAACGCCCGCCGTCGACACCCCACACAGGTACGGATCGGTGTCTCTCCGTGACCCTGGCGTGCGGAATCCGACCGCGGGCGCTGCACCACTTCCCAGTTTAGCCCGTGGCCTGTCACTCAGCCGAACCGGTTGCCGCCGCGTGTGGCGACTCGTCCGGCGTGACCGGCCGCTGGCCGGCGCCCGCCTCCGGAGCCGCGTCGCTGCGGATGTCGATCCGCCATCCGGTCAGCCGCGCGGCGAGGCGCGCGTTCTGCCCTTCCTTGCCGATGGCCAGGGACAACTGGAAGTCGGGGACGACGACCCGCGCCGTCTTGGCGCGCTCGTCCACGACCTTGACCGACACAACCTTCGCGGGCGAGAGCGCATTCCCGACGAAGCGGGCCGGGTCGTCGGAGTGGTCGATGATGTCGATCTTCTCACCACCGAGCTCGCTCATGACGTTGCGCACACGCGCACCCACCGGACCGATGCACGCGCCCTTGGCGTTGACGCCGGGGACGGTCGACCGGACGGCGATCTTCGACCGGTGCCCCGCCTCACGTGCCACGGCCGCGATCTCCACCGTGCCGTCGGCGATCTCGGGGACCTCGAGCGCGAACAGCTTGCGGACGAGGTTCGGGTGCGTGCGCGACAACGTGATCTGCGGGCCCCGCGCGCTGCGCGACACCCCGACCACGTAGGCCTTGATCCGGCTGCCGTGCTGGTAGGACTCGCCGGGCACCTGCTCGGCGGCGGGCAGCACGCCCTCGGTGTCACCGACCTGGACGATCACCATCCCTCGGGCGTTGGCGCGCGCGTCACGCTGGATCACGCCGGCGACGATCTCGCCCTCCTTCGCGGAGAACTCGCCGTAGGTCTTCTCGTGCTCGGCGTCCCGGAGCCGCTGCAGGATCACCTGCCGCGCGGTGGTGGCGGCGATCCGGCCGAAGCCCTCGGGCGTGTCGTCCCACTCCTCGGCGACCTCACCGTTCTCGTCGAGGGTGCGCGCGAGCACGCGGACGTAGCCGGTCTTGCGGTCGATGTCGATCTTGGCGTGGGGCTGGTGGCCCTCGGTGTGCTTGTACGCCGTGAGGAGGGCGGTCTCGATCGCCTCCAGCACCGTGTCGAAGGGGATGTCCTTGTCGCGTTCGATCGCGCGCAACGCCGCGATGTCGACGTTCACCTCGACTCCTCCTTCGGTCCCGCGTTCTCGTCGATCTTGCCGCAGGCGTCGGCTTCCAGCAGCTTGAGCTCCTCCGCCGGGGGTTGCTTGAACTCGATCTCGATGACCGCCTTGGCCACGTCGGCGTAGCGGACGTCGCGGACGGTCCCGTCGACGAGCACCCGCGCCGAGTTCTCCCCCGCCTCGCCGACTCTGCCGACGAACTCGGCGCCCTCCGTGGGAGTGACGCGGACGAGGCGGAACTTCGCGCGGCGCCAGTGGCGCCGGGAGGTGAGTGGGCGGTCGACGCCCGGTGAGGTGACCTCGAGGGTGTACGCGCCCGCGATCAGGTGGTCGTGGGCGTCGAGCACCGCGGAGACCGCCCTGCTGACCTCGGCGACCTCGTCGAGGCCGACCCCGTCGTCGCCGTCGACGACGACCTTGACCAGCTTGCGCCTGCCTGCCTGCTGCACGTCGAGCGCGTCGAGATCGAAACCCGCGGCCGTGACGGCCTCGGCCACGACGGGCTCCAGCCGGCTGGCGAGTTCGTTGGGCACCGTGATGCTCCTGTTGTCCTATTCGAAGTGGTGGTCCAGCTTATCGTGCCTGGGCCGGGTCTCGCCGACCAGCAGGCACCGCCTGGCAGGATGGCTCACCGTGACCTCCCGTGCCCCGCTGAACCGGCGTGCCCTTCTGCGTGGCGCGGCGCTGGCCGCCCTGGCGATCCCCGTGGCGGCCACCGCCTCCGCCTGCGACACCGGTTACGACGACAGCCCCGACCCGCTGCTGCCCCTCCTCGAGCAGGCCGAGGCCGACGCCGCCGCGGCGAGCGCGCTCGCCGGGTCGGACCCCGGCGTCGCCGAGCTCGCCCGCCAGGTGGCCACGGCGAGGACGACGCAGGCCGACGCGCTGCGCACCGAGGTAGACCGGCTCAACAAGCCGAGGCCAGAGCAGAGCACCCCGCCGTCGCGGAGCGTGGCCGACGTCGCGGCGCTGGCGCGGCGCCTCGCGGACGCGCGCGAGCGGGCCGCCGGGCTGGTGCCGGGGTTGCCGGCGTACCGCGCGGGCCTGGTCGGCTCGGTCGCGGCGGGCTGCGCCGCCGTGCAGCAGCTGGCGCCCGAGCTGGGGGCTGGGCAACCGGGCGAGGTGGAGCGGCCGTCGACCGGGTCGCTTCCTGCCGAGGCGGTGGACGCGCTGCAGCAGGCGCTCGCGGCCGAGCACGCGGCCGTGTGGGTGTACGGGCTCGTGAGCGCGTTCCTGCCCGCCGACTTCGAGAAGGGCCTCGGCGCGGGCGCCGCCGCGCACCGCGACCGCCGCGACGCGTGCGAGCGGGTGCTCACCGGCGCGGGCGCCGACCCACGACCGCCCGAGCCCGCCTACCCGCCGCCGGAGCCGGTGACCGACGAGGCGTCGGCGGCCAGGCTGGTCGTCACGGCCGAGACCGACGCGGCCTCGGCGTGGCACGGCGTGCTGGAGCGCACCGACGACGCCGCGCTGCGCAGACTCGCCACCCAGGCCCTGATCGGCTCCGCCACCCGCTGCACGAGCTGGCGGATGGAGGCGGGCGAGCAGCCCGCCGCGGTGGCCCTGCCCGGCCGCACGTGACCCCACCCCGGCACCGGCCTGCCCCTACTCCGCGCCGCGGTGCTGTTTCAACGCAGTGAAGGCCACCATGCCTGCGCTCAACGCAGTGAAGGTGGCCTTCACTGCATTCGGGCGGGCCTGGTGGGTGGGTCAGGCGTGGGCGTCGGCCAGCCGGAGGGCGTCGGTGCCGATGCGCGCCAGCAGCTCGTCGTCGGTGTGGTCGGCGTAGAAGGCCGCCTCCACGATGGTCACCTCGGTGCCCTCGGCGCGGGACTCGTACTCGCCCTGCGCGACGTTCGGCGCACCGGGCAGCGACACCGTCTCGTCGCGGACGAGGTCGTTGACGTTGCCCGTGCCGTCGGTGTCGGTGACGGCCTTGAGCTGTTGCGCCCCGCCTGCGTCGGGCATGGTCACCACCACCACGGACACGAGCGCGCGGGCGTCGCCGCTCTCCGTGGTGTAGAGCGCGCGGGACACCTGCTCGCACGGGTGGTCGGCGAACCAGTCCGCGACGTCGCCGTAGGAATTGCCGGCGCAGTCATCCGACACCTCGGGGCCCGCGACGGTGGTGTAGTCGAACTCGCCGCTGGTGAGCGGGTCCTCGGCCGCCTGCGTCGGTTCGGTGGGCGGCGGCTCCTCTCCCGGCGAGCGGACGAACCACCACACGAGCCCGGCCACGAGCGCGACGGCGACCAGGCCCGCGCCCCGCAGCAGCCTGCTCGGCCCTCCGCCACGGCCCGGCTGCTGCGGAGACTGCCGGAGTTGCCGCTGGGGTGGTGGCGGCGGATACTGCTGCCGGACCGCGCCCATCGGCGCGGTGTCGCTCACTCCGGGGTTGTACCGCTGCTGTCCAGCCACGCAACCGGACGGTAGTCGACGCGCGTCACGCCAGAGCGTCCAGCACCCGCTCGACGTCCTCGACGGTGTTGTAGAGGTGGAAACCGACGCGAATCCGGCCCGCTCGCAGGCTCGCCCTCACCCCCGCCTCGCTCAGGCGCGGCCCCGCGTTCTCCACGGCCAGTGCGACGATGGCGCTGCCGGCGGGCGGCAGGCCGAGCCCGGACCGGAGACGGTCGGCGAGTCCCGTGCAGTGGGCGTGGACGGCCTTGCGGTCGAGCGAGGTGAGGTACCGCAGCGACACCGCGGCACCGGCGAAGCAGAGCCAGGCCGGGGAGAGGTCGTAGCGGCGCGGGCCCTCGGCGAGCCGCAGGGGCAGCCCGTAGACGGCCTGCCAGGGGTCCTCGCCCGCGTACCAGTTGGCGGCGACGGGCACGCCGCGCTCCAGCACGCGCGGGTGCACGGCGAGCCACGCGGCCCCTCGCGGCGCGAGCAGCCATTTGTACGAACCACCGACAACCCAGTCGGCCCACTCCAGTTCCAGCGGCAGCCAGCCCGCCGCCTGGGTCACGTCGAGCAGCACGGGGACACCGGCGGACGCGGCGGAGTCGCGCAGCGCGGCGAGGTCCACCAGGGCGCCGTCCGCCGACTGTGCCACGCTCACGGCGACGAGATCGTGTCCCTCCACTGTGGACGGAAGGTCGGCGAGGGGAACCTCCCGAACGGTGACGCCGCGGTGCCGATGCGCCGCGAACGGGAAGGTGACGCTCGTGAACTCCTGCTCGGCCACGAGCACACTGGCGCCGTCCGGAAGGCCCGCGGCGACCACCGAGATCGCCTGCGACACGCTCCCGCCGATGGCGACCCGGTCGGCTGGCACGCCGGTGAGCGTCGCGAACCCCTCCCGCGAGGTGTGCACGGCGGCGTCGAAGTCGGGCGGCGCGTCCGCGCCGGTGCGCCAGCGCGCGACCGTTTCGGCGACGGCGTCGGCGACGTGGGCGGGTGGGATGCCGATGCTGGGCGTGTTGAGGTAACCGGGCGGGACGTCGAAGTCCGCGTCGAAGGCATGCCGCATGCCACCGACACTAGCCGCGTTCGAGGAAGGGACCGAAGAGATCGGGAACGGCCGACTCGGCGAAGGAGAGCCCGTCGCTCTCGCCGACGTCGTGGACCGAGTAGGCGCCCGTGCCGGCCGCGGTGGTCGCCGTGAGGGTCAGCAGGCCCTTGCGGCGCTGGAAGATCGACTGCCGGGCCGTCCAGCCGATCACCCCGCGGCGTTGCAGCGCGACCGTGCCCCGGCGCACCGTGCCGCTGCGTGCGACGAGGTAGTCGCCGGTGAGACCGTGGCCGAGGTTGCGGTAGGCGTCGATCGCGAGCACGACGGCGACCGGGACGAGCACGACCGCGCAGATCCACGCCAGGTGCAGCAGCACCTCCACCGAGAGCAGCCAGCCCAGCACGAGCAGCGGCGCCACCACCGCGGCGACGCACGCGAGGCCCCAGCGGACCCGCCTGCCGCGCGCCGCGACCGGGTGCGGCCGCAGCCGGACCGCCGAGGTCGGCGACACGTCCTCACGCAGAACCTCCGCCGCCACACGGTCCGCCACGTCCCTCGGCGCCGAGGGCAGCAGGGTCTTGTGGTCGGTCTTCTCGCTCTCCTTCTGCTTCGCCAGGCCCGTCGCGACGGCGTCGACCCTGGCCGCGCCCACGAGCCGGTTGCCGAGCGGCTCGACGAGCTCGACGCCGCGCAGCCGCCGCTCCTCCAGCGAGATCGAGCGGGACGTGAGCAGTCCCCTGCGCACCCGCAGGGTGCCGCCGGGTTCCCGTTCGAGGCGGTACTGCCACCACATCTCCACGAACAGCCCGGTCGCGCCGATGACGCCGACGACCATGCCGATCACCACGAGCACGAGGATGGCCGCCACCAGCGGCAGGTCCCGCATCCGGTCGATCGTCCAGGTGATCACGCCCTCCTGCAGGCCGAACCACTCGGCGACCTGGAGCACGGCGCCGAACGCCGCGACGCCGAGCGTGGGCGTCACGAAGGACATCGGCGCGAAGCGGACCCAGCCGAGGTCGATGGCCGCAAGCACACCGTTGCGGCGACCGTCCCCTGTCCCGGAGGGGGTGCGGTCGAGCAGCTCCGTCCGCAGCCGCTCCCCCTCGGCCTTGCTCACCGGGTACAGCGCCAGCGAGGTTCCCGTTCCGGTCTGCTCGCCCGTACCGATCTTGACGGTCACCAGGCCGAAGAACCGCAGCAACAGGTTCGCGGTGAGGTCGACGCTGCGGATGCGCTCGCGGGAGAGCGAGCGGCGCGAGCGCACGAGGATGCCCTTGTG
Organism: Prauserella sp. PE36; assembly: GCF_003311655.1. NCBI lineage: Bacteria > Bacillati > Actinomycetota > Actinomycetes > Pseudonocardiales > Pseudonocardiaceae > Prauserella > Prauserella sp. PE36. The sequence goes on along the minus strand of NZ_QEQT01000087.1, from coordinate 152,035 downwards.
CAGCTCGACGCGGTCGGTCAGCACGCGGTAGCGGGTCTTGTGCCAGCGCAGGTGGTCGGCGAGGGCCACCACGCCGACGATCAGCAGCGCGGCCGGCACGATTATGGCCAACGCGAGCCAGGGCGAGGTCGCGCCGCCGACACCGATACCGGTCGGCACCCCGGCGACGACGCACACGCCCGCGGCGTTGAGGGTGTTGACGATGACGGTGCGCCGGTCGAGCCGTTGCCAGGCGACCTCGGAGGTCGTCACGTGGCATCACCGGGTGTCGCGTGCGTGGTCTCGGTCAGCTGCCGCACGAGGTCCGAGGCCAGCTCGTGGTCCAGACCGGGGATCTTCACGGCGCCCTTGGCCGATGCGGTGGTGACCGTGACGGTCGCCAGCCCGAAGTACTGCTCCAGCGGCCCGCGCTGGGTGTCCACGGTCTGGATGCGCGACATCGGCGCCACGCGCCACTCCTGCCACACCGCGCCCGTGCGGGTGTAGACGGCCTCGTCGGTGACCTCCCAGCGGTGTACGCGGTACCACCACAGCGGCATGCCGATCGCGAGCGGCACGATCACCACCATGATCGCCACCGCGGGAGCGAGCAACCAGAACCGCGCTCCCGGCAGCAGGATGCCGAGCACCACGAGCACCAGCACGGGAACCGCCCAGAACACGAGGATTCCGGCGCGCCACCACGCCACGGCCCTGCGGTCGACCTGATTGCGCGGAGGGCGCAGCCGCATCCGGGCGCCCTCCCCCTGAGACGTCCCCGACACCCGATTCCTCCCGGTTCCCCCTACGAGTGGCTGGAGGTTAGCACCTCCGCCAGTGCTGGGAGTGCGATGTTGCGGCCCGACACCACGACCACGACCGGGTGCTCCGTGTGGACCTTCCCGGCCAGCACCGCGGCGAGCGCGGCGGCGCCCGCGCCCTCGGCGACGAGGCCGTGCGCGCTCGCGAGGTGCCGCAGCGCCGCGTGCAGTTCGGGCTCGGTGACGGTGAGCAGCTCGTCGACGTGCTTGGCGACGAGGTCGATCGTCACCGAGCCCGGTTCGAGGTTCGCGGCGATGCCGTCGGCGAGCGTGGGACCGACCTCGATCGGCACCTGGTGGCCCGCGCGCACGGCCGCCGCCATGGAGGGAGCGGCGGCGGACTCGACGCCGACGAGCCGGACGTCGTCGCGGCCGGCCGCCCACAGCCCGATGCCGGAGATCAGCCCGCCACCGCCGACGGCGCAGACGACCGTGAGCGGGCCGGAGGTCTGCGTGGCCAGCTCGTGGCCGAGCGTGCCCTGGCCGGCGATCACGTCGGGGTCGTTGTACGGGGACACGTACCGGGCGCCGCGGGCGGCGAGTTCCAGCGCGTGTGCCTCCGCCTCGGCGTAGGAGGATCCGGTGCGCACCAGCTCGACGTCGAAGGCCCGCAGGGCGGCGACCTTCGCGGGTGAGGCGTTGCCGGGCACCACGACGGTGGCGCGCCTGCCCAGCCGCGTGGCGGCGAACGCGACGCCGAGCCCGTGGTTGCCGGCCGAGGCGGTGACCACGTGGTCGTCCTGCCCGGCACCGGCCAGCGCGGTGAGCGCGCCACGCACCTTGAACGAGCCGGTGGGCTGCATGGTCTCCAGCTTGAGCGCGGGACCGGGCGGCGCAGTCACGAGCGGGGTCGGCGGCAACGTCGCGCGGACGATCTCCCACGCGCGCTCGACGTCCTGCGGAACCGGGGTGCGTACCTCACGATGTGCCATGTGCTCAGCCTGCGCCCGGCGGCAGGGTCGCTACCAGGGCGGGCTTCTACGGCTGAGCGTAAGCTTTCGTTGTGCTCGATCCTCGTCGGCTACGGCTGCTGCGCGATGTCGCGAGAACCGGCTCCATCGCCGGTGCGGCGCAGCGGGACGGCCGCACGGCCGCGGCGGCGTCGCAGCAGCTCGCCGCACTGGAGCGGCAGACCGGCGTGCGGCTGCTCGAACGCGGCGCCCGCAGCGTGCGGCTCACCGAGGCCGGCCGGGTGTTGGCGGAGCACGCCGACCGGGTTCTGTCCGAACTGGACAGTGCGGAGCAGGCGCTGCTGTCCGTGGCGGGTCTGCGCGGCGGCAGGTTGCGGGTGTCGGTGTTCGGCACGGCGGCCGGTTTCACCGTCCCGGCGCTGGGCGCGTTCCAGCGGCGCCATCCCGGAGTGGAGCTGACGTTCGTGGAGCTGGAGCCCGAGGAGGCCGTGCCGGCCGTGCGCGCGGGCGAGGTGGACCTTGCCGTGACGCACCAGTACGCCCAGCTGCCCAAGCCGGACCTGCGCGGGCTGCGGCAGACGCCGCTGCGCAGCGAACGGCTGCTGCTCGCCGTGCCGCCGAGCCTGCGCCCCGGCGACGAGAGCCCGGTGCGGCTGCGTGACTACGCGGGCGCGCGGTGGATAGCTCCCCGTCCGGTCGCCGGTTTCCAGGCGGTGGTGGAGCTGACGTGCCGGGCGGCGGGGTTCGAGCCGAAGGTCGGTTTCCGCACCGACAACTTCGACACGATGCGGACCCTCGTGGCCGCGGACTTCGGCGTCGCGCTGGTGCCGGAGCCGGCGGCGGTGCCGACGCAGGGCGTGACGTTCCTCGAGGTGGCCAGGCCGACGCAGCTCGCGCGGGAGGTGCACGCGACCACGCGCGCGGGCAGCACCTCACCAGCCGTCGAGCAGCTGCTGGAGTTGCTGGTGGAGCGGGTCAGCGCCCCGGGCGGGTCAGCCCCTCGCCGGCGGCGCCCCGGCTGAGCACGATCTCGTCGGTGCGCCGCAGCGCCTCGGCGCGGCGGGCGTCCGGCGCGGCGGCGGTGAGGTCGGTGAGCCGGATCGGAGGGCCCAGCTCCACGAGCGTCGGGACGTACTCGGCGGAGGTGACCCGCCAGGTCCCGTCCTCGCGTGTGAACTCGAACCGCGACGCGATGCCCTCCTCGGACACGCCCTTCGGTTCCTCGTGCCGGGCCACCGAGTTGCCGTGGCCGTAGGCGACCCACTTGTCGCCGATGCGCTCGATGGGCTGCACGACGTGGGCGTGGTGGCCGAGGATCAGGTCGACGGAGCCGCCGGTGAGCAGCTGTTCGGCCAGCTCCCGCTGCTCCTGCGTCGGATCGTGGACGTACTCCTCGCCCCAGTGCAGGCTCGCGAGCACCACCTCGGCGCCGGCCTCGCGGGCGGCGCGCGCGGCCTCGGTCACGGCCTCGGCGTCGAGCGGGTTCGACATCCACGGCTTGCCGTCGGGCAGCTCGAAGCCGTTGAAGCCGAACGTGAACGAGACGTGGCCGACCTTGACGCCCCCGACGTCGTAGACGAGCGGGGTCGCGGCCTCCCGCTCGGTGCGGGCGGAGCCCGTGTGCCGCAGCCCGGCCTCGTCGAGCGCGTCGAGCGTGTGCGTGACGCCCTCCTCGCCCTGGTCGAGGACGTGGTTGGAGGCCGTGGAGCAGCCGTCGTAGCCGACGTCGGCGAGGTCGCCCGCCAGCTCGGGCGGCGAGCTGAACTGTGGGTAGCCGCTGTAGGGGCCGCCGTCCGGGGAGAGCGGCACCTCCAGGTGGCACAGGGCGAGGTCGGCGCCGGACACGAGCGGTCGCACGCCCTCGAAGAGCGGTCCGTAGTCGAAGTCGTCGGCTTTCCCGCCCGCCTCGGCGGCGGCCTGGTCGGTGAGCGGCGGGTGGATGAGCACGTCACCGGTGGCGACGACGCTGAACGACTCCGGCCGCGCACTCGTCGACGGCGGCGCGCTCGCCTCCGGTGACGGCTGGACGGGCTTCTGCTCGGCGGGCGGGGAGCTGCAGGCGCCTGCCACGAGCGCCACGCCCAGTACCGCACACGCGGCACGACGCATCATCGATCAGCCTTTCGGGGACGGCGTCGCCATCCTGCCCGGTTACCCCGCGTGATCAGGACGTGGTCAGGTGAGCGTCTGCCACCAGGCCTCGACCTGCTGGGCGCCTCGCTGGGCGGCGACGTCGATCCGCTCCCCGGGACGTGGGATCGCCATGGTCACTCCCCGTGCCTTGGCTTCCTTCCACGCCCGGTCCACCGGGTCGGTCCAGCCGTGCGGGGCCAGGTTGAACGTGCCCCAGTGGACCGGGACGAGCAACCCGCCGCGCACGTCGACATGGGCCGCGACCCCTTCCTCCGGGAGCATGTGGATGTCGGGCCAGCTGGGTGCGTAGGCGCCGATCTGGATGAGCGTCGCGTCGAACGGGCCGTGGTCGCGCCCGATGTCGGCGAAGCCGGGGAAGTAACCGGTGTCGCCGCTGTAGAAGACCCGGTGCCGGGGCCCGGCGATCGTCCACGAGGCCCACAGCGTGTTGTTGCGCTTGAAGCCCCGTCCGGAGAAGTGCTGGGCAGGCGTGGCGACCAGCCGCACGCCCGCCACCTCGGTCTCACCTCCCCAGTCGAGCTCGACGATGCGGGACTCGGGCACCCGCCAGCGCCGCAGGTGGGCCCCGACGCCCAGCGGAACGACGAATGGCGCGTCCTGCAACCTCGTGAGCCTGCGCACCGTGGGCATGTCGAGGTGGTCGTAATGGTCATGAGAGATCACGATGGCGTCGAGCCGGGGCAGGTCCTCGAGCCGGTGCGGCGCCGGGTGCAGACGGCGCGGGCCGAGCAGCCGCGACGGTGACGCGCGGTCGCTCCACAACGGATCGAGCAGCACCCGCACTCCGTCGAGCTCGACGAGCGTCGAGGCGTGGCCGAACCACGTGAGGTGCAGCCCCTCCGGGGGTGGGGTGCCGTCCGCGGCCAGCAGCGGCACGGTGCCTGCCGGGCGCCGCTGCCGCCCGCCGAAGAGGAACTCGCGCAGCGCGGCCTTGCCGCTGCCGGGCGGCAGCCAGCGCGGCGGAGCGGTGTTGCGGAACGCGCCGTCGCGGTACTGCGGCGAGTCCAGCAGCGACTCCGCCACCGGACGGCCGCCGAGCGCCGGAAGTACCCCTCGGGCGGCCAGCGCCGTTCCCACCGCGACGAACGTGCCCACTCCCGCGGCCACCACCGCGCGGATCCTCGCCATGTGCCAGTCCTTTCCCCTCGCCTGCCGGAATCAACGCGTGATCGGCGCGAGGTGTTCCGGCCGCTGCCCGGTCACGACTTCCGCCGCTACCCACGCCCCCCGGCTACTCTCGATCCCATGGACGCGCTGGGCCGCCTGCTCGACGGGCCGAGGGCACACGGCGCCTTCGTGCTGAGGGCACTGCTCGACCCGCCGTGGTCGATCCACGTGCGGGACCGGTCGCCGCTCACGCTCGTCGCGGTGGCGACGGGCGAGGCGTGGCTCGTGCCCGGCGACGGCGAGGCGGTGCGGCTGCGGGAGAACGACATCGCCCTGGTGCGCGGGCCGGAGCCGTACACGGTCGCCGACGACCCGGCCACCGAGCCGACGGTGATCGTGCATCCCGGGCAGCGCTGCACGACGCCGGACGGCGAGGAACTGTGTGAGGTGCTGCGGCTCGGGGTGCGCACGTGGGGCACCGGGGGTGACACGACGCTGCTCGTCGGCGCCTACGAGCTGCCGGGGGCGATCAGCCGGCGGCTGCTCGCCGCGTTGCCGGAGCGCCTGGTGCTGCCGCACGCGGAGTGGGAGTCGCCGCTGGTCCCGTTGCTGGCGGCCGAGATCGGCCGGGAGGAGCCGGGGCAGACCGTGGTGCTGGACCGGCTGCTGGACCTGCTCGTCATCACGGCGCTGCGGACGCATCTCGCCCGTGCGGACGCGGCGGGAAGTGCCTGGTACCACGCGCACAGCGACCCGGTGGTCAGCCACGCGCTCCGGCTGCTGCACGACAACCCCGCGCTGCCGTGGACGGTCGCCACGCTGGCGGCGAAGACGGGCGTGTCGCGGGCGGTGCTGGCGCGGCGGTTCACCGAGCTCGTGGGCGAGTCGCCCATGGCGTACCTGACGGGCTGGCGGCTTGCGCTGGCCGCCGACCTGCTACGCGAGCCGGACACGACCGTCGACGCGGTGGCCCGCAAGGTGGGCTACGGCAGCGCCTTCGCGCTCAGCACGGCGTTCAAGCGGGTCCGTGGCGTCAGCCCGCAGCAGCATCGCGACAGCACGGTGAGCTCCGTCGGCTGAGCGGGAAAGTCGGTGCCCGGTGCCATACTGCCGATCATGGACGTGGCCTCGTGGATCAGCGCGCTCGACGAAGCGGGCACCAGGCTCGCCGACACGGCGGAACGCACGGGTCTCGACGCCGACGTGCCGCCCTGTCCCGGCTGGCGGGTGCGGGACGTGCTGCGGCACACCGGCGGCGTGCACCGCTGGGCCACCACGTTCGTCGCGACCGGCCGCACCGAGCCGCTCCCGCTCGCCAACGCCGAGGACATCGTCGACGAGCTTCCCGGCGACGAGGAGCTGGTGCCGTGGTTCCGCGACGGGCACGCCGCGCTCGTCGCCGCGTTGCGCGCGGCACCGGAGGATCTGCAGTGCTGGACCTTCCTCAAGGCCGCGTCCCCGCTCGCCCACTGGGCGCGCCGCCAGGCCCATGAGACGACGGTCCACCGCGTGGACGTGGAGTCGGCGGCGGGCGCGGTGACCCCGGTGGACCCGGGCCTGGCCGCCGACGGCGTCGACGAGCTGCTCGCCTGCTTCGGCGTGCGCTCGCGGCGGCTGCGCCTCGACCCGCCGCGCACGCTGCACGTCCACGCCACCGACACCGGCGACCACTGGACGGCGCGGATCAGCACCGAGCGCGCGGTGGTGACCCGTGCCGAGCCCGAGGACAGTGCCGACAGCACGGTGCGCGGACCGGCCGAGCTGCTGTACCTCTCGCTGTGGAACCGGGCGCCGCTGCGCGGGCTGGAGGTCACCGGCGACGACACGGTCGTGGAGAAGTGGCCGCAGATCCACGCCATCCGGTGGTGAGACTCCTCAGCCGCGTTCCTTGAGCACGCGGCGCAGGATCTTGCCCGTCGGCGACTTGGGGATGGTGTCCACGAACTCGAGCGCCCGCACCTTCTTGTACGGGGCGACCCGCTCGGCGACCCAGCGGAGCACGTCGTCGGCCTCCACCCCCCGGCGCGCCACGACGAACGCCTTCGGGGCCTCGCCGCCCTCCGCGTGCGGCACGCCCACCACGGCGGCGTCGAGCACGCCGGGATGGCTCAGCAGCACGGCTTCCAGCTCCGCCGGGGCCACCTGGTAGCCCTTGTACTTGATCAGCTCCTTGAGCCGGTCGACGATCCAGAACACGCCGTCGTCGTCGACGCGGGCGATGTCGCCGGTGTGCAGCCAGCCGTCGGTGATGGTGCTCGCGGTGGCCTCGGGGTTGTCGAGGTAGCCGAGCATCACCTGCGGCCCGCGCACGAGCAGCTCGCCGTCCTCGCCTGGTGCGACGTCGGTGTCGGTGCCCGGCTGCACGAGCCGCGCCTCGGTGTTCGGAGACAGCCTGCCGACGCTGCCCGCCGGGGTGGTGGCGAAGGCGTCGTCGTACACCTGGTGGGTGCCGGGGCTCGCCTCGGTCATGCCGTAGCCCTGGCGGATGCGGCAGCCGAGTCGTCGCTCGGCGCGCTCGGTGACCTCGACGTCGAGCGGGGCGGCGCCGCAGAAGGCGTACCGCATTGCGGAGAGGTCGTAGTTCTCCACGTCCGGCGCGTTCGCCAGCGCCAGCACCATCGGAGGCGCGAAGTAGGCGCGGGTGACGCGGTGCTCGGCGAGCGCCGCGAGGTAGGCGTCCGGCTCGAACCTCGGGAGTGTCAGCACGGTCGCGCCGCCGAGCAGCCCGGAGTGCAGGATGATCGTGAAGCCGTAGATGTGGAAGAACGGCAGCACGGCGGCCTGCACGTCGCCGGGCCCGACCCGCCAGCCCGCCCGCGTCTGCACGAGGTTGGCGACGAGGTTGCGGTGGGTCAGCCGCACGCCCTTGGCGGCGCCCGTGGTGCCGCTGGAGAACGGCAGCACGGCCACGGCCGTTTCCGGGTCGAGGTCGAGCCGCGGTGCGGCGTTGCCCCCGGCGAGCAGCTCCGCGAAGGGGCGGGCACGCTCGTGCTCGCCGAGAACGTAGACGTGCTCGATGCCGTGCTCGCGGGCGACGTCGGCGGCCTTTTCCGCGACGGGCTCCGCCGTGACGAGCACCTTCGCGCGCGAGGCCCGCAGCTGCTTGCCGATCTCGCCTGCCGTGAGCACGGGGTTCATCGGCGTCACCGCCGCGCCCGCGCCGAGGGCGGCGTGCACCGCGAGCGCGTAGCGCGGCTGGTTGTGGCTGAGCAGGCCGACGACGTCGCCGGGGCCCACGCCGAGGGCGGCGAGCCCGCCCGCGCCCGCCTCGGCGCCCTCGGCCAGCTCGGCGTAGGTGAGCGTCTCCCCCGTCACGCCGTCGACGAGAGCGGGCTTGTCGCCGTGGCGCCCGGCCGTGCCGAGCACCAGCTCGGTGAGCGTGCCGCCGGGGATCTCCACATCGGGAAGGGGACTGCGGTAGATCAAGGTGACTCCTCGTCGAGCCGGGGGTGTCGGGAACGCAGAACTCGCGGTCCTGAACGGGGAACTCGCGGTCGGGAGCGGGGAACTCGCGGTCGGGAGCGGGGAACTCGCGGTCGGGAGCGGGGGACTCGCGGGTGGTCAGGCGTAGAAGCGGAACACCGGCTGGGCGACGCAGGCGGGCTTGTCGCCGTTCTCGATCCCGACCACGACGTCGACGGTCAGCTGCAGGCCGTTGCCCGCCACCTCCTCCACGTCGGCGAGCTTCGCCGACAGGCGCACTCGCGAGCCCGCGCGAACGGGCGAGGGGAAGCGGACCTTGTTGAGCCCGTAGTTGACCTTCGTGGTCACGCCCTCCACCTCGAGCAGATCGGTCCACAGTGGAATGATCAGCGAGAGCGTGAGGTACCCGTGCGCGATCGTGCCGCCGAACGGACCCTCCTTGGCCTTCTCGGCGTCCACGTGGATCCACTGGTGGTCGCCGGTCGCGTCGGCGAACGTGTCGATGCGGTCCTGGCCGACCTCGATCCAGTCGCTGACCCCGAGCTCGGTTCCGGCCAGCTTGGCGACCTCGTCGAACGTGACCTTCAGAGTCTTCACAGTCGTCGTTCCTCCTCCAGGCCGAGCGCGCGCACGGCGTTGTCCTTGAGAATCTTGGGCCGCACGTGCGGTTTGATGTCGAGCTTGCCGAAGTCGGCCAGCCACCGGTCCGGCGTGATGAGCGGGTAGTCGGAGCCGAAGAGCACCTTGTCCTGCAGCAGGCTGTTGGCGTAGCGCACGAGCTGCGGCGGGAAGTACTTGGGCGACCAGCCGGACAGGTCGATGTAGACGTTCGGTTTGTGCGTGGCGACGGCCAGCGCCTCGTCCTGCCACGGAAACGAGGGGTGGGCCATGATGATCGTCAGATCGGGAAACGCCACGGCCACCTCGTCGAGCAGCATCGGGTTCGACAGCCCGAGCTTGATCCCTCCCCCACCGCGCATCCCGGCGCCGATGCCTGTCTGTCCAGTGTGGAACAGCGCGGGCACGCCGAGTTCCTGCGCCACCTCCAGCAGCGGGTAGGCGCTGCCGTCGTTGGGCGCGAAGTCCTGCAGACTCGGGTGGAACTTGATGCCGCGCATCCCGTGGCCCGTCACCAGCTCGCGGAATCGCCGCGCGCCCGCCGCGCCCTTCGCCGGGTCTACGCTCGCGAACGGGATGAGCACGTCCGCGTGCTCGGCCGCGGCACGGGCGATCTCCTCGTTCGACAGCGGCGGGTGGCCGGTTGCGGCCTCGATGTCGACGGTGAAGACGACGGCGCCGATGTTGCGCTCGCGGTAGTGCGTGGCGATCTCCGGCAGGGTCGGCGCCCGGTGGTCGGCCGAGAAGTACTTGGCCGAGGCCTCCAGGAAGTCGTCCGGCAGGGAGAGGTGCCCGTGCACGTCGGTCTCCACGTGCACGTGAACGTCGATGGCGTCGAGCTTCGTGTGGTCCATGGTGTTCACTCTGCTCACTGTGAGGGCGGTTCGGGCAGTTTCTCGCCGACGCTCTCCGGTTCGGCGCCGACCGTGGTGGGCCACGCCAGCGCGATCGCGTCGGCGCTCCAGCCGCCGTCGGCGTAGGCCGAGGCGAGAAGCTTCGGATGTGACCACAACGAGAGCCGGTCGCCGCCGATACCGATGCACTGGCCGGTGACGTCCTTCGCGGCGTCCGAGGCGAGGAACGCGACGAGGCCAGCCGCGTCCTCGGGGCTGCCGAAGGCGAGCGCCTGCCGGGCGAAGCGCGGCATCGGCTCCCCGGCGCGCATCGCGTCGACGTAGCCCTTGAGCGCGGGGATGGTCTCCGTCATGGCGGTGGCGGCGACGGGGATGACGGCGTTGACGGTGATCCCGGCGCGCGCGAGCTCCATCGACCAGGTCCTGGCGAACGCGGCGATGCCGGCCTTGGCGGCGGAGTAGTTGGTCTGGCCGAAATTGCCGCGCTGACCCGCGGGCGAGCCGACGAGCACGAGCCGCCCGCCCTCGCCCTGTTCGCGCATGCGTCGCACCGCCGCTCGCGCGCAGGTGAAGGTGCCGCGCAGATGGACGTTGATCACCGTGTCGAAGTCGTCGTCCGACATCTTCCAGAGCACCTTGTCCCGCAGCACGCCCGCGTTGGTGACGAGGATGTCGAGCCTGCCGAACTCGGAGACCGCACGTGAGACCAGCGCCTCGGCGGCCTCGGTGCCGCCGACGGCGGCGACCTCGGCCACGGCCGTGCCGCCCGCCTCGGTGAGCTCCTTGACGGCGGCCTCGGCGGTCGCGGCGTCCACGTCGTTGACCACGACGCGCGCACCCGCCGCGGCGAGTTCCTTGGCGTAGGCGAGACCGAGCCCGCGACCACTGCCGGTCACGATCGCGACCTTCCCGGTCAGGTCCATCGTTGACGCCTCCTTGATGTCAGGTTTCCTGATATAAAGGTGTACTCATTAACTGTTATGTTTGTCAATGGTTGTCTTTGCCAACTGACCGGGGAGCAGGAGATGACGCAGGAACCTCCGCCCGTTCCGTCGGGCCGGGTCGGCTACCTGCTCGCGCGTGCGGGCGGTCGGGCGATTCGCAACCTCAACCGCGCGCTGGAGCCGTACGGCCTGCGCAGCAGGCACTACACGGTGCTGTCCGCGTCGGCCGAGCACGGTGGGCTCTCCCAGCGCGAGCTGGGGCTGGTGCTCGGCGCCGACCCGAGCGCGGTGGTCACGCTCGTCGACGACCTGCAGCGGAAGGGCCTCGTGCGGCGGGACCCGCATCCGGAGGACCGGCGGACCCGCCTCGTCGTGGTCACCGAGGAGGGCGCCCGCACACTCGCCGAGACGCGGAAGCTGGCCCACGGTGTTGACGACGAGCTCCTCGCGGACCTCGGCCCGGCCGAGAGGCGCACGCTGGAGGAACTACTGCTGCGCCTGCGCTGAGCCGAGGAACTCCCGCAGCCGCTCCAGCGGCCAGGTGTTGATCACGTCGTCCTTCGTGAGCCAGCCGCGCTGCGCCGTGCCGGCGCCGTAGCGCACGAAGCCGAGATGGTGCACCGCGTGCGCGTCGCTGTTGATGGCGAACCGCACCCCGAAGCGCTTGGCGAGCAGAATGTCCTCGTCGCGAAGGTCGAGCCGGTCGGGCGCCGAATTGATCTCCAGCGCGGTGCCGGTGCGGGCACACGCCCGGAACACCTCGGCGAGGTCGACGTCGACGGGCCCTCGCCTGCCGATGAGGCGCGTGGTGGGGTGGCCGATGACGTGCACGCACGGGTTCTCGGCCGCCCGCACCAGCCGCCGCGTGATCGTCGCGCGGTCCTGCGTGAAGTGGGAGTGGATCGAGGCGACGCAGAGGTCGAAGCCGCGCAGGAACGACTCCGGCCAGTCCACCTCGCCGTCGGGACCGATGTTCAGCTCGGTGCCGTGCAGCAGGCGCATCCCCGCGACCGTGCCGTCGAGCTTCCGCACCCGCTCTCGCTGGGCGAGGATCTTCTCGTCCGACATGCGCTGCATGGCCATGTCCGGCGCGTGGTCGGTGATCGCGTAGTAGGCGTAGCCGCGCGCGGCCGCCGCCCGCACCATGTCCTCCAGCGAGGCGACACCGTCGGTGAGGTCGGTGTGGGTGTGCAGGTCGCCGAGCAGATCCGTCTCGGTCACCAGCTCCGGCAGCTCGCCGCGCTGGGCGGCCTCGATCTCGCCCCGGTCCTCGCGCAGCGTGGGCGGGATCCACGGCAGGCCGAGGCGGTCGTACACCTCGTCCTCGGTCTCGGACACGATCAGCTCACCGGAGGCGGCGTCGAACAGGCCGTACTCGGAGAGCTTGAGCCCGGCGTGCACGGCCAGCACGCGGGTGCGCACGTTGTGGGCCTGCGAGCCGGTGAAGTACTGCAGTGCCGCGCCCCACGCGCTGGGGGGCACCACGCGCAGGTCGACCTGGAGCCCCTCGGCGGTGCGGATGGAGGTCTTCTTCTCCCCCGCCACGATCACCTCGGCCACCAGCGGCAGCTCGCGGAACGCGCGCATCAGCGGAGCCGAGTCATGGGCGGCGGCGAGCACATCGACGTCGCCGATGGTCTCCCGGAACCGGCGCAGCGACCCGGCGTGCTCGCACCGCTCGCAGCCCGGCACGGCCGAGAGCACGGCGACGATCTCGTCGGCGACCGCGAGGGCGGCGTCGAGCAGCACCCGTCCGCCCGACTGCCGCAGCAGCTCCACCCCGCGCAGGATGTTCTCCTCCGTGCGCGGGCCGAACCCCTTGAGCCCGCGCAGCCGCTCGCCGTGGATAGCGGCGACGAGTTCGTCGACCGAGGAGATGCCGAGGTCGTGGTAGAGCGCGGCGGCCTTCTTCGGGCCAAGAGTCGGGATGGCGACGAGCCTGCGGACGCCGTCGGGGATCTTCGCCCTGGCCTCCTCCACGGCCCGCACGCTGCCGGTGGCGAAGTACTCGGCGACCTTGTCGGCGATGGACTTGCCGACACCGGGAATGGCCCGCAGCGCCTTCGCGTCGAGCGTGGACACGTCCTCGTGGTGCCCGCCGATCGCGCGCGCGGCCTTCTCGTACGAGCGCACCTTGAACGCGTCGCCGCCGGTGATGGAGAGGAGGTCGGCGTACTCCTGGAACAGGTCTTCGACCTCGTCGTTCGGCCGAGCCATGCGCCCAGCCTACCCAGCGGCACTCGCCAGAGCCCGCTGCAGTGAAGGCCACCTTGCCTGCGCCCGCCCGTCTCCCTCCACCGCCCAGACGGAGACGCTGCGCGCCGCTGTGCCCGATTCCACGCAGTGAAGGTGGCCTTCACTGCGGGCGGACGGGTCGGGGGTCAGGCGTAGTGCACCCCGATGCCGCCCCGGCCGGGAGCGAAGCGGGGTCGCAGCACGAGATCGTCGTCGTAGTCCCCGCCGTCCTGGTAGCGGAACGGCACCGGATCGGCCGTGGGCAGCTCGGCGAGCCGGGCCCGCAGGCGTTCGGCGGCGACGGCGAAATCGGCGGGCGTGGCGCGGTCGGCGCCGTACACCGCGAGCGGCGGCAACACGTCCATGCCCGTGTACCAGAAGATGCCGTGCTGGATGGGGAACAGCACGTCGTTGAGCTCGCCGTGGATGCCACGCGGCCCGAACGACGCCGCCCGCGCGCCGATGGTGGTGACGAGCAGCGCCCGCTTGCCGCGTAGCCCGCCGTCGCCGTAGCGCAGGGTCCGGCCGGTGGCCGGGTCCTTGACGCCGAAGGCGAAGCCGTTGAGGAAAACCCGGTCGAACCAGCCCTTGAGGATCGCCGGCATGCCCATCCACCACAGCGGGAACTGCACCACGAGCGCGTCGGCCCAGCGCAGCTTCTCCTGCTCGGCGACGATGTCGGCCTTCAGCGTGCCGGCGGTGTAGGCGTGCTGGGCGGCCTCGCCGACGAGCAGGCGCTCGCCGGTGTCGTCGCCGAAGTCTCCCGCGCCCACCACCGGGTCCCATTTCATGGCGTACAGGTCTGAGACGAGTACCTCGTGGCCGAGACCGGTGAGCCCGCGCACGCCCTCGTCCTTGAGCGCGACGGTGAGCGAGCGCTGGTCCGGATGAGCCACAACCCACAGAACATGCATGCCTTCGATGGTCGACGGAGCCCGTGCTCGCAACGAGTGGCCCGATGGTCAATATGTGCAAGAATCGGGCCATGACGCTTCACCGGGTCGCCGTGTTCGTCCGGCACGGCGTGATGCCGCTCGAGCTGGGCCTGGTGCACCAGCTGTTCGGGACAGCGCGCTCGCCGGCGGGCGAGCCGCTGTACGAGGTGGTCACGTGCGCACTCGAACGAGGCCTGGTGCGCACCGACGCCGACTTCCCCATCCACGTCGCCCACGGGCCGGAGGCGCTGGACGGGGCGGGCACCGTCGTGGTGCCGGCGACCCACGAGCCGGACGAGACGGAGACCGAGGGCAGGCTCGGCGACGCCCTGGCGGGGGCGCTCGCCCGGATCCGGCCGGGCACGCGGATCGCCTCGATCTGCACGGGCGCGTTCGTGCTGGCCGCGGCGGGCCTGCTCGACGGGCGCACGGCCACCACGCACTGGCAGTCGGCCGAGCAGTTCCGCCGCCTGTACCCGCGGGTGGAGCTGGACCCGGACGTGCTCTACACCGACGCCGGCGACATCCTCACGTCGGCGGGCGAGGCGTCCGGCATCGACCTGTGCCTGCATCTGATCCGCCGCGACCACGGCGCCGCGGTCGCCAACGACGTGGCCCGGCGCACGGTCGTGCCGCCGCACCGGGACGGCGGGCAGGCACAGTACGTGCCCAGGCCCGTCGCCGAACCGCACATCTCCTCCACTGGGGCGGCGAGGGCGTGGGCGCTGCGGCGGCTGCACCGGCCGCTGTCGCTGCGTGAGCTGGCCGGGCAGGAGTCGATGAGTGTGCGGACGTTCACGCGGCGCTTCCGGGAGGAGGTGGGCCTCTCGCCGGGACAGTGGCTCACGCAGCAGAGGATCTCGCGAGCGCGGCAGCTGCTGGAGGAGACCGACCTGCCCGTGGACCGGGTCGCGGAGGACTCCGGGTTCGGCACCGCGGCGTCGCTGCGCCAGCACATGCACGCCGTCCTCGGAGTGTCACCGAGCGCTTACCGCACGACGTTTCGCGGCATCGGCTGACGTGGAATTACCTCGGCCTGAAAAGCGTTGTCAGCAGCGGAGAGAGGTGACAACGATTGGCCAACGCCACTGTGACGCGCCGCCGCGGCACCCGCGACGACACCGACCTGGTTCGAGTCTACCTCGACGAGATCGGTGCGACGCCCCTGCTGACGGCGACCGAGGAGGTAGAGCTCGCCAAGCGCATCGAGGCCGGCGTGTACGCCGCCGAGCTGATCAGGCAGGCCGACGCAGGCGGCCGCGCCCTGCCCGCCGACCGGCGTGACCTGGAGGCCGTCGCGCACGACGGCGAGCTCGCCAAGGACCACATGATCCGCGCGAACCTGCGCCTGGTGGTGACCGCCGCGCGCAAGAGCCGCAACACCAACCTGCCGCTGCTCGACGCCGTGCAGGAGGGCAACCTCGGCCTGCTGCACGCGGTGGAGAAGTTCGACTACGCCAAGGGGTTCAAGTTCTCCACCTACGCGATGTGGTGGATCCGGCAGGCGATCCAGAAGGGCAACGCGTTCCACAGCAACACCATCCGGTTGCCGCTGCACACCGCGGAGCAGGTCGCCAAGCTCGACCGCCTCGCACGGTCGCTCGAAGCGAGTGGGCAGCAGAGCCCGACCGTGGAGGAGCTGGCCGAGGCCGCCGGGATGCCGGTGGAGAAGGTCGTCGCCCTGCGCCAGGCCGGGCAGTCGACCGTCAGCCTCGACGTGCCGCTCGACGAGGACGGCGAGCTGCACCTCGGCGACCTGGTGACCGCGGGCTCCGTGCCCGAGGTCGGTGACGCGCTGGAGCACGAGCTGATGGTCGCCGACCTCAACGCCGCGCTGGAGACGCTGGAGCCCGCCGAGGCCACGGTCGTGTCGCTGCGCTACGGCCTCACGGACGGCAACCAGCACACGGTGCCCGACATCGCGCGCAGGCTGGGGCTGACCCGCAAGCGCGTGCGCACGCTCGAGGAGCGCGCCCTCGCCCGGCTCCGCGATCCCGAGCAGCACCGGCCGCTGCTCGCCTGGGCAAGCTGACCCCTGCCCGGCCTGACCGCAGTGAAGGCCACCTTGCCTGCGTTCAACGCAGTGAAGGTGGCCTTCACTGCAGTTGTCTGCCCTCGAAAGCGCGTGCCCGGGGTCGCCGCAGGTCATAGGATCGGGTCGTGGATCTTCCCGTGCGGCCGCCGGTCAAGCCGATGCTCGCGACACTCGTGCGCGAGCTGCCGACCGGACCGGGGCTGGTCTACGAGCCGAAGTGGGACGGGTTCCGCTGCATCGTGTTCCGCGACGGCGCGGAGGTGGAGCTGGGCTCGCGCAACGACCGGCCGCTGACCCGGTACTTCCCCGAGCTGGCCGAGCTGCTCGCCGAGGCGCTGCCGCCCCGCTGTGTGGTGGACGGCGAGATCGTGATCGTCACCGAGGCCGGGCTGGACTTCGACGCGCTGCAGCTGCGCCTGCACCCCGCGGCGTCGCGGGTCCGCAAGCTCGCCGCCGAGACGCCGGCGAGCTTCGTCGCGTTCGACCTGCTCGCACTCGGTGACCGCGACCTCACGGGCGAGCCGTTCGCCGAACGGCGGCGACTGCTGGAGGACATCCTCGACACCGCGCAGTCCCGCGTGCACCTCACGCCGCTCTCCGCCGACCCCGAGGTGGCGAGAGACTGGTTCACTCGCTTCGAGGGCGCGGGCTTCGACGGTGTGATGGCCAAGGCCACCGACGTGCCCTACGAGCAGGACCGCCGCGTGATGTGGAAGGTCAAGCACGAGCGCACGGCCGACTGCGTGGTGGCCGGGTTCCGCTGGCACAAGGACGGCCAGGGGGTGGGCTCGCTGCTGCTCGGCCTTTTCGACGACGAGGGCACCCTGCACCACGTCGGTGTCGCGAGCGGGTTCTCCGTGGCGCGGCGGAGGGAGCTGGTCACCGAGCTGGAGCCGCTGCGGGAGAACGCGCTCGCGAACCACCCGTGGCGCGAGTGGGCGGCCGCGCACGCCGAGGCGGGCGGCCGCATGCCCGGTGGGCTGAGCCGGTGGAGCGCGGGCAAGGACCTGTCGTGGGAGCCGCTGCGCACCGAGCTGGTCGCCGAGGTGCGCTACGAGCACCTGCAGGCCGGCCGGTTCCGTCACGGCGGCAGGCTCGTGCGGTTCCGGCCGGACCGCACGCCCGAGTCGTGCACCTACGCCCAGCTGGAGGAGGCGCCGCCCGCCGAGCTGGCGGCCCTGTTCGAGGAGGTGGCGTCCCGGTGAGCGAGGCGGTGACGCTCGACGTCGACGGCACCCAGGTGACGGTGTCCAGCCCGGACAAGGTGTTCTTCGCCGAACGCGGGGAGACCAAACTGGACCTGGTGCGCTACTACCAGGCCGTGGCGGGACCGCTGCTGGCCACGCTCGGCGGCAGGCCACTGCTGATGGAGCGCTACCCGCAGGGAGCCGGTGGGAAGTCGTGGTTCCAGAAACGGGTTCCGAAGTCGGTGCCGGACTGGCTGCGCACCACCGTGGTGTCGACGCCGAACGGCACCACGAGCGACGCGCTGGTGGCCGCCGACCTCGCTCACGTGCTCTGGGCGGTGAACCTGGGCTGCCTCGGGTTCCACGTCTGGCCCTACCACGCCGATCGGCCCGAGGTCACCGACGAGCTGCGCATCGACCTGGACCCCTCCCCCGGCGTCACGTTCGACCAGGTGCGGGAGGCGGCGGTGCTGACGAGGGAACTGCTCGGCGCGCTCGGCATCGAGCCGCACCTGAAGACCACGGGCTCGCGTGGTCTGCACATCTACGTGGCGCTGGAGCCGCGCTGGGACAGCTACGAGGTGCGCGCCGCCGCGGTCGCGCTCGCGCGCGAGCTGGAACGGCGCCACCCGTCGCTCGTCACCGCGCAGTGGTGGAAGGAGGAACGCGGCGCCCGCGTGTTCGTCGACTTCAACCAGAACGCCCCGCACAAGACGGTCTTCGGAGCCTGGTGCGTGCGGCCGAGGGCGGGCGCGCAGGTGTCCACGCCGATCGGCTGGGACGAGCTGGCCGCGGTCGAGCCCGCCGAGCTGACGATCGCGACCGTGCCGGCCCGCGTCGCCGAGCGAGGCGATCCGTGGGCGGGGATGAGCGAGCGGCCGCAGTCGCTGGAGCCGCTGCTGGAGTGGTCGCGCCGCGACCTGGCGTCGGGACTGATGGACGCCCCGTGGCCCCCGGTGTACCCGAAGCAGCCCGGCGAGCCGCCAAGGGTGGCGCCCAGCAGGGCGAAACGCGGCTGACCCCGGCGCGGGTTTGCCGATCCGGCGGCCGGGTAGCAGGTTCTGGTGCGTATCCGGCAGTCCCTGAGCGCGCCGGTCGCCTGGCTCGGCCGGGCCGCGCGGTACAACGGCACCGAGCGCGGGGCCTTCGCGCAGAGCGCCAAGGCCGCCATCGCGGCGGTGATCTCGTGGGTCATCGCCGCCGAGCTGCTGTCGCTGCCCCAGCCGTTTCTCGCCCCGTACACGGCGGTGTTCGTCGTCGAGGCGACCGTCTACCGGTCCGTGCGCTACGCGGCCCAGCAGCTCGCGGCCATCGTGGGCGCGGTCGTGGTCGCCGGGCTGACGAACCTGCTGATCCCGTCCACCATCGCGAGCATCGGCGTCGCGACGCTGGCCGGGCTGCTGATCGGGCAGTGGCACCGGCTCGGCTCCTCGGGCCCGTGGGTGGGCATCACGGCGCTCGTCATCATCACGTTCGGCACGTCGACGAGCGCATCCCTGCTGCTGGACCGCTTGCTGGAGAGCGCGCTCGGCGTTGCGGTGGGCACGTTCGTCAACGCCGTGCTGTTCCCGCCCGTCTACGCGGGTGGGGCGCGGGAGGCCGTCCAGCGCCTCGCCGACCGGCTGGCCGAGCTGCTCACCGGTGTCGCCGAAGGGCTGCGCCGCGACGAGGTCGCCGACCGCGCGCAGGACTGGGTGAGCGAGGCCGAGCACGTCGAGCGGTTCGTCGTGCAGGCGGAGCAGGCCGTGCAGTGGGGGCAGGAGAGCCGCAGGCTCAACATCCGCACCCACAGCTCACGGGTGAAGGTGCCGGACGACCAGTACCGGTTCCCGTTGGCGACGCTGCGTTCCCTCGCGCCCTACGTCCGCCAGCTGACCGACGCGCTGCGCGCGATGGCGGACGAGGAGCTGCCGAGCCGACATCCCGGCGAGGACGAGCGGCGCCGCTTCGCCGAGCTGCTCGACGCGGTCGCCCGGACCGTCCGCCTGCGCGGCGACCCCGAGGCGTCCGAGGAGGACCTGACGAAGTCGCTCGAGGACAGCCGCGAGCGGCTGGACGAGCTGGACGGGTACCTGACGGCGGACTCGCCGATCGGCCCGGCGATGGGCCTGGTCGGCATGCTGATCCCGGTGCGCCGCACGCTACGCGAGCTCGAAGCCCGCTGAGGCGCCCGCCGAATCGGCCCCGCGAAAGTCCCCCAAGGCCACCTTTGTTGCGTTGAACGCAACAAAGGTGGCCTTGGGGGACAGACACCTGAGGGGCCTTGCGGGGCGGACACGTGCCCGCGGACTGTGGGGGCTCACCTGCCCTTGTCGCGGGCCTTCGCGGTCTCGCGCTCGCTGGCCTTCTCGAGGGCCCGCACGAGCTCCGGCTTGCTCATCCTGGAGCGGCCGCTGATGCCGAGTTCCTTGGCCCGGCGGTACAGGTGCTCCTTGCTGGCGGAGGTGTCCACACCCCCGGCGGTGGGCTTCGGCCGCTGACCCGCGCCCCCCTCGGCCTGCGCGTCGGACGGCCCCTCGTGCTGCTTGGGCTCCCAGCGGTCGCCGACCTTCTCATAGGAGTGCTTGAGCGCGGCGTACGCGGTCTGGTGCGCGCGCCTGCCCTCGCCGTAGCTCTCCACCGCGGAGTCGTGTGCCTTGACCCAGGTTCGCCGTGCCTTCTCCGGAGAGCGGCGTACCGTACTCGGGAGTTCCTCACGTCCAGGCATCGCAACCTCCTCGCCTCTGGCAGAAGGTTTGCCACGCAGCTCCGGTCCAAACGTGCCATCGCCCCGGCCTGGTTACGCCGGGTGCTCGAAGTAGCGCGGATCGGCGACGGCCAGCCGGTCGGTGACGTCGGCGCGGACGGCCGCGAGCACCGACGGATCGGCCGGGTCGAGCTTCCCTGCCCGCAGGGCGGCCGCGAGCTCCGCCGTGCTGCCCACGCCGAGCGCGGCGAGCCGCCGAGCGTGCCGCCGCTCCTGCTCCTCGCCGAGACGCAGCTGCCGCGCCACGATGCCCAGCACGTTGGCGGCGACCCTGGCGTGGAAGCTCAGCGTGCCCTCGGTGCCGGGAACCACGTCTGAGCGCAGGAACTCGGCGACCGAGGTGACCAGCTCCCCCGCCGTGGGCCTGCCGTGCAGGTCGGACGGCGGTGCCGTGACCTCTCCGGGGATCTCACCGGGGCCGGCTCCCAGCGCGAGCAGCAGGTCGTGCTCCTGCTCGCACGCCCGCCTGCCCACGGCCGCGAGCTCGACCGACCGGGTCTGGCCGCTCAGGTGCCGTTCGGCCTGCACGCGGCAGAGCACGGCCCACTTCGCGGTGCCGTAGACCTCCCACCAGCGCACGGCATCAGGGTCGGGACGTCTCCCTGCCACCTCGGCGTAGCCGTCGAACAACTCCTCCCGCCGCCCGAACCCCCCAACCGGTGGCGCGGTGCCGAAGCGCCACGCCTTGACGCAGAGCCAGCCGAGATCCTCGAGCGGATCGCCGCGATGCGCCAGCTCCCAGTCGAGCACGGCGCGGAGCCCGTCGTCGCCGACGATCAGGTTGCCGTTGCGGAAGTCCCCGTGCACCACGGCGTCGCCGAAGGACGCGGGCCGGCTCTCGCGCAGCCAGCGCAGCGCGATCTCCACGGCGGGCAGCGGTTCGCCCGTCGCGTCGTAGCGGGCGGTGAGCCAGTCGAGCGGGTCGAACGCCGGCAACCCGGGCACGTCCGCCACGGGAACGCGGTGCAGCCGTGCGAGCACGCGCCCCAGTTCTCGCGCCAGCCCGGCTCTCGCCGCCGCGTAACGGGGTTCGCGCAGCAGGCGCCTGGGGATGGTCTCGCCGTCGAGGAACTCCGTGAGCACGTACGGCACGCCGAGCGCACCGTCGTCCGCGCAGTGGTCGACGAGCGCGGGCACCGGCACCCCGGCCGCGGTGGCGGCCCGCAGCAGCGCGGCCTCAAGCGCCGGTTCGCCCGGTCTCCCCTGGCCCGGCTGGTCGCAGCGCAGCACGAGCCGGACCGGCGAGCCGCCGCGCGGCCGGGCCTCGAACACCCACGTCTGCTTGCTGGCGCCGCCGCTGAGCCTGCGCAGCCCGGCGATCTCGGTCGGGGTCGCCCACAGCTCGCCGAGCCGCGCGCCGAGCCGTTCCGCGTCCATCAGCGCTCACCGGTCGCATGTGGACGACGCTGCCGAGGGCCGGCGAAGCCGAAGAGGTACCCGGCGACCTTGCGCAGCTGGATTTCCTCGGAGCCCTCGGTGATGCGGTAGCGGCGGTGGTGCCGGTAGAGGTGCTCGAACGGGGTGTGCCGCGTGTATCCGAGGCCGCCGTGCACCTGCATGGCGCGGTCGGCCGCGTCGCACGCGAGCCGGTTGGCGCGGTAGTTGCACATCGACACCTTGTCGCTGAGCAACAGGTGGTCGGTGCGGTCGAGCTCCCATGCGGTCTTGCGGACGAGCGTGCGCACCAGCTCGGCCTCGGTGTGCAGCTCGACGAGCGGCCACTGGATGGCCTGCCGGGTGGCGAGCGGGCTGCCGAACGCCACGCGCTCGCGGGCATAGGCGACGCTGCGGTCGATGCAGTACTGCGCGACGCCGACCCCGGACGCGGCCTGCCGGATGCGGTTCTCGTGCACGAAGTGCTGCGCGAGCGCGAGCCCGGCGCCGACCTCGCCGAACACGGCCGAGCCGGGCACGCGCACGTCGCGCAGGGTCACCTCGGCGTGGTCGGTGGGCATGTTGAACGTCCACCAGTGGAAGTCGACGGAGAAGCCCTCGGCGTCGGTCGGCACGATGAACGCGGTGATCCCCCTCGCGTCACCGGCCTTGCCCGACGTGCGGGCGAAGATGACGTCGTGGGTCGCCGAGTGCAGCCCGGAGTTGAACCGCTTCCGTCCGTTGAGGACCCAGTCACCGCCGTCGGAGACGGCGGTGGTCTCCAGCCATGTGGCGTCGCTGCCGTGGTCCGGTTCGGTCAGTCCGAACGCGACCCGCCGCGTGCGCGTGATCATGCCCTCGACGAACTCCTCGCGCTGCTCCGGGGTGCCGAACGCGAGGAACATGTGCACGAACGGGAAGTTGCCGACGACGGAGGACTCGTTCTGCAGGTCGTTGTGCAGGCCGAGCCCCTTCGCGGCGAGGTGCTCGCGGATCACCGCCATGTCGAGGTTCGAGCCACCGCTGCCGCCCACCTCTTCCGGAAGTCCGTAACGCAGCCAGCCCGCGCGGTCGGCGCGGTCGGACATCTCGCCCAGCAGCGCCTCCCATTCCGGACGCGGCGTGCCGCCGTTCTCGAAGTCGGTGCGGGAGAACTCCCTACGGTGGTCGAAGAACCGCTCGTTGTCGTCCTGCTCCTGCAACGGGCGGATCTCGGTCTCGATGAACTCGTCCAATGCCGACAGCCGATCCCGGAGGCCGGCGGGCAGTTCGAAGTCCATGCACGCTCCTTTCGTGAGTTGACACGCCTTGCCCTCGCGACCGGACGGAGGCCAGACTACGAGCGAAAGCCGTGGCACAGCATGGTTCTGCCGATCAAGTGGGAGGGCACCGTGACCGATCCGGATGAGCGGCGCGTGAGCTGCACCGTCACCGACGGAGTCGCCGACGTGCGACTCGACCGGGAGGCGAAGCTGAACGCGCTCGACCCCGCGATGGCATCGGCGCTCATCACCACGGGGCAACGGCTGCGGCGCGACACCGGCGTGCGCGCGGTCGTGTTGTCGGGCAACGGCCGCGCGTTCTGCGCAGGCCTGGACATGAGCTCGTTCCAGGCCATGGCCGACAACGAACCGGTTCGCCTGAACCACCAGGAGGAGTACCCGTACACCGGACCCGCTCGGGCGACGGGACAGCGCGCCGCGTACGTGTGGGCCGAGCTGCCGGTGCCGGTGATCGCCGCGGTGCACGGCGTGGCCTTCGGCGGCGGTCTGCAGATCGCCCTCGGTGCCGATATCCGAGTGGTGGCACCGGATGCGCGGCTGTCGGTGATGGAGATCCGCTGGGGACTCGTCCCCGACATGACGGGCTCGCAGCTGCTACCGGAGCTGGTGGGCCGCGACGTCGCCAAGGAGCTGACCTTTACCGGCCGGGTCGTGAACGGCGAGGAGGCCGCGCGGATCGGGCTGGCGACGAAGGTCGCCGACGACCCGAGGAAGGCGGCGCTGGCGCTGGCGGCCGAGATCGCGGGGAAGAATCCGGACGCGATCCGGGGAGCCAAGCGGCTGCTCGACCTCGCGGGCCGGACCGGGCTGGCCGACGGCTTCACCGCCGAGCAGCGCGAGATCGGCGCGTTGATCGGCAGTCCCAACCAGGTGGAGGCGGTGCGGGCCAACCTGGAGGAGCGGGCCCCCGTGTTCACCGACCCCGGCGAGGAGGGGTACGCGTGAACCCGTTCGACCTCACCGGACACGTCGCGGTGGTCACCGGTGGCAACTCCGGCATCGGGCTCGCTATGGCGGACGCGCTCGCCGCGGCCGGGGCGGGCGTGTGTGTCTGGGGCACCAGCACCGAGCGCAACACCGATGCGGCCGGGCGGCTGCGCCGTCACGGTGGCGAGGTGCTCGCGGTGCCCTGCGACGTCGGCGACGAGGAGCAGGTCGACGCGGCCATGGAGCGAGTCACCGGCCACTTCGGACGGCTGGACTCGTGCTTCGTCAACGCGGGCGTCACCGGGGTGCCTGCGAGGCTCGTCGACACGGAGCTGAGCGAGTTCCGCCGCGTGACCCGGGTCGACCTCGACGGCGCGTTCCTCACGCTTCGGGCCGCCGCGCGGGTGCTCGTCGCGCAGGGCGAGGGCGGCAGCCTCGTCGCCACGTCGAGCGTCGCGGCCAGGCAGGGTCAGCCGCGCGGGCACGCCTACGCGGCGGCGAAGGGCGGGCTGATCTCGATGGTCAACGGCATCGCGGTGGAGCTGGCCCGGCACGGGATCAGGGCCAACAGCATCCTGCCCGGGTGGGTCAGCACGCCGCTGGCCGATCCCGCACTGCGGTCCGAGGGTTTCCAGCGGAAGGTACTGCCGCGGATGCCGGTCGGCCGCTGGGGCCGCCCCGGCGACTTCAGCTCCCTCGCCGTGTACCTGGCGAGCCCGGCGAGCGCGTTCCACACCGCCGACAGCATCACCGTCGACGGCGGTTACCTGGCCTTCTGAGCGCGTCAGTACTCCTCGGGCCGAAGGGGCCAGCGAGGCACTGTGGACGGAACATCCTCGCTGACCCGCAGGGGGAAATCGGGCTTGCGCTTCTCGAGGAACGCCGTCACGCCCTCGGCGGCGTCCGCGGCGGCGCCGAGCTCGTACAGCGCGAGGGAGTCGTGGCGGTGCGCCTCCCACGGAGTCGGGGAGCCCAGCATGCCCCACAGCAGCTGCCTGGCCACGGCGACCGACACGGCGGAGGTGTTGTCAGCGATCTCCGCGGCGAGCCCGCGCGCCTCGGTCAGCAGGTCGGCATCGGGGACCACGCGCGAGACGAGTCCACCGGCCTTCGCCTCCTCCGCGTCGAACACGCGGCCCGTCGCCACCCACTCCATTGCCTGCGAGATGCCCACGATCCGGGGCAGGAACCACGTCGACGCCGCCTCGGGCACGATGCCACGGCGGGTGAAGACGAAACCGAAGCGCGCGGACTGCGCGGCGATCCGGATGTCCATCGGCAGCGTCATGGTCACCCCGACCCCCACGGCGGGGCCGTTGACCGCGGCGATCACGGGTTTGCGGCTCGCGGCGATCCGCAGGGACACGGCGCCGCCGGAGTCCCTGGGCGCGCCGCCGATCTCGCCGAGGAGCTCACGGACGTCGTGGTCCTTCTTTCCCGCGTTGAACGTGTCAGCGCCGCGGCCGAGGTCGGCTCCGGCGCAGAAGCCTCTGCCCGCACCGGTCACGAGCACCACGCGCACGCCGTCGTCGGCGTCGACGCGGTCGAAGGCGTCGATCAGCTCCCGCGCCATCGTGATCGTGTAGGCGTTGAGCCGGTCGGGCCGATTCAGGGTGACGGTCGCGATGCCGTCGGTGACGTCGTAGTCGATCTCTCGGTAGGTCAAGTCGGTGCTCCCGGCTCAGAGGGCGAGGCGGTCGGCGAGGCGTGCCCGCTGCTCCTCGGGCGCTCCGAGCAGCAGCTCGCTGGTCTTGGCGCGCTTGTAGTACAGGTGCGCGTCGTGCTCCCACGTGTAGCCGACCCCGCCGTGCAGCTGCACGCCCGCCGCGGCGGAGTCGAAGTAGCCGGGGCCGAGCACCACCTGTGCCAGCGCGGCGGCCACGGGTAGCGCGCCGGGATCGTGGTCGGCGGTCCACGCCGCGTGGCGCACCACCGAGCGCGCCTGCTCCGCGGTGGAGTACAGGTCGGCGCAGGCGTGCTTCACGGCCTGGTAGGAGCCGATGGGCCTGCCGAACTGCACGCGTACCTTTGCGTAGTCCACAGTGGTCTCCAGCACGTGGTCGAGCCCGCCGAGCTGCTCGGCGGCGAGCGCGAAGGCGGCGCGGTCGCGCACGGCCTCCAGCACGGCGGCGGGGTCGGCGGCGGCGACGGCCCGCGCGGGAGTGCCTGCGAAGTCGAGACGGGCGAGTGCCCTCGTGGGGTCGAGGGTGCGCAGGCGGGTGGTGCGCAGCCCGGCGGCCTCGCCGGAGACCACGAACCAACCCGGGCCGTCGGGCGTGCCCGCGTAGACGAGCACGAGGTGCGCGGCGTCGCCGGAGACCACGAAGGACGCGTGCCCGTCCAGCGCGAAGACCCCGTTGCGGCGCGTCACCGCGATGCTGTGCGCGGCCGAGCCCCACGTGCCCTCGTCGCCCGCAACCGCCACGGCGGCAACCAGCTCCCCTGTGGCGAGCTGCGGCAGCAGCTCCGCCGACAGCTCCGCGTCGCCCAGCGCCAGCACGGTGTCCACGGCGAGCACGGCCGAGGCGAGGAACGGCACGGGTGCGAGCGCCCTGCCCAGTTCCTCCAGCACCACGCACCGCTCCACGTGGCCCGCGCCCGACCCGCCGTGTTCCTCCGGGATCACCAGCCCCGCGACGCCCAGCCCGGCCAGGCGGGACCACAGTGCACGGTCCCAGCCCTCGTCGCCCCCCATGATCTCGCGCACGCGCGCGGGCGGGCAGTGGTCGGCGAGCAGCTCCCGCACGGCCTCGCGCAGCTGCCGCTGCTCGGAGTCGAGCACCAGTTCCATGCCAACGCCTCCTAAGCCTGTGTGCCGACGCGCAGCTCGCGGAACGGCACGTCGCGGTCGACCTGTGGTTCCTTCGGCAGGCCGAGCACGCGCTCGCCGATGATCCCGCGCTGGATCTGGTTGGTGCCGCCCGCGATGCTCGACGCGGGGGTGGCGTTGATCGCGATGGCCAGCTCTTCGGCGGCGGGGTCGCCCTCGTCCCATGCCGCCGCCCGCACGCCGGCGATCAGGCCGGCGACGCGCACGGCGCGCCACAGCAGCTCCGCACCGGCCAGCTTGGCGACCGAACCCCGCGCGCCGGGCGGGGAGCCCGCGTCGGCCTCCTGCCGCAGGCGGGTGTTGAACAGCGACAGGGCCCGCTCGGCGGCGTAGAGCCCGGCCAGTTCCGTGCGCACCACGGGATCCCGCGCGCGGCCGAGCCGCCGCGCCAGGTCCGCGAGGTTGGCATAGGTGAGCGGGTCGTAGCGGCGGCGCACCGAGCCGCCGATCGACACGCGCTCGTGCCCGAGCATCGTCACCGCGGCGAACCAGCCCGCGTCCACCTCGCCCAGCACGGCGTCGGCGGGCAGCCGCACGTTGTCGAAGAACACCTCGTTGAACGGTGCCTGGCCCGTCATGTCCTTCAGCGGCCGCACGGTCACGCCCGGCGCGTGCATGTCCACGATGAACATCGTGATGCCCTTGTGCTTCGGCACGTCGGGGTTGGTGCGGGCGAGCAGCGCGCCGAAGTCGGCGTGCTGGGCGCCGGACGTCCACACCTTCTGCCCGTTGACGACCCAGCTCTCGCCGTCACGCACGGCCCGCGTCTGCAGGCTCGCGACGTCGGAGCCCGCGCCCGGCTCGGAGAACAGCTGGCACCAGATCTCCTCGCCGCGCAGCAGCGGCCGGACGTAGCGGGCCTTCTGCTCGTGGGTGCCGAGGTCGACGATCGTCGGGCCGCACATGCCCATGCTGATCATGAACACGTCGGTCGGCAGGTCGTAGGCCGCGGCCTCCTCGTCGAACACCTGCTGGTCGGCGGCCGTGCGGCCTTGCCCGCCGTACTCGGCGGGCCACGTCAGGCCCGCGAGCCCCGCGTCGTGCAGCGCGGCCTGGAACCGCTTAGCGGTCGCGATCCGCTCCTCGGCGGACGCGTTCTCGACGGTCTTCGGCACGTTCTCCGCGAGCCAGGCGCGCACCGTTTCCCGGAACGACATGTGCGTCTCCTCTCAGCGCGCGGTGGTGGCCGCGTACCGTTCCTTGAGCTTGCCCTTGACGAGCTTGCCGGTGGGCGTCCGTGGCAGCTCGTCGACGAAGTCCACGCTGCGCGGCGCCTTGTAGTGGGCGATCCGTTCCCGCACGTAGGCCAGCAGCTCGTCGGCCAGCTCCGGCCCCGGTTCCACCGTGGACGACGGTTGCACGACGGCCTTGACCGACTCGCCCATCTCCGGATCTTGCACGCCGATCACGGCGACGTCGTCAACGGCGGGGTGGAGCGTGAGCACGTTCTCCACCTCCTGCGGGTAGATGTTCACGCCGCCGGAGATGATCATGAACGCCTTGCGGTCGGTGAGGAAGAGGTAGCCCTCTTCGTCCACGTAGCCGACGTCGCCGTTGGTCGCCCACGTCGGGTGCGCCGGATGCTGCGCCTCGCGGGTCTTCTCGGGCGCGTTGTGGTAGCTGAAGGGCACTTCGTCGCGTTCGAAGTAGACGGTGCCGATCTCGCCGGGAGGCAGCTCGTCGCCGTTGTCGGCGCACACGTGCAGGATGCCGAGTCCTGCCCTGCCGACGGAACCCGGCTTGGCGAGCCACTCCTGTGGCGAGATGAACGTCAGCCCCGCGCCCTCGGTGGAGCTGTAGTACTCGTAGAGGATCGGCCCCCACCAGTCCATCATGGCGCGCTTGACCTCCTCGGGGCACGGCGCCGCGGCGTGCACGGCGACCCGGTGGCTCGACAGGTCGTAACGCGTGCGCACGTCCTCGGGCAGCTTGAGCATGCGCACGAACATCGTGGGCACCCACTGGCTGTGGGTGACGCGGTGGGTTTCGATCGCGCGCAGGGCGGCCTCGGGCTCGAAGCGCTCCATCATCACCAGCGTGCCGCCGACGGCGTGCACGCACGCGCCGAACCGCAGCGGCGCGGCGTGGTAGACCGGCGCCGGTGAGAGGTACACGATGCCCGAGTCGAAGCCGTACATCGCCTCCAGCAGCGGGCGCAGCAGGTCGCCCGGCTCGTCGATCTGCCGTTCGGGCAGTGCGACGCGGACGCCCTTGGGCCGCCCGGTGGTGCCAGACGAGTACAGCAGGTCGGCCCCGGCGGGCTGGTCGTCGGGAACCGCGGCCGACGCCGCGGCGAGCACGGCGTCGTAGTCGTCGAACCCGGGGACCTCGCCCCCGTAGGCCAGCCGGACGCCGACGCCGGGGACGAGCTCCGCGACCTCGCGGGGCAACTCCCCCAGCGCGGCCGAGACGACGAGCGCCTTCGCACCGGAGTCCTCGACGACGTAGGCGACCTCGGACGGCGAAAGGTGGTTGTTCACCGCGGCGATGTAGCAGCCGGAGCGCACGCCGGCCCAGTACACCTCGTAGGCGCGCATCGTGTTGTCGGTGAGCAGCGCGACGGTGTCGCCGGGCCGGAAACCCTTGTCGCGCAAGGCGTTCGCGAGTCGCGCGGAGCGCTCGTCGAGCTCGCGGTAGGTCAGTGTCTCCCCGGAGCCCGCCATGATCACGGCGGGGTGGTCGGGCCGTACGGCCGCGTGGGTGCCCGGATACATTCGGCTCCTCCTCGAACCGGCGTGTTCCTCCTCGCAGCCTGTCAGTCCCGGACCCGGACAGTCAATGCCGACTGTTTTTCTCGCACGCGGTGGGTAGGCTGTCCCGATGACCCGATCCGTGTCCACGGCTCCGCGCAGCCGTAAGGAGCGCACCGAGGACAGCCGTGCGCTGATCCTCGACGCCGCCGTGGACTGCCTCGTGGAGCTGGGCTACGCGGGCGCCTCGACGCTGGCGATCCAGGCGAAGGCTGGCGTCTCGCGGGGCAGGCTGCTGCACCACTTCCCCTCGCGCGACGGGCTGCTCGTCGCGGCGGCGCAACACCTTGCCACCGGAAGGCTCGCCCGGACCGAGGAGCGCGTCGCCGAGGCGCTCACCGGTGAACCCGAGGGCCCCGCGCGCGTCGAACGGTGCATCGAGCTGCTGTGGGTGACCTTCCATGAGCCGCACTTCTGGGCGGCGATGGAGCTGTGGACGGCGGCGCGGACCAACCCCGCGCTCGCCGAGGCGCTGCGGCCTGCGGAACGCGCGCTGCGCGAGGCGATCCGGGGCGTCGCCGACCGGATCTGGGGCCCCGAGGTGTGCGCCCACCCGCGTTACGACGAGCTGCGCGAGCTGCTGTTCACGAGCATGCGCGGCGCGGCACTGCCGTACGCGTTCGAGGACCGCTCCCCCGCCGGCGACAAGCACGTCGCGATCTGGAAGTCGGTGGCACGCACGTTGCTCTTCGCCGACGGCCCCGAATAACAGTCAGGGTTGACTGCGCGCTGGCGGCCGCGTCAGCATGAGGTCCGCCACTCCCGACCATCGCCGAGGTTGCCGATGTCAGAGTCCAGCACCGCCTCGTCCCCCGTCTCCCCCGAGATCCCGCGGCTGCTCGGCCGCGGCATGACCATGGGCGACCAGCTCGCCCGGCACGCGCGCACCATCGGCGACGAGGTCGCCTTCACCTTCGAGGGCACCAACCGCACCTACGCCGAGCTGGACGAGCGCGTCAGCAGGCTCGCGGGCGCACTGCGTGACCGGGGCGTGTCGGCCGGCGACCGCGTCGCCGTGCTCGGGCTCAACACGCTCGAGGTGATCGAGACGTTCTTCGCCTCGACCCGGCTCGGCGCCGTGTGCGTGCCCGTGAACTTCCGGCTCGTCGCCGACGAGATCGCCTACGCGCTCGAGGACAGCGGCACCACGGCGATCGTCGTGCACGCGGCGCTCGCGCAGGCGATGGCCAAGGCGCGCGAACAGCTGTCGGCCGACACGGTGTGCCTCACCTTCGGCGGCCCCGCCGAGGCCGCGGGCCCGGGCGCCGAGGACTACGAGCGCGCGCTCGCCGACGCACCTGCCACGTTCCCCGAGCGGAGGGTGAACGAGCACGACGCCGCGTTCATCATGTACACGTCGGGCACCACGGGCAGGCCGAAAGGCGCCGTGCTGACGCACTTCAACCTGCTCATGCACGCGTTCAGCAACATGGCGACACTCGGCTCACCGCCGGAGGACCGCGTGTGGCTCGCCGCCGCGCCGCTGTTCCACATCGCGGGGCTCTCGGGCATGCTGCCGTGCCTGCTGCGCGGCGGGCGCACGGTGCTGCTGCCCTCCGGTCAGTTCGACCCGGTGGCGACCGTGGACCTCCTCGAGCGCGAGCGCGTGTCGGCGGTCTTCTTCGTTCCCGCGCAGTGGCAGGCGATCTGCGCGGTGCCGGGGCTGGCCGAACGCGACCTGTCCGCGCTGCGGCAGGCGTCCTGGGGCGCGGCGCCCGCGTCGACCACGCTGCTGCGCACGATGATCGACACGTTCCCCCAGGCCGAGATCACCACGGCGTTCGGGCAGACCGAGTGCAGCCCCGTGACGACGCTGCTGCGCGGCGAGGACTCCATCCGCAAGATCGGCTCGGTCGGCACGCCCATGCTCAACGTCGAGGTGCGCGTGGTGGACGACCACATGAACGACGTGCCGCGGGGCGAGGTCGGCGAGATCGTCTACCGCAGCCCGATGGTGATGAAGGAGTACTGGAACAAGCCCGAGGAGACGGCGGAGGCGTTCCGCGGCGGCTGGTTCCACTCCGGCGACCTGGTGCGACAGGACGGGGACGGCTACTACTTCGTGGTCGACCGCAAGAAGGACATGATCATTTCCGGTGGTGAGAACATCTACTGCGCCGAGGTGGAGAACGTGCTCGCCGCGCACCCGAAGATCTCAGAGGTCGCGCTCATCGGGATCCCGGACGAGAAGTGGGGCGAAACCCCGCTCGCAGTCCTCGCGCCCCGCGAGGCCGACGACCCGCCCACGGTGGCCGACCTGCACGAATGGTGCGCCGACCGGCTCGCCGGGTACAAACGGCCGCGCCACATCGCGGTCGTGCCCGCACTGCCCCGCAACCCCAGCGGCAAGGTGCTCAAGACACAGCTGCGCGCCGACCGCGCGGCGGGCAAGCTCGGTGTGGAGGGCGCTTGAGCACGCCCTCCCGTCACGCGCTCGATCACTTCCTGACGCTGATGCCCTCCGGCGACGGCTGGGCGGTGGACGTGCCACCGGCGTGGACACCGGCGGGCGCGGCGCATGGCGGCGTCCTGTTCGGCATGGCCGTCACCGCGATGGGGCGCCGCGCGCCGCATCCGGACCTGCTCACGGCGACCGCCCACTTCCTGCGCCCGACGATGCCCGGCGCCGCGCACGTGACCGCCGAGGTGCTGCGCTCCGGCAGGGCGCACGCGACGACGCAGGCGACGCTGAGCCAGGACGGCAAGGAGACCGTGCGCGTGCTCGCCGTGTTCGGCACGCTGCCGCCGGGACCGCCGGACACCGAGCTGAAGCCTCCGATCCTGCCGCCGCCGCAGGAGTGCGTGCAGGTCCACGGCGCGCCACCCGGGGACGGGCCGCCCGACTACCGCTCGACGCTCGACGTGCGGATCCACCCCGACGTCGGGTGGCCGCACGGCAGGCCGAGCGGGCGCGCCGAGGTGACCGGGTGGGCTCGCATGTCCGACGACCGGCCCCACGACGACGCGTCGCTGGCCGTGCTCGCCGACGGGTTCCCGCCCGCGATCTTCGACGCCCTGCCCGTCGCCCACGTGCCGACGCTGGAGCTGACCGTGCACGTGCGCGCCAAGCCGTCGAGCTCGTGGCTCGCCGGGCGGTTCACCACACGGGTCGTCAACGAGCCGTACCTCGAGGAGGACGGACTGCTGTGGGACGAGAGCGGCAGGCTCGTCGTCATGTCCCGCCAGCTCGCCCTCGCCGACGCGAACTCGGCGCGGCGGTTGTGAGATGGGCCGGAAACCGGGTGGGGCCGGGGCGGGAAGCTGCCAGACTGGCGACGTGCTGTGGCTCGAGCTCGAAGGCGCCGTCAACATCCGCGACGTCGGGGGCATCCCCACCGAGGACGGCGGCACGACCGCCCGCAACCGGCTGCTCCGCGCGGACAACCTCCAGGACCTGTCGCGCGGCGACCTCGACTACCTCGTGGACACGATCGGCCTGAGCACCGTGGTCGACCTGCGCACCGCGTCGGAGATCGAGGCGGAGGGTCCCGCGCCGCTGACCAAGTACGCCCACGTGGCGCACGTCCACCACTCGCTGCTACCCGAGCAGGCGTGGGGCGACAATTCCCCGGACGCGCTGCTCACGCGCAGGCGGGAGGACGAGGCCCGCTACGCGGGTGACCGCACCTGTTCGCACTACCTCGGCTACGTCGAGAAACGCCCGGACAGCATCGTCGGCGCCCTGCGCGCGATCCTGCGCTCCGAGGGGCCGGCGCTCGTGCACTGCGCGGCAGGCAAGGACCGCACCGGCGTGGTGACGGCGTTCGCACTCAGCGTGGCCGGTGCACGGCGGGAGGCCATCGTCGCCGACTACGCCGCGACCGCCGAGCGGATCGAGGCGATCGTCCGACGGCTGACCGCCTCCCAGACCTACGCCGAGGACGTCATGCGCGTGTCCCTCGACCGGCACACCCCGAAACCGGAGTCGATGGCCGAGTTCCTCGAGCAGATCGACGCCCGCTACGGCGGGGTCACCGAGGTGCTCACCGCCAACGGCTTCACCGCCGAGGAGACGAGCGCCCTCCGCACGAAACTGCGCAGCTGACCGCGCGAGTCCCCCGCTCCCGACGGCGAGTCCCCCGCTCCCGACCGCGAGTCCCCCGCTCCCGACCGCGAGTGCCCCGCTCCGGACCGCGAGTTCTGCGCTCCCGCGCGGCGTCTACCGACCCGTGACGCTCAGCGAGCCGAGGCTGGTGAAGTCCGCCGTGACCTCCTGGCCGCGTTCCACGAACACCGCGTCGGTCAGGCCGCCGGTCAGCACGATCCACCCCGGTTCCAAGGCGACACCCCTTCGGCCGAGCGCGTTGGCCGCGAGAGCCAGCGCTTCGGCGGGGTGGCCCTGCACGGCGGCCCCCGTCGCCGACGCCACCACCTTGCCGTCGACCCCGAGCAGGCACGCCTCGAGTCCGAGATCGATCGCCGACGGCGGGAGTCCCTTGGCGCCCACCACGAACCGGGCCGACGACGCGTTGTCCGCCACGACGTCCGGGAGCGCGAAACTGAAGTCCCGGTACCGGCTGTCGATCACCTCGAAGCCCGCGTGCACGCTGCGCACCGCCGCGAGCGCGGTCGCGGCCGTCACACCGGGGCCGCGGAGCTGCTCACCCAGCACGAAGACGATCTCGGGCTCCACCCGGGGATGGATCAGCTCGCCGAGCGGCACCGGTTCCCCCGCTGGCAGCACCATCGCGTCCGTGAGCCACGCCGTGAGCGGCGAGTCGATGCCCATCCGCTCCTGCTTCGCGCGCGACGTCAGGCCGAGCTTCACCCCGACCACGCTCTCCCCCGCGTCGACCTTGCGCCGCACCAACGCGTCCTGCACGTCGTACGCCGTCGCAAGGTCGAGGCCGGGCCATTCGGTGGTGATCCGGCCGCCGACGCGGCGCGTCGCCTCGCGGTCGAGGAGTTCCGTCACGGCGCGCTCGATGCCCCACTCGGTCATGTCCGCACCCTAGCCCGGCGCGCCAGCAGTCGGGTCGTGCGCTCGCCGGGCTGTTCGGTGACGACCTCGAAGCCGGGTGGTAGTCGCCTGCCCAGCTCGCCGTGGGGGACGCGGAACGGGCGGTCCGATTCGCCGGGTTCGAGCGCGAGCGCCTCCCACGCCAGGAGGCCACCGTCCGCGACCGCGTGGCATGCCGCTTCGAACGCCGCCGCGTCCCAGTACCGGGTGGCCAGGACGAGTGCGTAGCGGCCGGGGTCGGCGGCGATGTAGGTGGGCACGTCGGCTTCGACGAGCCGGATCGCGTGCCGCAGGCTTCGGTTGACCGCTTCCTCGCGGAGTTGCGCGAGGGCGACGCCCGAGATGTCCACGGCCGTCACGGTCCGGCCCGCGACGGCGAGTGCGAGCGCGTTTCCCGAGCGGCCGCAGGCTAGTTCGAGGACAGGCCCTTCGGGGATGCCGGCTTCGAGGACCTGGGCGAGTATCGGGTGCGGGGCGAAATCGGGCGGGCTGGCGGCGTACCGCTCGTTCCAGCGCAGCCGGTCTGCGTCGTTCACAGCTTCTGGGCGAACTCGACGACGTTGCCATCCGGATCGGCGACGTGAAGGGTCCGTTCGCGCCACGGGCGGTCGACCGGGCCGGTCAGGATGTCCGCTCCCGCGGCGCGGAGGCGAGCCGCTTCGGCGTCCACGTCCTCGACGATGAAACCGATCTCTCCGCATGGCGCTCGGCCCGGCTCCCGGTTGATCAGCTCGGGCAGTCTCGAACGTTCGAAGAGCGAGAACTTGGTGTTCTCCATGGAAAACTCGACGTAGCCGTCGCCTTCCTTACGGACGTCCAGTCCGATGACGTCGCGATAGAAGGCGGTGGAGCGGCTGAGCGATTGCACGTACCAGATCACGTAGTCGATGCGGCGCATGCCGATACGGTAGCCCTTTGCGATGCGGCGAGGCGTTTCCAGCACGAATCCGGCGCGCCGCGGGAAACCGTCGCTCCACGGGTCGGCGTACGCTCACTGTCCACTATCGACAGTCATACACGGAGGGGCACGCACATCACCTTGTTCACCCGGATCGACTAATGGTAGGCGGCTACGTGTGGTGTTATGGTTGTGGCATGGGGGAAATCATTGAGATCATCGCGCTTGAACGACAACGCGCGAAACTGGAAGCCTTGCAGTACAAGGCAATCGCCATGCTTGCCGAGCAGCGGGATGACGTGGCCGAGGAGCTGGCCCTGGTGTTGGCGGTCACCGTCCACAAGGCACAGCGGATGGTAGACCTCGCGACCACGCTCGTTCATCGGCTGCCACTCACGTTCGCGGCCATGCGGCGTGGGGACGTCGACTCGGTGAGGGCCGGCGCCATTGCCGGGCCCACTGCCTGGCTGAGCGACGAGCACGCCCGGCAGGTCGATGTCCTGATGGCCGATCGGCTGGAGGGCAGGAATCCCGGGCAGCTGCGTCGAGCAGCTGCACGCGCGGTGCACCGGGTCGATCCTGATGGTGCTGCGGCCCGGGCTCAGGCCCGTCGCCAGGAGCGAAAAGTCGAGCTGTTACCCGGTTTCGACGGCATGTCGACGCTCGTGGCCGAGCTGCCCGCCGAGGTCGCTTCAGCCGCCTATGCACGGGTGGATCGCCTTGCGCGGCAGCTTCGGGGCGACGGTGAAGGCCGGACATTGGATCAGTTGCGGGCCGACGTGTTCGCCGATCTCGTTCTCGGCTCGTCCGGCGGCGGCGGCGCGAAGGCGGAGATCTTCGTCTACGTCGACGCCAAGACGCTGGCCGGAGCCGATGAGCAGCCGGCCGAGCTGGCCGGGTACGGGCCGATTCCCGCATGGCTGGCGCGGCAGATCGCCCACGATTCCGGAAGTACCTGGAGGCGGATCGTCACCGATCCGCTCAACGGCCGACCAATCGACGTGGGGCGGCAACGCTATCGTCCACCCGCTGTCACGGACCGGTTCGTGCGGGTGCGGGACCGGGAGTGCCGCTTCCCTGGCTGTAACCGGCCCGCCCAGTTCGGAGACAACGACCATCACCGGCCGTGGGGCCGTCACGGTGATACCGACACCGACCAGCTCGTCAACTACTGCCGACGGCACCACCGCCTCAAGGACCGGCCCGGCTGGCGCTACGAGTTGGAGCGCGACACCGGCGTGCTGACGATCACCACACCCGCGGGAATGCGATACGCCAGCACGCCGGGCGCTCAGGAACCGGTCTGCCTCAGTCCCAATAGACGACGGGGTCCATCAGCTCGACGCCGTTCTTTCACTGTTCGGGCTGGAGCGTGAACATCAATGCCTCGTTCGCGCAGTCACTGGCCGGCACTTGTAGAACCGCCACGCCTGGTCGTCGCGGTTGTAAACCGAGCCAGTCGGGCCAGGGTTGCTCCGGCGACAGCGGCCAGAGTGGACAAGGCCGTTCGACCGGCTCAGCTGAACAGGCCCGACCAGTACGACCAGAAGCGCTGCACGATGAGGATCACGATGAGCAGCAACCAGAACAGCAGGGGTGCGAGGTGCCGCCTGACGAGCGTGGAACCGCCGGGGAGGTGACCGGCCGCGAGGTTGTGCACGGTGGTGTACCAGAAGATCGGGATGGTCACCGCCCACACGACCACGCAGTACGGGCAGAGCGCGCCGATGTTGTAGAGGCTCTGAGCGATCAGCCAGTGCACGAACCCGACGCCGAACAGGGTGCCCGCTTGGAGACCGAGCCAGAACCAGCGTGGCAGGCGGGCGCCGGCGAGGAGTGCGACGCCGACGGTGGCGACGACGGGGAACGCCGCGAGGCCGATGAGGGGGTTGGGAAAACCGAACGCGGCGGCTTGGTCGCTCTGCATTACGGAGCCGCAGGAAAGAGTGGTGTCGATGGAACACGACGGCTGGTAGAACGGGTCCTCGAGCAGCGCCATCTTCTCGACGGTGAGCACGAGCGCGGCAATGGTTCCGATGAGGCCGCCGACGACGAGCACCCAGGCGACGATCGTGCGCAGGCGCGGCGGCACGCCGGTCTCGACGAGCGGTTCCGTCGCCGGTGCGGACATGCCGGGAACTCCCTCGCGTCGCAGGTCAACGTCTTTCGCCTACGAAGGTACGCACTCGGTGCGCGGGGCGCCGAGGCAGGGCTCCGGGTACCCCCTCGAGCACCGGCCACAAGGGGTGACGTGATCGAGCACTCGTTGATCGGCCTCACCACGGCACGTTATGTTCGAGGTCATTACAGACGAAGGCCGTCTAGGAAGTCGGTGAGCCATGACAGCGGACCCCACCGATCCCGGGGTGCCCGGGATCAGCGTCCTCGGGACGGCGCAGCGCGCCGCCTGGCTCGACCGGACGCTGCCGCCGGTCGAACGACTTCCCGGCGGGCTGTGGTCGGTGCCGGTGCCGATTCCGGACAACCCGCTGCGGTACACGCTCTGCTACCTGGTTCCCGGCGACGACGGCATCGTGGTGGTGGATCCCGGCTGGAACACGCGCGAGGGCTGGGACACGCTGCTCGCCGGACTGGCCGAGGCAGGTGCGACGACGGCCGACGTGACGGGCATCGTGGCGACCCACGTGCACCCCGACCACCACGGCCTCTCCGGCCGCCTGCGCGAGGAGTCGGGCGCCTGGGTGGCGATGCACCCCGCTGAGCGCGACACGCTGCCGCAACGCATCGCCGTGGCGGCGAGCCGGAACTCCCTGCCGACCGCGGGTGGCTGGCTGCGGCTCTCCGGGGCGGAGGAGGACGAGATCGCGGAGCTCGTGAGCCCACTCGACGAGTCGGCCACCGCCGACGACCGCGCGGCGATGGCTGAGCCGGACGTGCTGCTGGAGGACGGCGACCTGGTGCCGATGGCGGGGCGCAGGCTCCGCGCCGTCTGGACGCCCGGGCACACGCCGGGCCACCTCTGCCTGCAGGAGCCCGACGCCCGGCTCCTGCTGACGGGCGACCACGTGCTGCCCCGGATCACGCCGAACATCGGGCTGTACCCGAACTCGGCCGACTCCCCGCTCGGCCGGTTCCTCGAGTCGCTGGAGCGAGTGGGCGAGTACGACGACCACGACGCGCTGCCCGCGCACGAGTACCGCTTCCGGGGGCTCGCCGCGCGCACGCGGCTCCTGCGGGAGCACCACGAGGAGCGCTGCCGCGAGGTGGTCGCGGTCGTCGCCGGGCTGGGCGAGCCCACGGTGTGGGAGGTCGCCCGCCACCTCACGTGGTCCCGGCCATGGGAGCGGATCGGCCGCATGCGCTTCGGCGCCCTCGCGGAGACGGGCGCCCACATCGACCACCTCGTGCGCCGGGGAGAGCTGGCCTGGCGGCACGGGGAGAACGGCAGCCCGATCCGCGTCAGGAGCACCACGTGACCGATCTCGACGCCCGCACCCCCGTCCTTGTCGGCGTGGGGCAGTCCTCCGAGCGCATCGGGGAACCCGGCTACCGCGGGCTGTCGGCGGTGGAGCTGGCCGCCGCGGCCGCTCGGGAGGCGCTCGCCGACACGGGCGCCGAAACCGCGGCGATAGCCGACGCCATCGACACCGTGGCCGGGATCCGGCAGTTCGAGATCTCCACGCCGGGGGCGTTCGCTCCGCTGGGCCGCTCGGACAACTACCCTCGGTCGGTGGCGAACCGGCTCGGCGCGTCGCCGGCGAGGGCGATCCTGGAGGTCGTGGGCGGGCAGGGACCGCAGCATCTCGTGACCGAGCTGGCCGCCACGATCGCCGGCGGTGGCGCGGAGGTGGCGCTCGCGTTCGGGTCCGAGGCGATCTCCACCGTGGCCCACCTGCTCGGCGCGGAGGACAAGCCGGACTTCACCGAGCACGTCGAGGGCAGCCTCGAGGACCGGGGGCTCGGGCTGCGGGGGCTGGCCACACGGCAGCAGGTGCTGCACGAGCTGATCGACCCACCCACCCAGTATTCGTTGTT
The DNA here is from genome assembly GCF_003311655.1 of Prauserella sp. PE36. Taxonomy (NCBI): domain Bacteria; kingdom Bacillati; phylum Actinomycetota; class Actinomycetes; order Pseudonocardiales; family Pseudonocardiaceae; genus Prauserella; species Prauserella sp. PE36. The sequence goes on along the minus strand of NZ_QEQT01000087.1, from coordinate 113,068 downwards.
CGAGAACGCGCGCAGGGCACGGCTGGGACTGTCGCGTGTGGACTATGCCGCGGCGATGGGCGAGTTGTTCGCGCCGTTCAGCAAGATCGCGGCGACCAACCCGCACTCGGCGGCGCCGGTCGAGCGGACCGCGGCCGAGCTGGTGACGCCGTCGGAGTCGAATCGGCCGATCACCGACCCGTACCCGCGCTACGTCGTCGCGCGCGAGAAGGTGAACCAGGGCGCCGCGGTGCTGGTGATGTCCGTGGCCGCCGCGCGAAGGCTCGGGATTCCGCGCGAGAAGTGGGTCTTCCTGCACGGGCACGCGGACCTGCGTGAGCGGGACCTGCTGCGGCGGGCGGACTTCAGCGCGGCACCTGCCGCCGTGCTGGCCGTGCGGCACGCGCTGGAGGTCGCGGGCATCGATCTCGACGACGTCGCGGCCATGGACCTCTACAGCTGCTTCCCGATCGCGGTGTTCGCCCTGTGTGACGGGCTCGGCCTCGCGACCGACGACGCACGCGGCCTCACGCTCACCGGCGGCCTGCCGTTCTTCGGCGGCGCGGGCAACAACTACTCGATGCACGCCATCGCGGAGCTGGTGCAGCGGCTGCGCGAGCAGCCTGGCGCCTACGGACTCATCGGGGCCAACGGCGGACTGCTGAGCAAGTACTCGGCCGGGGTCTACTCCACGACGCCAACGGAATGGCGGACGAGCCGCGACGCCGAGCTGCAGGCCGGGATCGACGCGGGGGCCGCGCCCGAGGACGTGATGCACGCCGACGGGTGGGCGACGATCGAGACCTACACCGTGAAGTACGGCCGCGACGGCTCGCGCACGGGCGTGGTGATCGGGCGCCTCGAGTCCGGTGAGCGGTTCCTGGCCAACACCCTGCGCGGCGACGACGAGATGCTCGACCTGCTCGGCACCGGTGAACCCATCGGGACGAGGGTGTTCGCGCGCTCGTTCGGCTTCGGCAACCGTGTCACCACGAGCGAGGCGCGGATGGCCGAGCTGTTCCCGCCGAGACCGGCCGTGCTGCGCGAGTCCTACGAGCACGTGCTGGTGCGCCGCGACGGGCACGTGCTGGAGGTGACGATCAACCGGCCGCAGGCCCGCAACAGCCTGCACCCGGAGGCCAACACCGAGCTCGACGAGATCTTCGACGCCTACTTCGCCGACGACGAACTGTGGGTCGCGATCCTCACCGGCGCCGGCGAAAAGGCGTTCAGCGCGGGCAACGACCTCGCTCACACCGCGTCCGGGAAGTCGTTGTGGATGCCCAAGAACGGCTTCGCGGGGCTCACGTCGCGCCGCGAGCTGCCGAAGCCGGTGATCGCGGCGGTGAACGGCTACGCACTCGGCGGCGGGCTGGAGATCGCGCTCGCCTGCCACCTGGTCGTGGCCGACGCGACGGCGCAGTTCGGGCTCACCGAGGTGAGGGTGGGGCTCGCCGCCGCGGCGGGCGGGCTGGTGCGGCTGCCGAGGGCGATCCCGAAGGCCGTGGCGACGGAGCTGATCCTCACCGGCAGGCGGATGGGCGTGGACGAGGCGCGCTCGTACGGGCTGGTCAACCGGGTGGTGGGGGCGGGCACGGCGCTGGAGGGAGCGCGTGCGCTCGCCGCCGAGATCCTGGAGGGCTCCCCCACCTCGGTTCGCGCGTCGCTGCGCATGATGGCCGAGACCGAGGGCATCGCTGACACAATCGAGGCCGTGAACCACCCATCGGCAGCGCTCGACGACCTGCTCGTCAGTGAGGACACCATCGAGGGCGTCACCGCCTTCGCCCAGAAACGCCCGCCGCGGTGGCGGAACCGATGACCGCGTCCGCCTCTCCGCACACCGGCCGGCCCCGTGACCCGGAGGTGGACCGGCGCATCGCGCTCGCCGCGGTGGAGTTGTTCGGCGAGGCGGGCTGGGCCGGGTTCAGTGTGGAGTCGGTCGCGCGCCTTGCGGGTGTCGGCAAGGCGTCGATCTACCTGCGCTGGCAGACGAAGGAGCAGCTGCTGCTCGACGCGCTCGCCGCGCACGTCGCGAACGTCGCCGACGCCGACACCGGGACGCTGCGGGGCGACCTGGTGGATCTGGCGAGGCAGTTGCTGCGGCTGTACGTGGGAACGAGCCGCAAGGCGGCACTGCGCATGAGCCTGGAGGCGCCGACGATCCCCGGACTCGCGCAGCGCTGCGAGGAGCTGCGGCATGCGCAAATCAGGGCCGCGCGCGCGATGGTGAAGCGCGGGATCGCCAGGGGTGAGCTGCCTGAGGGCACATCGGTGACGCTGCTGCTCGACACCCTGTGCGGCGGCGTCGTCATGCACGTCATGTCGACGCCCGCGCACCTGCAGTCCACGCTGCCAGGGCAGATCGACACCTACGCCGACCAGCTCGTCGACTTCCTCCTGCGCCCGCCGCTCACGGCTCCCTGACGCTGAACCGGCGGCTGCTGGGCACCAGGGCCGCCGCGGCGGGCGCGAGGAAACACACCAGCGCGCACGCGCCGAGTACCGCCGGGGCCCCGAACGCATCCAGCGCGGGCGCGATCAGCGCGAGGCCCACGGGCGCGAGGCCGTAGGAGAGCAGGAAGTCCAATGACGAGACGCGGGCCAGCTTGTCGGGCGCGACCTCGCGCTGCGTGGCCGTGAACCACGGGACGTTGAACAGCTCGATGCCCACACCGGCGAGCACGTAGGCGCCCACGACCACGGCAGGGTGCACGGGCAGCAGCAGGCTCAGCGGCGCGAAGCCGTAGCAGGCGAGCCCGGCGAGGGCGACCCGGCCCTGCGCGCGGGGGCGCCAGCGCGCGACGAGCAGAGCGCCCGCGAGTGCACCGGCCGTGTAGGCGGTGAGTGCGGCGGCGAGCACGGCCTCGGTGTCGTAACGGTCGCGGCTGACCAGCGGCAGCAGCACACCCGTCGCGGAGTAGCCGGTGGCGATCACGGCCGTGAGCGCGCCGAGCCCGGCGAGTAGCCACGGGTGCCTGCGCGCCTCGCGCACCCCGTCGGCGAACTCGGTGACGAAACGCGCGCGCGTACGGGCGGGCGACGGCGCGTGCGGGGTGACCCACGGCGGGACCACCGCGGCGATCAGCCACAGCGCACCGGTGGCGATCAGCAGGGCCGCGGTGTCGACCACCGTGGCGAGCAGTGCGGTGAGCGCGGGGGCGACGAGCGTGGTGACCCGCACGGCGAACGTCTGGGCGGCGTTGGCCTGCTGGCGGCGCGGCTCGTCGACCACTTCGGCGGTGAGCGCCTGGAAGGCGGGCCTGCATGCGCCCTGACCCGCGCCGACCACGGCCGCGGCGACGGCCATGAGGGCCAGCGACCGGTCGAGCCCCAGCGCGATCAGCGGGGAACCGACGACCGCGGCGAGCCCGGACCACCACACGACCTTCCTGCGGGAGTAACGGTCGGCGAGCACGCCGCCGACCGGGACGGCGACGAGAAAGCCCGCGGTGCGCGTGGCCAGCACGAGTCCGAGCCCGGTCGCGCTGAGGGAACGATCGAGCACCGCGAGGCCGAGGATGAACGGTAACGCCCAGGTCGCGAGCCCGGATGCGGTGGTGCCCGACCAGAGTCGCAGGAACGACGTGTCGCGCAGGACGGATGTGGTCGCCGCGCTGGCTGTCTGTGTCACGGGGTGGTGGCTCCTCCGGGGTCTCGCTCATTCTGGCACGCACAGGCTAGACGACAATGATTTTCATTTGTAGTATCGCTGCGGCCGGGTGGCGACCATCCGGACAAGTCCACTGTGGAGGATTCGCGTGACGGTGACGGAGGCGGCGCCCGGGGTGGCTCCGCCGGAGAACTCCCGGGCCCGCGGTCCGCTGACCGTGGCGGCTCTGGTGGTCGTGCTGGTGGCGTCGGCGATCGCCGGGATCTCACTCGGTCCCGCGGTCGTCCCACTGCCGGACACACTCCGCTACCTCGGGGCCGCCCTCACGGGCGGCACGATCGGGCCCGAGGACGTCACGGGGTACTCGATCATCTGGCAGGTCCGCACGCCACGGGTGCTGCTCGCCATCGTGGTGGGCGCCGGGCTGAGCGTCATCGGCGTCGCGGTGCAGGCCATGGTGCGCAACGCACTCGCCGACCCGTTCATCCTCGGGGTCTCGTCGGGCGCCTCGGTGGGCGCGAGCGCGGTCGTGTCGTTCGGACTGTTCGCGAGCCTCGGAATCTACGCGCTGTCGGCGGCCGCGTTCCTGGGCGCGCTCGCCGCGTCCGTGCTGGTGTACGTCGCCGCACACGGCCGGGCCGGGCTCACGCCGCTGCGGCTCGTGCTCACCGGCGTGGCACTGGCCTACGGCTTCCAGGCGCTGATGAGCGTGATCGTGTTCTTCGCTCCGTTCGGCGAGGCCGCGCGCTCGGTGCTGTTCTGGCTGCTCGGCAGTCTCGGTGGGGCGGCGTGGGGCTCGCTCCCCATCGCCGCGGCGACCGTCGCGGTGGCTGTCGCCCTGCTGCTGAGGCAGTCCAGCGCGCTCGACGTGCTGGCGATGGGTGACGAGTCCGCGGCGAGCCTCGGTGTCGACGCGGCGGCCGTGCGCCGCAGGCTGTTCCTGCTCACCGCCGTGGTCACCGGCGCGCTCGTCGCGGTCAGCGGCGCGGTCGGCTTCGTCGGGCTCGTCATGCCGCACCTCGTGCGCATCCTCGTCGGCGCGAGCCACCGCCGCGTGCTGGTGATCGCCCCGCTCGCCGGCGCCATCTTCCTGGTGTGGGTGGATCTCGCCTCGCGCACCCTGTTCGCCCCCCGCGAGCTGCCGCTGGGCGTGATCACGGCGTTGATCGGCGTGCCCGTGTTCGTGACACTGCTGCGCCGCCGCGGCTATCTGTTCGGAGGCCGCTGACATGGAGCTGACCCTCGACGCGGTCTCCGTGGAGATCTCGGGTGCCAGGCTGATCGACGAGCTGAGCCTCAAGGCGGGCGACGGCGAGGTGGTGGGCCTCGTCGGGCCGAACGGCAGCGGCAAGTCGACCGCGCTGCGCTGCGTGTACCGGGCGCTACGGCCCAGCTCGGGCGCCGTGCTGGTGGACGGAACCGACCTGACGACGCTGTCCATTCGCGACAGTGCGCGCTCGGTCGCAGCGCTGACTCAGGACGGCACGGCCGATCTCGACTTCACCGTCGCCGAGGTGGTGGCGTTGGGCCGGTTCCCGCACCAGCGCGGCAACCCGGTGCTGAGCGATCGCGAGCGGGAGCTCTGCGCCGAGGCGATGCGCCGCACGGGCGTCACCCACCTCGCGCGGCGCGGCATCCTGTCGCTCTCCGGCGGGGAACGCCAGCGCGTGCTCATCGCCCGCGCGCTGGTGCAGGAACCAGAACTCCTCGTGCTCGACGAACCCACCAACCACCTCGACGTGCGGCACCAGGTCGAGCTGCTCGCGTTCCTGCGCGACTGCGGGCTCACCGTGCTCGTCGCGCTGCACGACCTGAACCTCGCCGCGTCGACGTGCGACCGGCTCGCCGTGCTGCAGAACGGAACGCTCGTCGAGACCGGGCCACCTGCCGACGTGCTCACGCCGGAGCTGGTGCGGCGCGTGTTCGGCGTGACCCCCACGGTGGTGCGCCATCCCCGCACCGGTGTCCCCCAGCTGCTCTACACCCTGTAGTCCCCGACAAGGAAGGCCGTCCCCGTGAACCGGCTCCCCGCCACATTGTCCGCGCTGCTCGCCGCCGGCCTGCTCGCCACCGCGTGCGGCGCCGACGTAGCGCCGCAGGCCCAGGAGGGCCCGAAGCCCGTGACGATCGAGAACTGCGGCGAGCGCATCACCTATCCCCGGCCGGAGCGCGCTGTCGCCTACGACATGAGCAGCACAGAGAAGATGTTCGCGCTCGGCCTCGCCGACCGCATGCGCGGCATGGTCATGCCCAGCACCGCCGATCCCGCGGTCGAGCGGTCCCCGTACCTGCGGGACTACCGGTCGGTGGAGACGTTGTCCACCGACGTGCTGAGCTTCGAGACGGTGGTCGCCGCCGAGGCCGACTGGGTGCTGGCGGGCTGGAACTCCGGCTTCAGCGAGGAGCGGGGCATCACCCCCGCCCGGCTCGACGAGGTCGGCATCCGCAGCTACCAGCACACGGAGAGCTGCTTCAACTACGGCGACCGGCCCGTGAAGGTGCCGCCGCTGGAGGCGCTCTACACGGACCTGCGCCAGATCGGGCAGATCTTCGGCGTCCCCGACCGCGCGGAACGGCTTGTCGCCGATCTCGAACAGCGGGCGTCCACATTGGAGGGGAACCGGCCCGAGCGCGAGCCCGCGCGGGTGTTCATCTACGACTCGGGAACCGACCAGCCGTTCACCTCTGGCGGGCAGGGCGCGCCCGACGTGATCGTCTCCCTCGCCGGAGGGCACAACATCTTCGGCGACCTCGCCGAGCGGTGGACCACGGTCGGCTGGGAGCCGGTGGTGGAGGCACAGCCCGAGGTGATCGCCGTGGTGGACTACGGCGACCAGCCGGTGCAGGAGAAGATCGCGTTCCTCAAGTCGTTCCCGCCGCTGGCCGACTCCCCCGCCGTGCGGAACAACCGCTTCCACGTCCTCGACTACGGCGAGGCCGTGAGCGGACCGCGCAACCTCGACGCCGCCGAGAAGCTCGCCGAGTACCTGCGCTCCATCGGCCGCTGACCCACGCAGAGGAGGCAGCCGTGGACACGGTCGGCCGGCTGCCACCGCCGCTTCCGGCCGAGCAGATCATCGCGCTCAACCAGCCGAAGGCCGACCCGCACACCCTCCGGGCCTACGAGTGGAACGGTGGACGTTCGACGTGCCGCCGGGCGTGTTCCTGCCCGGAGCGACGAGCCGCGTGATCCACGAGCGCGTGCTCGACGGGCGCATCGAGGTGCGCGGCCGTCTACGACGGCTTCGACGGCGGACCGTTCGAGCCCGCCGTGGTGCGCAACGTGTGCTTCGGCGCCGGCGTCCACGCGGGACGAGCTTGCGCTGCCGTGGTCACGCATGGCCTGCAGCCGCGCTTCGTTCCCGTGACCTGCGCGTACGCGGGCGGGCACGGACCGCTACCGTTGAGGGGTGCGCGTGCTGGTCACGGAGGACGACGAGAACCTCAGGGTGGCCGTCGAGGCTTCGCTGCGCGGCGCCGGCTTCGCCGTAGACGCGGCCACCGACCTCCCCGAGGCGGACGAGGCGCTGGCCGTCAACGCCTATGACGGAGCCGTGTTCGACCGGATGCTGCCGTCGGGCGATGCGCTGCGGTACGTCGAACACCGCCGGCGGGCCGGGTGGCCCGTGCCCGTGCTGTTCCTGACCGCGCGCGACGCGGTGACCGACCGGATCGCGGGGCTGCGGTGGGGCGACGACTACCTCGTGAAGCCGTTCGCGGTCGCCGAGCTCGTCGCGCGGGTGCGCAGCCTCTGCCGCCGCGGTGCCACGTTGCCCGCGCCGGTGCTGCGGGCCGGGGATCTCGAGCTCGACACGGGGCGGCACGAAGCGCGCCGCGCCGGCACGCTGCTGACCCTGACCACCAAGGAGTTCCTGGTGCTGGAGCGGCTGGTCGCGAAGGGCGGGCCGGTGCCGAGGGCCGAGCTGATCGCCGCGGCGTGGGACGAGCTGGTGCCGCCGGCTTCGAACGTGCTGGACGTGCTCATCGCGCAGCTTCGCCGCAAGCTGGGACCGCCGCCGGTGCTGCACACCGTGCGCGGTGTCGGCTACGTGCTCAGGTGAGGTGACGGCAGTGAAGGCCACCATGCCTGCGTTGAATCGAACACCGCGGCGCGCCAGCGTCTCCGTTCGGGTGGTGGTGGGAGACGGGTGGGCGCAGTGAAGGTGGCCTTCACCGCGGACGAGGGTGACTCAGGAAACGGCGCGGGCCACGCGGGCCTGGGCAGGGAACACCGGCCGGCGCGATGGCGCGCTGAGGTCGAAGTCGGCGCGCACCGTGTGGCCCGTGCCGCCGTCGAGACCGCTCACCGCCGCGAGGGCGCGAACCAACTCGAGGCCGCAGCGTTCCTCGGGCGTGCGCGCCGCGACCGGCGTGGCGAGCCGGTCGAGCTCGACGCGCAGGCGGCGACCCGGTGCGTGGGACAGGCGCAGCCGGACGGAGCGGGAAGCGCCGGTCAGCGCCAGCGTGATCAGCTCGTTGACCAGTAGCTGAGCGTCGGTCACCAGTTGGTGGTCGTACCGGGAGAGCATGGCCCGCACGCGATGTCGTAACGCCGGGAGATCACGTACGCGAGCCGCCCGCCATCCGGTGTCGTCGGCCCACGCCTCATCCGTTTCCGCCACGGTCAATCACCCATCCGCTGTTCGCTCAACGCACGAGAAACCGGAGTACCCTGCCCCACTGATCAACAAACGCGCTCGGTGAGACATCCGTCACACCTTCCGTTGCCGCTGGGGAACCACGACGTACTTCGGATCCTTCGTGGACTCGACGCCGGCCTCGAAGATCCCGAACCGCTGCAGCGCGCTGCCCGCCAGCAACGCCAGACCGGACGCCACGGCCGCGGCGCGGCTGCGCCGGGCGGGAAGCAGCGCCCCGAGCGCGCCGCCGATGGTGAGGCACTCCGACCATTTCCGCAGCCGGTGAGCCTTTCCCGTGCGGTACGCCTCCCCCGCGAGCCCAGAGCGGTGCTCGACGAGCCTGGCCGCCACGCTCTCCAGCGCGGCCCCCGCGACAGCGAGCCTGCGCGCGGGCGCCGCCTCGCTCACGGGCGCGCAAACCAGGCCGAGGCCCGCGCCCGCGGCCGCGGCTGAGCCGGTGAACACGAACGGCAGCTGGCGGTGTGCCTCGTGCCAGGCCGGCACGGCGGTCTGCGAGAGCAGCACCGCCGTGTAGGACGCCACCGCGGGTGCGACGGCGGCGGAGGACAGTCCCGCGGGCCGCGCCAGGCGGCGCAGCAGCCGCCCTGGCAGCCTCTTCCGCCATCCGCGCGGCACCAGCTCGGCGACGGCCGCCGCGCCGGTGCCAGGCCCGTAGGCGACGAGGATCCACGTGCCGACGCTCATCGGCGAGCTCGGCTTGGCCACCCGAAGCATGTGGAGGAAGCGCTCCGGCCTGCCGAGGTCGGCCACCAGCAGATACATGCTCGCGCCGAGCGCGCCCAGCGCGCCGAGCCTGCCCGCCCTGCGCAGGGCGGGGCGGCCCGTCAGGTCGGCCCCGGCGCCGAGCAGCGCCGAGCTCGCGGACAGCCCACCGGTGAACAGGTAGGCCGCGATCTTCCACTCCCACACCGGCGGTTTGAGCACCGGCTGCCCGTAGTAGGAGCGGAACGTCGCCTCGGGCACCACGCTCTCCTGCTGCTTCACCGCGAGCCCCTTCCGAGAAACACCGACACCGCGGCCGCGGCGAAGGCCGACGCCGCCATGCCCGCGTACTTCCACATCGACGGCGCGTCCCTGGTCGGGACCACGGGGTCCGGTGGGAGGCCGTACACCTCGGGTTCGTCCAGCAGCAGGAAGAACGCGCCGTCGCCGCCGACGCCGTCGTCCGGGCTCTCCCCGTAGAGCCGCGCCTCGGGCACGCCGGAGTCGTGCAGGTGCTCGACGCGTTCCCGTGCCCGCTCGCGCAGCTCGTCGAGCGGTCCGAACTGGATGGAGTCGGTGGGGCACGCCTTGGCGCAGGCGGGTTCCAGCCCGTCGCGCAGCCGGTCGTAGCAGAGCGTGCACTTCCAAGCGCGGCCGTCGTCCTCGCGCCGGTCGATCACGCCGTACGGACAGCCGGACACGCAGTAGCCGCAGCCGTTGCAGATGTCGGGTTGCACCACCACGCTGCCGTACTCGGTGCGGAACAGCGCACCGGTCGGGCACACGTCGAGGCAACCGGCGTGGGTGCAGTGCTTGCACACGTCGGAGCTCATCAGCCACCGGAAGTCGGTGCGGCCCTCCTCGCCGGTGCCCGCGCCGGGCAGGTCGAACGACGGCAGGCCGAGGTCGACGACTTCCGAGGCCTCGGCGCGCCGGGGCTCGGGCGGCGCGGGCTGCTCGACGAAAGCGACGTGGCGCCACGAGTTGGCGCCGAGCGTGCCGGTGTTGTCGAACGACATGCCGAGCAGGTCGAATCCGTCGTCGGGGACGCCGTTCCATTCCTTGCACGCCACCTCGCACGCCTTACAGCCGATGCACACCGAGGTGTCGGTGAAGAACCCGACCCTCGGTGGGTGCTCTCCGTAGCCGGTGGCGGTGGCCGGGTCGGTGCGCGCGGCCTCCTCGGTCATCGGTCCTCCTCCCGGTGCACGGTGTCGTGCCGGGTGACGGTGTCGATTCGCGTGCCGGTCTCCGGCGTGACGCCCGCCCGCTGCCGGTACCCGGCGACGTAGTCGAGCAGCGCGGGCCCGCGCGGGCGCCTGCCCGGCCGGACGTCGCACGTGGCGACCTTGGTCTCCTGGATGAAGACGTTCGGGTCGAGCACCACGCCGATCAGGTCGTTCACCACGTCGCCGTCCACCAGACCGGTGTGCCCCCAGTGGTAGGGCATCCACACCTGGTGCACCTCCCTGCCCTCGAGGCGCAGCGGCCGCATCCGGTCGGTGACGAACACGCGCGCGTCCACGGCCGTCCTGCTCGTGATCACGTGCGCCCAGCCGAGATGCGTGAGCCCGCGCTCGGCGGCGAGCCGGGGAGAGACCTCCATGAACAGTTCGGGCTGCAGCTCCGAGAGGTACGGCAGCTGCCTGCTCATCCCACCCGCGGTGTGGTGCTCGGTGAGCCGCGCAGTGGTGAACACGTACGGGAACACCTCGCCACCGCGTTCGGGAGGCGACGGGTTGGACGGGTTCTCCGCGCGGCCGAAGACCTTGCGCGCCGGGTTGCCCTGCTGTGCGTACAGCCGGTTGCGCACGGGCGACTCGTGCGGCTCGTAGTGCGTCGGCAGCGGACCGTCCACCACGCCATTGGGCGCGAACAGCCAGCCCTTGCCGTCGGCCTGCATGACGAACGGGTCGTCGCCGCTCAGCGCGGCCGGGCCGACGGCGTCGTCGGCGGGCCGGTAGTCCGGCGGCTTGTTCTTCTCGAAGTCCGGCACGTCGTGACCGGTCCACTCGCCGCGCTCGGCGTCCCACCACACGAGCGCCTTACGCTCGCTCCACGGTCTTCCGTCGAGGTCGGCGGAGGCCCTGTTGTAGAGCACGCGCCGGTTCAGCGGCCAGGTCCAGCCCCACTCGTTCTCGTAGGGTCCCTGCTCGTCGTGCGGTTCGCGGCGCGCGGCCTGGTTGACGCCATCGGCGAACACTCCACTGTAGATCCAGCAGCCGCACACGGTCGTGCCGTCGGCCCGCAGGTCGAGGTAGCCGTCGACCTCCTTGCCGGTGCGCAGGTCGATGCCGTTGATCCGGCGCAGCACGTCCTCCGCGGACGGTTCGTCCTCTCCCTCCAGCTCGTAGTCCCAGGCGAGGTCGAGCAGCGGGCGGTCGCGCTCGTCGGCGGAGCCCGCGAGCTTCTCCCGCAGCAGGCGCCCGAGATGGTAGATGAACCACAGCTCCGAGCGCTGGTCGCCGCGCGGCTCGACGGCCTTGTCCCGCCACTGCAGCATCCGCTGCGTCTGCGTGAACGTGCCCGCCTTCTCCACGTGCGCGGCGGCCGGGAAGAAGAACACCTCCGTGCGGCACCGCTCGGGCACGATCTCGCCCGTCTCGATCTCCGGGGAGTCCTTCCAGAACTCGGCGCTCTCGATCATCGTGAGGTCGCGCACCACCAGCCAGTCCAGATTGGACATCCCGAGCCGTTGCAGCCGCCCGTGCGCTGAACCGACGGCGGGGTTCTGGCCGAGGAGGAAGTAGCCGAACACCTTGCCGTCGAGCATGTCCAGCACCGTCCGGTAGGTGCCGTGGTCGCCGTTGATGCGCGGCAGGTAGTCGAAGCGGAAGTCGTTCTCCGGCGTCGCCGCCTCACCCCAGTACTCCTTGAGCAGCGAGACCAGGTACGCGTCGGCGTTGCGCCAGAAGCCCTTCTGCCGGTCGCCCCGCACCTTGTGCAGGTAGCTCGGCAGGTCCTCGTGCGAGGTGTCTGGCATCGGCAGGTAGCCGGGCAGCAGGTTGAACAGGGTGGGAATGTCGGTGGAGCCCTGGATGCTCGCGTGCCCGCGCAGCGCGAACACCCCGCCACCCGGCCTGCCGATGTTGCCGAGCAGCAGCTGGATGATCGAGCCTGCCCGGATGTACTGGGCGCCGAGGGTGTGCTGGGTCCAGCCGACGCTGTAGACGAGCGCGGCGGTGCGCTCGCGGCCCGAGTTGGCCGTCCACGCCCGGCACACGCGCAGGAACGTCTCGGCGGGCACGCCGCAGATCTCCTCGACGGCCTCGGGCGTGTAGCGCGCGAAGTGCCGTTTGAGGATCTGGAACACGCAGCGCGGGTGCTTGAGCTCGGGGTCGGCCGCGATCTTGCGCGCGCCTCCCTCGACGCCGGGTCCGCCGGAGCCGAGCTGGTCGGGCCGGGACTGCTCCTTGGCGCGGGTGCCGCCCTCGCCGCTGTCGGTCTGGCTCTCGTACTGCCAGGTGGTGTTGTCGTAGGAGGCGGTCCCTGAGTCGTACCCGCTGAAGAGCCCGTCGAGGTCCTCGGTGTCCTGGAAGCGTTCGTCCACCAGGTACGGCGCGTTGGTGTAGGCGCGCACGTACTCCCGGAAGTCGAGATCGTGCTCCAGGATGTGGTTGATCACACCGCCGAGGAACGCGATGTCGGTGCCGGCGCGCAGCGGCACGTGCAGATCGGCCAGCGCACTGGTGCGCGTGAACCTCGGGTCGATGTGAATCACCTCGGCGCCGCGCGCCTTGGCCTCCATCACCCACTGGAACCCGACCGGGTGGGCCTCGGCCATGTTCGAGCCCATGATGACGATGCAGTCGGAGTTGACGAGGTCCTGCTGGTAGTCCGTCGCCCCGCCGCGACCGAAGGAGGCTCCCAGACCGGGAACCGTGGCGGAGTGTCAAATACGCGCCTGGTTCTCGATCTGGATGGCGCCGAGCGCCGTGAAGAGCTTCTTGATCAGATAGTTCTCTTCGTTGTCCAGCGTCGCGCCGCCGAGGCTCGCGAGGCCCATCGTGCGGCGCAGGCGGTTGCCGTCCTCGTCGGCGTCCTGCCAGCCCTTGCGCCGCGCGTCGAGCACGCGGTCGGCCACCATGTCCATCGCCGTGTCGAGGTCGAGCTCCTGCCACTCGGTGCCGTACGGCGGCCGGTAGAGCACCCGCTCGGCCCGCTGCGGCCCGGTGACCAGCTGCTTGCTCGCCGAGCCCTTGGGGCACAGCCTCCCCCGCGAGATGGGGCTGTCCGGGTTGCCCTCGATCTGGACGACGCGCTCGTCCTTGACGTAGACATGCTGGGCGCAGCCGACCGCGCAGAACGGGCACACCGAGCCGACGACCCGGTCGGCATCGGTGGTGCGTGCCGCGAGCGCCGCCGAGCGCCCCGACTGCGCGGCCTTGCCCCGGCCGGTCCGATCACGTCCGGTCAGCTGCCGGTACACCGGCCACGAGCGGATCCAGTCCGCCAGCCCCATGCTCACATCCTCCTCACTCGCCGTAACGCCTTTCCCCGTGATCACGAGTCCCAAACCCGGGTTTCCGGGGGCGGACCAGGGGAACACCGGGCCATGCCCGACACCTCGATCCCGGGAAGGCTGCGGCGGCTCGCCAGGAAGACCTTCGGCTGGCGCGAGCTGAGCCCCGAGCAGCTCACGGCCATGGAGCACGTGCTCAACGGCGACGACGTGCTCGTCGTGCTGCCGACCGGCTCCGGCAAGTCGGCGATCTACCAGCTGCCCACGATGCTGCTGCCCGGGCCCGCGATCGTGGTGTCGCCGCTGATCGCGCTGCAACGCGACCAGATCGGCAGCCTCGGCGAGGCGGACGCACCCGAGGCCGTCGCGGTGAACTCCGCGCAGGGCGCCCGGGACACCGAGGAGGCGTTCGAGGCGGCCACCGCCGGCGACGCCGAGTACCTGTTCCTCTCCCCCGAGCAGCTGGCCAAGGACGACGTGCTCGACCGCCTCGCGGACAGCGACCCCGCCCTGTTCGTCGTCGACGAGGCGCACTGTGTGTCGGCGTGGGGGCACGACTTCCGGCCCGACTACCTGCGGCTGCGCCACGCCGCCGAGTACGTGGGCAGGCCGCCGGTGCTGGCGCTCACGGCCACCGCGGGCGGACCGGTGCGCGACGACATCGTGGAGAAGCTCGGCCTGCGCGACCCCGCACGGGTCGTGGCCGGCTTCGACCGGCCGAACCTGCACCTCGCGGCACGCGAGACCGCCGACGACGACAGCCGGGTCGAGATCGTCGCGGGGCACGTCACCGGCGCGGCGAAGCCGGGCCTCGTCTACACGGCGACGCGGGCGGACACCGAGCGGCTCGCGGAGGTGCTGCGCGAGCGGGACGTGCGCGCCGAGGCGTTCCACGCCGGGCTCCGCGCCGTCGAGCGCCGGCGCGTGCAGGACGCGTTCATGGCGGGCGACGTGGACGTGGTGGTCGCCACCTCGGCGTTCGGCATGGGCATCGACAAACCCGACGTCCGGTTCGTCGTCCACGCCGCGCCGCCCGACTCGCTCGACTCCTACTACCAGCAGATCGGCCGCGCCGGGCGCGACGGCGAACCCGCCGGGGCGCTGCTGGTGCACCGCGGCGAGGACTTCGGACTGCAGCGCTTCCTCGCCTCGCAATCGCTGGACGAGGCCGCGGTGCGTGAGCTCGCCGACGTGATCCGGCGGCACGAGGGACGGCTCCGCCTCGCCGACGCCGAGGCCGCGACCGGGCGGTCGCACCGCCGCGTGACCCGCGACCTCAACCTTCTCGAACAGGCCGGCGTCGTGCGCAGGACCCGGCGGGGCGAGCTGACGTGGGCAGGCGACGGCACCGACCCGGTGCGCGCCGCGGCGGCGGAGCTGGAGCGACGGCAGCGGCTCGACCGCTCGCGGGTCGAGGTGCTGCGCGAGTACGCCGAGACCAGGACGTGCCGCAGACGGTTCCTCCTCGGCTACTTCGGCCAGGACCTGCCGCGGGCATGCGGGCTCTGCGACCGGTGCGACGCGGGCACCGCCGTCGAGCACGCCCCGGCGGAGGAAACCCGTGCGGAGTTCCCGCTGCGCTCGCGGGTCCGTCACCCCGAGTGGGGCGCGGGCAACGTGGTGGCCCAGGAGGCCGACAGGATCACCGTGCTGTTCGACGACGCGGGCTACCGCACCCTGTCACTCGCCGCGGTCCGCGAGCACGGCCTGCTCACGCACGGGTGAACCTCGGTTGACGTTCCGGCGCCACGGGTAGGCCCTGCCCATGCCCGACACTCCCCCGGACAACGGCGGCAGGCGACCCGTCCCGGCCGGCCGCCGGTGCCACCCCGGCTACGACAACCAGAACCGGCGCACCGCAGGCCGTCGCGGGCCCGCCGCGACGCTCGAGAACGCCCGGTCCCCCGAGAAGATCGGCCACCGCGAGCGCATCCCCGAGCGCGGCAAGCCCACCGACGTAGCCGTGCGTTTCTCCACCGTGATCGGCGGCAGGCACTCCGAGGGGGCCCGCGACCGGCGGCGGCTGCGGAACCTGGGCCACAACGGGCCCCGCGAGGTCAGCGATCTCGTGCTGACGCACTGCGTGCCGGACGAGCGCGCGGCCGTGCCCAGGTGAGGGGGCTCAGAGCACGGGCGCGATCAGGACGGTCCGGACTCGACCGCGTCGACCAGTCCCCACTCCAGTGCCGTGTCCGTGTCGATCGCGCGTCCGGACAACGCCGCGAACAGGGTGCGCCAGCGGCCGATGCGGCGCGGGATGCTCACGGTGCCGCCCGCGCCGGGGAGCAGGCCCATCGACACCTCGGGCAGCCGGAACGTGGTCCCCGGTGCCGCCACGACGCGTCCGGCGAACGCGGGCAGCTCGATGCCGGCGCCGACGCAGCTGCCGTGCACGCGCACCTCGGCGCGCTCCGCCAGCGTGTGCAGCAGCGGCCCGGCGCCCGCTCTCGTGCGCACGAGGTGGGCGGTGGCGAGGTCGGGAGTGGTGCCGAACTCGTCGAGGTCACCGCCCGCGCAGAACGACGGGCCCGCGCCGTCGAGCACGACACGCGTGATCGTGTCGTCCACTGTGGCCAGACGCAGCGCGTCGGTGAGCGCGTCGCGCAGTTCGCGGCCGTAGGCGTTGCGCCGCTCGGGACGGTTGAGCGTGATCCGCAGCAGGCCGTCGGCGCGGGCGAGGAGCACGGGCTCGGCGGCGGGAGGCGGCAGCGGACGCGTGCCCCTGGCGGAGAGCCAGCGGGCGAACTCGGCGCCGCCGAGCAACGTCGAGTAGGCGAACGACTCGACGTCGAGCGCCGCGCGCACGCCCAGCGGTTCCGTGGCACGCAGCACCTGCGCGAGCGTGAGCGTGGCCCTCGGGCACGCCGTGGCCGCCGCGTGCAGGGCCGCGGCGTCGGCCACCGGGTCGCCGCCGCAGGCGAACTCGGGGCCGAGCCGGGCCGCGCCGCCGGGCACGAGCGTGACATCGAGCGCGCGGGCCAGCCCGCGCCACCTCTCGTCCGGCTCGCCGGTCACCACGCCGACGAGCACACGGTGGGCCGTGGCCACCGCGTGCGTGGCGGCGCCGAGCGTGCCGGCGTCCGCGGGGCCGAGGTCCACGAAGAGAAGTGGGTCGATCACCTCGCCGTTCTCGCCGAGAAGCGGCCCCGCCGCGGCGCCCTCGGCGAGGTCGGCGACCGAGCACCGCGGCACGGGAATGCCGTCCATGCGGCGACTGTATCGTCGCGGCCGCCGCCGAGTCTGGGGAGACACCATGACGTGGACTGAGTCATCGGAACGCGGCCGGATCATGGAAGCCGCGTCGCACTGCCTGGCGACGGGCGAGAGGCGAGGAGTGTCGGTGACCGACATCCTCGCGGCCTCGGGTCTGTCCACGCGGGCGTTCTACCGGCACTTCCGGTCCAAGGACTCGCTGCTGCTGGCGATGTTCCGCCGGGACTACGAGCGGGTGCTCGCCGAGCTGCGCGACGCCGCCGCCACAGCCTGCCCCCGGCGGGCGCTCGCGAACTGGGTCGAGGGCATGCTGCGGGTGGCGACCGAGGCGCGCGAAGGGCGGCGCGTGATGTTGCTGGGTTCCCCGGACCTGGCCAGTGCCAGGGGTTTCACGGCGGAGGCGGCGCGCGCGGCGACGGCGCACCAGGCGGCGCTGGCGGAGATCCTGCGCCGGGGCCGCGACGACGGCTCGTTCCCGCTGACCGATCCCGAACCGGACGCGAAGGCCATCCGGGCCGCGCTGCAGGAGACGTTCACCGAACTGCTCTCGGGCGCGTCCACGATGAGCGCCGACGACGCCGCGGCCGAGGTCACGCGCTTCGCCCTGCGCGCGCTCGGGGCGGTGCCTCAGCCCGCGTCGTAGACGAGCGCGCCGCGGCACACCGTCGCCCGCACCGCCCCGGCGCCCGGCTCCCGCAACGCCACGTCCACCGGCACCCGCAACACGCACAGGTCCCCGGGGACGCCCACCGCCACCCGCCTCGGTGCCCCACCCGGATCCTCCAGCGGCGCAAGCAGGCCCGCGAGCACCTCCCCCGCCGCCACCCGCTCGCCTTCGCCCACCACGGCGCCACCGGCCGTGCGGCGGTGCACGGCGGACGCGATCGTGCGCCACGGGTCCTCGCTCGCGAACGGCGCGTCGCTGCTGGGCGCCACGCGGATCCCGGCGCGCCGCAGGCTCGCGTAGCGGTACAGCTCGGTGTGCTCGGCCTCGGGCAGGTCGCGGCGGTACTCCTCACCCCGCTCGGCGACGAACCCCGGCTGGGTCACCACCACCGGCCCCGTCCGGGCCAGCAGCGGCAGCAGGTCGTCGCCCACGATCGCGGCGTGCTCGATCCGGTCGCCGGGCAGCGGGCCTGCCTCGGCCAGCACGGCGAGGGCCACCACCAGCGACTCGCGCGTGACGGCGTGGATCGCCACGGCCCTTCCCACCGCGTGCGCCGCGGTGACCTCGGCGTGCAGCGCGTCCCAGTCGGGCGGCACGTGGTCGGGCGGCAGGATCTTGTGCGGGCCCACCGTCACGCGCTCCGGCAGGACGGCCCCGGCGGGCGCCCCGAGCAGGTGCAGGCGCTGTGGCAGCGCTCCTCCGGCGAGCAGCGCCACGGTGTCGTCGTCGAGGCGCGGCGTCGCGTCGGTGACCCCGGTGATGCCCAGCGCCGCAAGCCGTTTCCCCACGGCCGCCAGGTCAGGGGGCGGGGACGCGCCGAGGCGTTCGCGCAGCAGCGCGTCGGCCCGCCACACCCGCCCGGTGGGCTCCCCGCCGGGGCCCAGCTCGACGCCAGGCTCGTCGCGCAGCCGCAGCGCGGCGAGGGCTTGCGAGTTGAGCATCCACAGCGCGCCACCCCGGTGCTGCACGCGCACCGGCCTGCCCGGCTCGAGCCGGTCGAGCACCGTCCGGTCCAGGATCCCGGCGACGCTCTCGTGGTAGCCGACGCCGCGGACCCACTCGCCGGGCGCGGCCCGCAGCACCACCGCGAGCTCATCGAGGCTCGTGACCTCGGGCGGGCCGCAACGCACCGACTCCCGCGCCGCCGCCAGCGCCAGCAGATGCAGGTGGTGGTCGTGCAGGCCAGGCAACACCGCGCCCCCAGCCGCGTCGAGCACCGTCTCCCCCGGCTCGGGCCGCAGCGTCCCGATCGCGGTGACGCACCCACCGGCGACGCGCACGTCCACGCGCCGTCCGCCGACCTCCCCATCCCGCACCAGCAGCCCGCTCACGCCAGCCCCAGCTCATGGAGGACCGCGGCGGTGTGCTCACCCAGCGCGGGCGCGGGCCGCTCGGGGCGCCTCGGCACGGGGGTCACCTCCGCGGCGGGCTCCGCGGGCGCCGCGCACACGGTCGCCGCGGCCTGCTCCCGCAGGGCCAGGTCGGCCAGCCACGTGCCGCCGCCGAGGCGGCAGGCCACGGCCGCGAAAGCGGCGTGGACACCCGTTAGCGGATCGGCGATGGCGTCCCCGCACGGCGCGGGCGTTCCGGTGTCCCGGTCGAAGGCCACCAGCCCGCCCGCGATCGCGGCGTCGTCGCCGAAGCCGACGGCGTTGTCCCACGGACCCGTGCGGCCGTAGGCCGTGATGCTCACCCAGCACCCGGCCCGCGCGTTCGCCAGCACGTCCTCCGCGACCACGCCCAGCTGGCGCAGAGCCCGTGGCCGTGACCCCTCGATCACGATGTCGGCGGCCCCCACCAGCCCGGCGAGCGCGGTCCTGCCCTCGGGTGTGCCGAAGTCGAGCGCCACCGACTCCTGCCCGCCGTGCAGCAGGTCGTAGAAGGCGGCGGAGCCGTAGCGGGCTCCGTCGGGGCGGTGGGTGCTCTCGACCTTGATCACGCGTGCGCCGAGCAACGTCAGCAGGTGCCCGCACAGCGGGCCTGCCCACAGCGACGACAGGTCGACCACGAGCGTGGGCTCCAGCGTCCACGCCCGCCTGCGCGGCTCGTACCCACCGCCGCCCACCGCGCGACGCACCTCGCCGTTGAGCACAAGGGGCGAGACGGGTGCGGTCTGCCCGCGCGCCGCGAGCTGCTCGTCGGCGGGAGCCGGATGGGCGCCGACCGGCAGGCCCAGCAGGCGGGCGCGCTCGGCCAGCGGCGCGGCGGCCCGCTCGGCGACCAGCTCGGCCAGCATCGGCCACGGGTCGTCGAGTGGCACGGGCGCCTCCAGCCACGCCGGGAGCAGCTCGGCGTCGGAGGCCCTGGCGACGTTGACGCCGAGCCAGCCGTCGGCGGTGCGCAGCAGCCGCAGCGCACCGCCCGCCGACCGGGGAGCGTCCCGGCGCAGCCCGGCCAGCGCGGCGCGCTCGGAGAGCACCTCGGCTCCTGGCAGGGTCACCGGCGAGCCTGCGATGCGGGCGAGCAGCTCGGTGGCCAGCAGAGCACCCCGGGCAGCGCTCGCCGGGATGCCGGGAGCCGCGAGCGGCGGGCCGTCGCGGCGGCCGGTGAGCGCCAGCGCGCCGGAGGCCGCCCAGTCCCCGGCCGCGCTGGTGTCCTCGGTGCGGACGACGGCTCCGTCGTGGCCGGTGCCGGTCGCGTCGAGGACGCCGTCGACGTCGTCGTCCGGTGCGGGCAGGACCGTGGCACCGGCGGCGGCGAGCAGGCGCGCGGCGTGGCGGAGCGCGGGCCCTTCGCCCGTCACCGCCACGCGCATTCCCGTCAGCGGGCCGCCGCTCCGCTGCGCCACCAGGCCCCGCATGCCCCGATTCTGCCCGGTCAGCGCAGACCCCTGAGCACCATGGCGGGCTGCCTGGTGCCCTTGATCACCGAGACCATGTCCAGCGTCTGGCACGTCTCGGCGACGTTGTGGGCCCGGAACACCGCCACGCCCTCCCACGCGCACACGGCCGTGGCGGCGAGCGTGCCGTACAGCCGCTCCCCCACGTCGGCGCCGAGCGACTCGCCCACGAAGTCCTTGTTGGACAGCGCGACCAGCACGGGCCAGCCGGTGGCGACGAGCCTGCCGATCTCGCGCGTGAGCGTGAGCGAGTGCCACGTGTTCTTGCCGAAGTCGTGGGTCGGGTCGATGAGGATGCCCTCGGCGGGCACCCCGCGGGCCACCAGCTCGCCCGCTCGCCGGGTGACCTCGTCGACCACGTCGGCGACCAGCTGGGGGTAGGTGACCCGGTGCGGGCGGGTGCGTGGCACGGCGCCGCCGGTGTGGGAGCAGACGTAGCCCGCGCCGAACTCGGCGGCCACGTCGGCGAGCCGTGGGTCCGCACCGGCCCACGTGTCGTTGAGCAGGTCGGCGCCCTCCTGGCAGGCGAGCCTGCCGATCTCGTGGCGCCAGGTGTCGACACTGATGACGAGCTCGGGGAAACGGGCGCGCACCTCCGCGACGAAGGGCACGACGCGGCGGGTCTCCTCGGCCACGTCGACGTCGCTGCCGGGTCCGGCCTTGACGCCGCCGATGTCGATGATGTCCGCGCCGTCCTCGACGGCCCGTTCGACGGCCGCCATGGCCTCGCCGGTGCCGTACGTGGCGCCCCGGTCGTAGAACGAGTCGGGTGTGCGGTTGACGATCGCCATCACCAGCGGGCGGTCCCGCCTCATCGGACGGCCCCGGAACCGGATCTCGCGCGGCGTGACGCCTTCCATACCACTTCCTTGCGACGTTGCGGACGACCAAACCGAGTATGCCCGCGCGAGTCGTGCACCCCCGCACGCGAGTCCCCCGCTCCAGACCGCGAGTCCCCCACTCCAGACCGCGAGTCCCCCGCTCCGGACGGCGAGTTCCCCGCTCCGGACGGCGAGTCCCCCGCTCCAGACCGCGAGTCCCCCGCTCCAGACCGCGAGTCCCCCGCTCCAGACCGCGAGTCCCCCGCTCCGGACGGCGAGTTCCCCGCTCCGGACGGCGAGTCCCCCGCTCCAGACCGCGAGTCCCCCGCTCCAGACCGCGAGTCCCCCGCTCCAGACCGCGAGTCCCCCGCTCCGGACGGCGAGTTCCCCGCTCCGGACGGCGAGTTCCCCGCTCCGGACGGCGAGTTCTGCGTTCCGGATCGCGCCCGCCGGCTTCCGCCCGTCCCGGCAGGCGTGCGCGTAGCCGAGCGAGCGCATGACTCGTCGTCTGAAGCGCACGACTCGCGGTCCTGAGCGGGGAACTCGCGGGCCTGAACGGGGGACTCGCCGGCCTAAGCGGGGAACTCGCCGGCCTAAACGGGGGACTCGCCGGCCTGAACGGGGAACTCGCCGGCCTGAGCGGGGGACTCGCGGAGCCGTCAGCGGAGTGGCGGCAGCGCTCGGCCACCGCGGAGCCGGACGGTGAACCCGTCGGGAGCGGCGATGAGCGCGACATCGATGTCGAGCTGGTGGGTGAGCCAGAGCCCGAGGCCGGAGCGGGTCACGGAATCGGCGACGGGCATGAGCCCGGCGAGCCGGTCGCGCGGGCCAGGGCCGCTGTCGTGCACGTGCACGACAACGCGCCCGTCTGCCGCCCAGATCCGGACCGTTGTCGGCGCCACCCCGTGGATCTGGGCGTTGCTGGTCGCCTCGGAGATGCCGAGCACGAGATCGTCGACCACGGCGTCCGCCACCTGCGAGCGCGCGACACGTTCCAGCGCGTGCCGCGCCTGGGCAGGCGCCGGGTCGGCCAGCTCCACCAGGGGCTGCGTCTCCTCCAGCGGATCCGGTTCGGCGGGCAGTCCCACGAACGACGCCGGGTCCTCGTAACGCCCGCTCGGCACGCGCCCGCCAAGGGGTGTCACCAGGTGCCGGTGGGTCCGCTCCACCACGTCGCGCACCTCGGGAGCGACTGTCGTCGCGTCGTAGAGGCAGACGCTGCGCACGGGGAGGTCGTCCCACACCACGTTCACCGCGGCCTCGTAGCGGTCCCAGCCGTCGAACCGGCCCCCGTTGCCCGCGTGCGGCACGTCACCCGCGACGCGGATCTGCCGTGCGCCCTCCGCGACGTGCCGCTCGAACAGCCGCCGGTACTCCGCGATCGCCTTGGCGGGGCTCGCGTACACGCTCCGGTCGGCGACGAAGGTGACACCCGAAGGGTCGGCCAGCCACGACCGCAGCAGTTCGGACTTGTGCTCGTCGTAGCCGATCACCACCGGCGCGCCCTGAGCGAGACCTTCCTCGACGAACGGAACGATCAGCGCGCGGAACTCGTCCTCGGACGAGTAGAAACCGGCCTGGTGAACGTGCCCGACACGCATCGCCCCACCATATCCGCGCACTCCGCACGGGGCATCTTCTACAAGGGACGTGATGGCCGTCACTCACGCGTCGAAGTCGACCGTGAGCCTCTCCGACACCGGTAGCGACTGGCAGGTGAGGACGAAACCGGCGTCCACTTCGGACTCCTCGAGCGCGAAGTTGCGCCGCATGTCCACCTTGCCCGTGGTGACCTTGGCCCGGCAGGTGCCGCACACGCCGCCCTTGCAGGCAAATGGCAGATCGGGCCTTGCACGCTGGGCGCCGTCGAGCACCGAGCGGTCCTGCGGCACGGCGACCGTCGTGGATCTGCCGTCGAGCACGATCGTCACGTCGCTGGCGATGCCGTCGACGGGCGCCTCCTCGTGCCGGACCGGCGTGGGCGGCGTGCCGTCGACGAAGAACAGCTCCTGGTGGATCCGCTCCGCGGGCACGCCCGCGGCCCGCAGCTCCTGCTGCGCCGTGGTGACCAGCTCGAACGGTCCGCACAACCACCAGTGGTCCACCCGCGTGAGATCCCCGAGCAGAGGCCGCAGGGCGGCGAGCTTCTCCGCGTCGAGCCGGCCGGTGAACAGCTCGACCTCGCGCGGTTCCCGGGAGAGCACGTGCACCAGTTCCAGCCTCGCCGGGTAACGGTCCTTGAGGTCGGCCAGCTCGTCGGCGAACATCACGGTGTCCGTGCGCCGGTTGCCGTACAGCAGGGTCACGGTGGCGTCGGGCTCGCGCAGCACCGTCGCGGCGATCGAGAGCACCGGCGTGATCCCGGAACCGGCCGCGATCAGCACGTGGTGCCCCGGCACGGCCGGGTCCGGTGTGAAGCTGCCCGTGGGCGTGCCGACCTCGATCACGTCGCCCGGCCGGACGTCGCGCACCAGCCATGTGGAGAACAGGCCGTCGGGCACCTCGCGCACGCCGATCCTCGGCGCCGCCCCCTCGGGCGCACAGATCGAGTAGGACCGCCGTTCCTCGCGGCCATCGACCGCGCGCCGCAGCGTCAGCGACTGGCCCGCGCGGAACGCGTAGCGCTCGGCCAGCTCACCGGGGACGTCGAAGCTGATCGCCGCCGCGTCGTCGCACAGCGGCGTCACCTCGGCAACGGTCAGCGCGTGGAACTCGCCTCGCAGCCGGGACTTCGTGCTCGCGGTCAACTCAGATCTCCTTGACGTGTTCGAACGGTTCGCGGCACGCGCGGCAGCGGTGCAGCGCCTTGCACGCGGTGGCACCGAACTCCGAGAGCCGCTCGGTCTCGGCCGACCCGCAGCGCGGGCAGCGCACGCGCCGGGCAGGCGGGCCGAGCGTGAGGGGGACCGGCCCCGACCGCCTCGGGGCGGCGCCGGGCGGTGAGATGCCCGCCTCGGCGAGCTTGCGGCGGCCGTCCTCGGTGATCCAGTCGCTCGACCACGCGGGCCGCAGCACCGTGCGCACCTCGACCTCGGCGTAGCCGGCCGCCCGGAGCGCGTGGACGAGATCGTCGCGCATCGTGTCCATGGCGGGGCAGCCGCTGTAGGTCGGGGTGATCGCCACGACCACCTTGCCGTCCTCTTCGGACACCTCGCGCAGCACGCCGAGGTCGGCGAGGGTGAGCATCGGCAGCTCCGGGTCGGTCACCCGAGAGGCGACGGCCTGTGCGGTCACCATGTCGCCTCCGGGTGCGCCCTCGCGACGCTCTGCAGCTCGGCGAGCAGGTAGCCCATCGTCTCGGTGTGCACGCCGTGGCGGCCGGCTTTGCCCGCCACACCGGGGATCGCGGCGGCCTCGGGAACCTCGAGCGTCGCCGCCCGCAGCACCTGCCCGAGCACGTCGTCGAACTCCGCCCGCGTCGCCGAGGGGTCCACCGCGACACCGGCCCCGGCGAGCCGCAGCTCCACGGGGTGCGGGGTGAACAGCTCGTCCGCGTACGGCCACACCGACGCCAGCCCCGCCGTCATGCGCTCACGGGAGTACTCGGTGCCGTCGCCGAGGCGGACGGCCCACTGCGCGGCGTAGTCGCGGTGGTAGGTCACCTCCTTGACGCCCTTGGCGGCGATGGCGGCCAGCACGGGGTCGCGGGACTCCACGAGCCGCTGCAACAACGCGAGCCGCCACGTGGAGAACACCAGCAGACGCGCGATCAGCTCGCCGAAGTCGCCGCGCGGCAGCTCTGCCAGCCGCACGTTGCGGAACTCGTTCTCCGCGCGGAAGAACGCGTAGTGGTCCTCGCCCCGGTCGCCGTCCTCGGCTTTGCCCGCACGGGCCAGCAGCAGCCGTGCCTGACCGAGCAGATCGAGGCCGATGTTGGCGATCGCCACCTCGTCCTCCAGCTCGGGCGCGTTTGTGCACCACTCCTGCAGCCGGTGCGAGAAGATCAGCGCGTCGTCGCCGAGCATCAAGCAGTACGCCGCGAGGTCGGCACCGTCCACTCCGGACGGAACGGTGGCGTCGACCCCGGACAGCGGG
The DNA here is from genome assembly GCF_003311655.1 of Prauserella sp. PE36. Classification (NCBI taxonomy): domain Bacteria; kingdom Bacillati; phylum Actinomycetota; class Actinomycetes; order Pseudonocardiales; family Pseudonocardiaceae; genus Prauserella; species Prauserella sp. PE36. The sequence goes on along the minus strand of NZ_QEQT01000087.1, from coordinate 88,076 downwards.
TCCTCGAAGCCGGTGCCGAAGGCCCAGCGGGAGTCGTTCTCCTCGGTGATCGCCTCGTAGGCGTTGTCAAAGGACATCGCGGGCTCACATGTGGGGGACGTGGTCGGGAATGTCGTAGAACGTGGGGTGGCGGTACACCTTGTCACCGCTCGGCGCGAAGAAGGGGTCCTTCTCGTCCGGGCTGGACGCGGTGATGTCGGCGGCCTTGACCACCCAGATGCTCACGCCCTCGTTGCGCCGCGTGTAGAGATCGCGCGCGTGGTGCAGCGCCATCTCGTCGTCGGCGGCGTGCAGCGAGCCGACGTGCACGTGGTTGAGGCCACGCTTGCCCCGAACGAACACCTCGTACAACGGCCATTCGCTCCTCATGCCGCACTCCCCTGTCGTTCGTCGATCTTGCGGGCGTGGGCGGCCGCTGCCTCACGCACCCAGGCGCCCTCGTCGTGCGCGGCCTTGCGGTGCGCGATCCGCTGGGCGTTGCACGGTCCGTTGCCGGAGACGACCTGCTTGAACTCGGCCCAGTCGATCTCGCCGAAGTCGTGGTGCCCGCGCGCGGCGTTCCACTTCAGCTCGGGGTCGGGCAGTGTCACGCCGAGCGCATCGGCCTGCGGCACCGTCATGTCCACGAACCGCTGGCGCAGCTCGTCGTTGGTGTGCCGCTTGACCTTCCACGCCATCGACTGCGCCGTGTGCGGCGAGTCGGCGTCGGGCGGGCCGAACATCATCAGCGACGGCCACCACCAGCGGTTCACCGCCTCCTGCACCATCTCGCGCTGGCCCCGCGTACCGCGCATCATCGTCATCAGCAGCTCGTAGCCCTGCCGCTGGTGGAACGACTCCTCCTTGCAGATGCGGATCATCGCCCGCGCGTAGGGCCCGTACGACGACCGGCACAGCGGCACCTGGTTGCAGATGGCGGCGCCGTCCACGAGCCAGCCGATCACGCCGACGTCGGCGAAGGTCAGCGTCGGGTAGTTGAAGATCGACGAGTACTTCTGCCCGCCGGTGATGAGCTTCTCGGTCAGCTCAGCGCGGTCGGCGCCCAGCGTCTCGGCGGCGGAGTACAGGTACAGCCCGTGCCCGGCCTCGTCCTGCACCTTGGCGAGCAGGATCGCCTTGCGCCGCAACGACGGCGCCCGCGTGATCCAGTTGCCCTCTGGCTGCATGCCGATGATCTCTGAGTGCGCGTGCTGCGCGATCATGCGCACCATCGTCGAGCGGTAGGCGTCGGGCACCCAGTCCCTCGGCTCGATCCGCTGGTCGCGGGCGATGGTCTCCTCGAACGTCAGTTCCAGGCTCACTGCGTGACCTCCTTCGCGACGAGGGTGAGCACGTCGTATTTCGCCACCGACTCGCCGTCGGCGTTGGTGACGTCGGTGTCCCAGCGCACCTCGCCGTAGTCGGCGTTCTCGCGCGGGGTGATCTGCTTGCACGTCAGCGTCACGGTCAGCTCGTCCCCGGGCTTGACGGGCGTGAGGAACCGCAGGTTCTCCAGCCCGTAGTTGGCGAGCACGGGACCCGGCTCCGGCGAGACGAACAGGCCGGCCGCGAACGACACCACGAGGTAGCCGTGCGCCACGATCCCGCCGAACAGCGGGTTCGCCGCGGCGGCGGCCTCGTCGGTGTGGGCGTAGAACGTGTCGCCGGTGAACTCGGCGAAGTGGGCGATGTCCTCGGGCGTGACACGGCGCGGGCCCGCCACCACGGTGTCGCCGACGCGCAGCTCGGCCAGCGACTTGCGGAAGGGGTGCGTGCCCTCCTGCCGGGGTGCGCCCGCGACCCACTGGCCGGTGACCGCCGACAGGACCTTCGGGCTGGCCTGCACGGCGGTGCGCTGCATGTGGTGCAGCACGCCGCGGATGCCGCCCATCTCCTCGCCGCCGCCGGCGCGGCCGGGTCCGCCGTGCACGAGCGCGGGCAAGGGCGAGCCGTGCCCGGTGGACTCCTTGGCGTCGTCGGCGTCGAGCACCAGCAGCCTGCCGTGCCACGGCGCGACGCCGAGCACCACGTCGCGGGCGAACGCCGGGTCGCCGGTCACCACCGACCCGGCGAGGCTGCCCTGGCCGCGCGCGGCCAGCTCGACCACCTGCTCGGTGGACGTGTAGGGCATCAGCGTCGACACGGGGCCGAAGGCCTCGACCTCGTGCGGCTCGGCGCGGTCGGGGTCGTCGGCGCGCAGCAGGACCGGGGAGATGAAGGCCCCGCGCTCGGCGTCGGCGTCGACCACGTCCACGTGCTCGGGGTCGCCGAAGACGAGGCGACCCGCCTCGCTGAGCCCCTTGAGCGAGCGGCGTACCTCCTCGCGCTGCTCGAGGCTCGCGAGCGCGCCCATCCGCACGCCCTCGCTCGACGGGTTGCCGACGGTGGTCTTCGCCAGCCGGGCGCTGACGGCCTCCGCGACGTCGTCCAGCAGTTCGGCGGGGACGAACGCGCGCCGGATCGCGGTGCACTTCTGGCCCGCCTTCACGGTCATCTCGGTGACCAGCTGCTTGACGTAGAGGTCGAACTCCGCCGTGCCCGGCTTCGCGTCGGGGCCGAGGATCGAGCAGTTCAGCGAGTCGGCCTCGGCGTTGAACCGCACCGAGTGCCGCACGATCGCCGGGTGTGCGCGCAGCCGCTGCGCGGTGGAGGCCGAGCCGGTGAACGACACGAGGTCCTGGCCGGTGACGTGGTCGAGCAGGTCACCGGCGCCGCCACACACGAGCTGCAGCGTGCCCTCCGGCAGCAGGCCGGAGTCGATGATCAGCTCGACGAGCTTCTGCGTCAGGTACGCCGTCTGGCTCGCGGGCTTCACCAGGCTCGGCACCCCGGCGAGGAATGCGGGACCGAACTTCTCCAGCGGCCCCCACACCGGGAAGTTGAAGGCGTTGATCTGCACCGCGACGCCCCGCAGCGGGGTCGCGATGTGCCTGCCGGCGAACGTGCCGCCCTTGCTCAGCGGTTCGACGGCGCCGTCGACGTAGACCGTGTCGTTGGGCAGCTCGCGGCGGCCCTTGCTCGCGTAGGCCAGCAGCACGCCGATGCCGCCGTCGACGTCGAACTTCGAGTCGCCGAGCGTGGCGCCGGTGCGCGCCGAGAGCGCGTACAGCTCGTCCCGGTGCTCGCGCAGGTGCCCGCCGAGCGCCTTGAGCAGCGCCGCCCGCTGGTGGAACGTCAGCTCCCGGAGCGCGGGGCCGCCGACCCTGCGGCCGTGCTCCAGCGCGGCACCCATGTCGATGCCCTCCGAGGAGATGCGGGCGACCTCCTCACCCGTCACCGCGTCGTGCAGCGGCGCACCGTCCCCGGACGGGGCGTGCCACCCGCCGCTCACGTAGCTGCGCAACAGCGCCGTCGCGTGCTCACCCATCGAGCCTCCTCGAATTACCAACCGAACGTTCAGAAAGTGATGGTAGCGTGCTCGCATGGCTGACGAAAGCAGGAGCACCGAAGTCCGCGTCGAAACCGAGCACGCGGTGGCCACGGTCACCCTGAGCACCCCGGCGCTGACCAGGCGGAGCAAGACCGCGCTGCGCGAAGCGCTGGAGAGCCTCGCCGCCGACGACGCCGTGCGGGCCGTGGTGCTCACCGGCAGTGGAAAGGCGTTCTGCGTCGGGCAGGACCTCGCCGAGCACGCGGAGGCGCTGCGCGCCGACCCCGCGACCGCGTTCGCGACCATCGACGAGCACTACAACCCGATCGTGACCGCGCTCGCGACCATGCCGAAGCCCGTGGTCGCCGCCGTCAACGGCACGTGCGTGGGCGCGGGGCTCGGGCTCGCGCTCGCGTGCGACGTGCGCGTGGTGGCCGACACGGCCCGCTTCGGCACGGCCTTCACCGGCATCGGCCTGGCCCCCGACTCGGGCCTGTCCGCTACACTGGCGCGGGCCGTCGGCGTCGCGAGGGCGAGCGAGCTGATCCTGCTCGCCGAGCCGTTCACCGCGGAGCAGGCGCGCGACTGGGGCATCGCGGGCCGCGTGGTGCCCGCGGCCGAGCTGGCGGGAGAGGCCGCCAGGCTCGCCGCCCGCCTCGCCGGGGGCCCGACTCTGGCCTACGCCGAGGCCAAGCGCGCGCTGGCCTCGGCGTTCCCGCTCGCCGACGCGCTCACCACGGAGGGGGCGGCGCAGGCCCGGCTTGGCCTCACCGCCGACCACCGCGGAGCCGTCGAGGCGTTCCTCGCCAAGGAGAAGCCGACCTTCGCAGGTCACTAGACGCGTTCGACGAGCAGCGCGACGCCCTGACCGACGCCGACGCAGAGCGTGGCGAGCCCGCGCCTGCCCTGCTCGCGCTCCAGCCTGCCGAGGAGGGTGACCACGAGGCGGGCCCCCGAGCAGCCGAGCGGATGCCCTAGGGCGATCGCGCCGCCGTCGGCGTTGACGCGCTCCTCGTCGAGCTTGAGCCGCCGCAGCACCGCGAGGCTCTGCGCGGCGAAAGCCTCGTTGAGCTCCACGGCGTCGAGGTCGGCGACGCCGAGCCCGGTGCGGCGCAGGAGCTTCTCCGTCGCGGGGACGGGCCCGAGACCCATCAGGTGCGGGGCGACGCCCGCGCTCGCCCCGGCGACCACGCGAGCCCTCGGCGTGAGCCCGTGCCGGCGCACGGCCTCCTCACCGGCGAGCACGAGCGCGGCGGCGCCATCGGACAGCGGCGAGGAGGAGCCGGCCGTGACGATCCCGTCCTTGCGGAACACCGGGCGCAGCGAGCCGAGCTTGTCCAGCGTGGTCCCCCTCCGCGGCCCCTCGTCGACGGCGAACTCGCCGTCGCCGACGGGCACGGGCACGATCTCGCCGGCGAAGCGGCCGGCGTCGATCGCCGCGATGGCCCGCTGGTGGCTGCGCAGGGCGAACTCGTCGCACTCCCGGCGCTCGAGCCCGTCGAGCAGGGCGACCTCCTCGGCCGTCTCCCCCATCGGCAGCGTCACCTTGCGCACGTCCGGGCCCGCGCCCGGCGCGACGGCGCGGTCGTGGGCGGTGAACTCCGGGTTGGTGAAGCGCCAGCCCAGCGACGTGTCGGCCACCTCGCCCGGGCGCGCCCACGGTGTGCCCGGCTTGGCCATCACCCACGGCGCACGCGTCATCGACTCGACGCCGCCCGCCACCACGACGTCGGCCTCGCCGGCGCGGATCGTCGCCGCCGCGGTCGCGACGGCGGTGAGCCCGCTGGCGCACAGGCGGTTGACGGTGTAGCCGGGCACCTCGTCGGGCAGCCCCGCCAGCAGTGCGGCCATGCGGGCGACGTTGCGGTTGTCCTCGCCGGCCTGGTTGGCGGCGCCGAGGATCACCTCGTCCACCGCCTCGCCGTCGACGCCTGCCCGCCGCAGCGCCTCGGCCACGACGTGCCCGGCGAGGTCGTCGGGTCGCACCCCGGCCAGCGCCCCGCCGTACCGCCCCTGTGCGGTACGGACCCCATCGACCACGAACACCTCGGACATGGCTCTCCTCTTGACATCCACTTACGCGCTGACCTTTACTGAAGTGCCATTAATAACCGTCCATTCGGTCAGTTAGCAAGGCGGCGCAGGCTCCGGAGTCCGGGGTCACACCCGCCACGCGGAGGAGTTCCCGAGCATGACCACCACGCACAGCGAAGTGCCGAGCACCCGGCGACTGGGCACCGCCCCGGCCGTCGACGACTTGTCACCCGCCGAGCGGACGAGCGTCGACGAGCTGCGCGCGATCCAGCTCGAGCGTCTACAGTGGACACTCCGCCACGCTTACGAGAACGTGCCCTTCTACCGCCGGAAGTTCGACGAGGCCGGCGTGCATCCCTCCGACTGCCGCGAGCTGGCCGATCTCGCGAAGTTCCCCTGCACCACCAAGCACGACCTGCGCGACAACTACCCGTTCGGAATGTTCGCCGTCCCACAGGACCAGGTGCGCCGCATCCACGCCTCCAGCGGCACCACCGGCAAGCCCACCGTCGTCGGCTACACCGAGGACGACATCGACACGTGGGCGACAGTGATGGCCCGCTCGATCTTCGCCGCGGGCGGGCGGCCAGGCCACAAGGTGCACGTGGCGTACGGCTACGGTCTGTTCACCGGCGGGCTCGGCGCCCACTACGGCGTCGAGAAACTCGGCTGCACCGCGATCCCCGCGTCGGGCGGCATGACCGCGCGGCAGGTGCAGATCATCACCGACTTCCGTCCCGAGATCATCATGGTCACGCCGTCGTACATGCTCACGCTGCTCGACGAGTTCGAACGGCAGGGCATCGACCCGCGCACCAGCTCCCTTCGCGTCGGCATCTTCGGCGCCGAGCCGTGGACGGAGCAGATGCGCCGCGAGATCGAGGAGCGCATGGACCTCGACGCCGCGGACATCTACGGGCTGTCCGAGGTGATGGGTCCCGGTGTGGCGCAGGAGTGCGTGGAGACCAAGGACGGCCTGCACGTCTGGGAGGACCACTTCTACCCCGAGGTCGTCGACCCCATCGAGGGCACGGTGCTGCCCGACGGCGAGGGCGGCGAGCTGCTGTTCACCTCGCTCACCAAGCAGGCGATGCCGATCATCCGCTACCGCACCCGTGACCTCACCACGCTGCGGCCCGGCACCGCGCGCCCGGCGTTCCGCCGCATGGACAAGGTCACCGGCCGCAGCGACGACATGATCATCCTGCGTGGCGTCAACGTCTTTCCCACCCAGATCGAGGAGATCGTGCTCGGCACGGCGGGACTCGCCCCGCACTTCCAGATCAAGCTCACGCGCCGCGACCGCATGGACAACCTGACCGTCGTGGTGGAGGCACACGGCGACACCACCGCCGAGCGCCGCGCGGACGCGGCTCGCGAGATCGCGGCCAGGGTCAAGGACGGTGTCGGCGTGAGCGTCGGTGTGGAGGTGGTCGACCCGGAGACCCTCGAACGGTCGGTTGGCAAACTGCGCCGGGTGGTCGACCAGCGGCCGCCCGCCTGAGCGGACCTGGGATAATGCGGCCATGACCGACACCTCGCCGAACCGGCCGGCCAAGCGCGGCAGGCCGGGCTACGACCTCGAGTCCTTGCTGGCGGTGGCGGTCAAGCTGTTCAACGAGCGCGGATACGACGGCACGAGCATGGAGGATCTTTCCCGCAAGCTCGGCATCACCAAGTCCGCGATCTACCACCACGTGCCCAGCAAGCAGGAGCTGCTACGGCTGGCCGTGAACCGAGCGCTGGACGGCCTGTTCGCCGAGGTGGACAAACTGGACACCGTCGAGGGGCGCGCGATCGACCGGCTCGAGCACCTCGTGCGCGGCAGCGTCGCGGTGCTGGTGGACCAGCTGCCGTTCGTCACGCTGCTGCTGCGCGTGCGCGGCAACACCAAGGTGGAGCGCGACGCGCTCGCGCGAAGGCGCGAGTTCGACCACATCGTCACCGACCTGGTTGGCAAGGCGATCGCCGACGGCGACCTGCGTGCCGACGTCGATCCGGCCACCGCCGCCCGGCTGCTGTTCGGCATGGTCAACTCGCTCATCGAGTGGTACCGCCCCCGGGGTGGGCTGCGCGCGCCCGAACTGGCCGGCATGGTGGCCACGGTCGCCTTCGACGGCCTGCGCGTGCGCGGCGAGGCCTGAACCCGTACCCCCTTCTGCAGTGAAGGCCACCTTCCCTGCGTTGAACGCAGGGAAGGTGGCCTTCACTGCGGTCGCCTAGTCGAAGACGATCACGCCGCGGATGTTGCGGCCCGCGTGCATGTCCTCGTACGCCTCGGCCACCTGGTCCAACGTGTACTCCCGGGTCACCAGCTCGTCGAGCTTCAGCTGGCCGGCCTGGTACATGCGCAGCAGGTTCGGGATGTCGTGCCGAGGGTTGGACTCGCCGAACAGCGAGCCCTGCAACCGCTTCTGCATCAGGGTCAGGTCGCCGAGCGCGATGGGCGCGCCGGCCGCGGTGATGTCGCCGAGTCCGGTGAGGACGACGGTGCCCGCCTTGCGGATCGACGCCAGCGCCTCACCGACGTGCTCTCCTTTGACCACGCCGATCGTGACGATCGTGGCGTCGGCGCCCTGTCCGTTGGTGAGCGAGCGGGCGAAGTCGGCGGCCTCCTCGATCGTCGCGTAGGCGTGCGTGGCGCCGAAGAGCTTGGCCTGTTCCCGCTTGAACGGCACAGGGTCCACCGCGATGACGGTCGTAGCTCCCGCGTGCGCGGCTCCCTGCAGCGCGTTGGCTCCGATGCCGCCGATGCCCATGACGATCACGGTGGCGCCCGGCCGGATGTTGGCCGAGTTGACCGCCGAGCCCCAGCCGGTCGGCACGCCACAGCCGACCAGCGCCGCCGCCTTGAGCGGGATGTCCTTGCCGATCTTGACCACGGAGTCGACCGACGCGGTCGTGTACTCCGCGAAGGTCGAGATGCCGCACTGCTGCCCCACCGGGTTGCCGTTCTCGGTCATCCGGAAGCTCGTGGGGTCGTCGGCGCGGGCGCCGGTGAGCAGGGACGCGCCGAGGTCGCACAGGTTCGACAGGCCCTGCGCGCAGAACTCGCACTTGCCGCACGCCGGCAGGAACGAGAACACCACGTGGTCGCCGACCTCGTAGCCGGGCGTGTCCGGGCCGACGGCGGTGATCACGCCGGCGCCCTCGTGGCCGCCCACATACGGGTAGACGGCCACGGGCACGTCGCCGGTGGCGACGTGGTCGTCCGAGTGGCACAGCCCCGAGGCGGCGAGCTTGACGGTCACCTCGCCCTGGCGCGGGTCGTCGAGCTCCACGGTGGCGGTCTCGTAGGTGCCGGGCGCGCCGCGCACGAGTGCGACACGGGTGGTGATGGGCATGTTCGCTCCTCCTTGAGCTGAATGGGTCCGTAGTGTCCTCAGAGGACGACCGTGACGACCTTCTCCTCGGTGTTGGCGAGGATGCCGCTCCAGCCGAGCTCGCGGCCGATGCCGCTGGTCTTCATGCCGCCCCACGGAAGGGCGGCGTCGATCGGCGCCCAGCCGTTGACGCCGACCGCACCGGCACGCACCTGCGCGGCGAGCGTGTGCGCGGCGGCGACGTCCCTGGTCCACAGCGTCGCGGCGAGCCCGTAGCTGGTGTCGTTGGCGATCCGGATCGCCTCCTCGGGCTCGTCGAAGGGGATCACGGAACCGACCGGGCCGAAGATCTCCTCGCGCGCGATCGTCATGTCGTTGTCCACGTCGGCGAAGATGGTGGGCTGCACGAAGAACCCGGCCCCGTCGGGACGGCTGCCGCCCGCGACGATCCGGGCTCCCTCCGAGCGGCCCTTCTCGATGTAGCCGAGCACGCGCTCCTGCTGCTTCTTGTTCACCAGCGCGCCCATCGTGGTGGCCGGGTCGAGCGGGTCGCCGAGCACCTGCTGCGCCGCGGCGGCCGCGAGCGCCTCCACCACCTCGGCGTAGCGCGAGCGGTGGACCAGTACGCGCGTGCCCGCCGCGCAGACCTCGCCCTGGTTGAAGAACAGGCCCATCGCGGTGCCGGCGACGGCGGCCTCGAGCTCGGCGTCGGGCAGGATGATCTGCGGCGACTTGCCGCCCAGCTCGAGCGTGATCCGCTTGAACGACGACGCGGCCGCCATCGCGATCTGGCGGCCCACCTCGGGGCTGCCGGTGAAGCTGATCTTGTCGACGCCCGGGTGGTCCACCAGCGCCTGGCCCGCCACCGGGCCGAGGCCGGGCAGCACGCTCACCACGCCGTCGGGAAGGCCGGCCTCCTGCAGCAGTGCCGCCAGGTGCAGGATCGACAGCGGCGCGTCCTCCGGCGGCTTCACGACCACGGTGTTGCCCGCCGCCAGTGCGGGCGCGAGCTTCCACGCGGCGATCATCAGCGGCGTGTTCCACGGGATGATCGCGCCGATGACGCCCACCGGCTCGCGGCGGGTGTAGGAGTGCGTGGGCCTGCCCAGGTAGCCATCGGTGGGCACGACCTGCCCGGTGATCTTGTCGGCCCACCCGGCGAAGTGCCGGAACGTGCGCGCCGCGTTGGGGATGTCCAGCATGGACGGCTGCGCGAGCGGCTTGCCGACGTCCATGGCCTCCAGGCGGGCCAGCGTGTCGGCGTCGCGCTCGATGAGCTCGGCGACGCGGTTCAGGATCTTCCCCCGCTGCGAGCCGGGCAGCGCGGCCCAATCGCCGGAGAGCTGGGCGCGGGCGGCGGCGACCGCGGCGTCGACATCCTCCGCCGACGCGGCGGCGACGTCGGTGAGCTTCTCCTCGGTGGCCGGGTTGAGGTCGGCGAACGTGCCGCCGCCCCCGTCTCGCCACTCGCCTGCCACGAACAACCGGTGGGGAAGGGTGTCGGTGCTGGTCACGGGTTCTCCTTGCCGATCTGCGCTGACCGCGGCCCGGACGGGACGCCGGTGCCGAGCATGCGCGCGGCGGTGACCACACGTCTTGTGCGTGCGCGCACAGCTCTTGTGCGGATGCGGCGTCTCCGGTCAGCGCCCAACGCAGTGAAGGCCACCTTCATTGCGTTGAACGCAGTGAAGGTGGCCTTCACTGCATCCGTCAGCTCGCGGCGGCGGTCAGCTCGGCTCGGTGCTCCCGTGGCGTACGGCCGTAGCGGGCGCGGAAGACGCGGCTGAACTGCGGGGCGTCGACCAGCCCCCAGGACGCGGCGACGGCGGCGACCGGGCGGTGCGCGAGCCGGGGGTCGGCGAGGTCGTGCCAGCAACGGTCGAGCCTGCGCTCCCGGATCCAACCGGTGATCGTGGTTCCGCGCCGTTCGAACAGCTTCTGGAGGTGCCGCAGCGACACGTGCACCGCCGCGGCGACGTCGGCGGGCCGCAGGTCGGGTTCGCGGAGGTGGTCGTCGATGTAGCGTTGGGCCGCCGTGACAACGGTGTCGGCCGCGGGTTCCGGGCGGGTGCCCGCGCGGCCGGTGAGGCAGGCGGCGAGCAGGTCGACGGCCGCGTCGCTCAGGTGGGCGGCCTCGGGGCCGGGGCGCAGGATCCTCGGGTCTAGGCCGCGCAGCAGCGACGAGGTCAGCGCGCCCGTGCCGCTCGCGCCCGGGATGGTCACCGCGGTCGCGTCGGCCAGCGCGGGCGCGCGGGTGGCGAGCCGGTGCCGGGGCACCACGAGGACCAGCATCTCGAAGTCGTGCTCGAACACGAGCTCGTAGGGGCGCGTGGTGTCGTAGACGGCCAGGTCGCCGGGTTCGAGCCGCGCGGCCCTGCCGTCCTGCTCCACACGGCCGCGGCCGCGCAGCTGCAGGCCAACCTTGTACAGGTCGGCGGCACTGCGCCGGACCAGGCCCGGCGTCCGCCGGACGACCTGCCCTGACGAGGAGACGACGGAAACCTGCAGGTCGGCCATCGGCCCGGCGTGCAGCCGCCCTCGGAACGCCGCGGCCTCACCCAGCGGGGACACGTCCAGCGGCACGAACGCCCGCGCGAGCGCCTCCCGCCAGTCCGTCAGGCTCGTCGGTGCGTCGGGGAGCGCGCCCACGTCGGCCTCCTTCCCGGCCCAATTACTGACCGTGTGGTCGGGAAGCGCCATGGTACGACGAAGTGGTGGTTCGCGTCACCTGCCGCGGGCGGCCCGGAAGGCGCGGACGGCCTCGCGGTGCTCGTCGGTGTCGAACAGCAGTGCCGTGGTGTCCACCGACTCGGTGAATCCGCCGCCGGTGTCGCGGTTGACGAATGCCTTGCCGACCTGCACGGCGAGCGCGGGGTGCGCGGCGATCTCGGCGGCCAGCGCGACGGCGGCGTCGACCAGCGACTCGTCGGGATGCACCTCCTGGACCAGGCCCGCCCGCTCCGCGCGCTCGGCGCCGATGTCGCGGCCGGTGAGCGCGAGGTAGCGCGTCCAGTGCCTGCCGACGACGTCAGGACCGCGGACGATGCCGTAGCCGGGCATCAGCCCCACGGTCGGCTCCTTGAACGCGAACCGGGCCGAGCGCCCCGCCAGCACGATGTCGCAGGCTAGCGCCAGCTCTGTGCCGCCGCCGTAGGCGAGCCCGTTCACGGCCGCGATCACGGGCACCGCGCACCGCTCGACGGCGTGGAAGGCGGCGTAGACGTCGCGCAGGTGCGGCCGCGTCCGGCGGACCGCTTTATCCGATGCTATTAATGATTACCATAGCAATAGATTGCGCCCGTCAATCGTGTCCAAGGAGGAACCGCGTGACCACCGCCCTGACGCTCGAACAACGGCTCACCAGGATCGAGGATCGTACCGAGATCACCGACCTCGCCGTGCTGTACGGCTACGTCATGGACGAGCGGGACGTTCGCGGGATCCGCCGGATCTTCTGCGAGGACGCGACGTTGCGCTCGGCGGACGGGGTGTTCGCCGCCAGCGGGATCGACGAGATCGTGCGCGTGTACCAGGGCCGGTTCGCCGCGCTGGGCGCCACCAACCACTTCACGCACGGCCACGTGATCCGCTTCGACGACGGCGACCCCGATTCCGCGCACGGGCTGCTGGCCTCGCACGCCGAGGTGGTTCGCGACGGCAAGCCCATGGTCGTCGCGCTGCGCTACCGGGACCGCTACCGCAGGACGCCGGAGGGCTGGCGGTTCGCCGACCGCCTGATGTCCTATATGTACTACGTCGACGTGCGCGAGTACGCCGACGCCCTCGGCGACGCGCTGCGCGTGCGGGCCTACGGCGACCAGCGGCCCGCCGACTGGCCCGAGGTGCTGAACGGCGGCAGTGCCGACTGGCTGCACGACCACCTTCACTGACCCTGGAGGGTCCGGTGTGGACACACCGGGCTGCGGCCGTCGGCGATGCCGAACGCCGGCGCCGCTGCGTGCTCCGCCGCCTCCAGCACCACCACCCGGCGCCCGCGCAGTGCCGCGCCAATGGGCGGACGCAGTGAAGGCCACCTTCCCTGCAGCGGCTAGCGCGCCGCCGCCACCGGCTCCGCCTCCTCGACGGCCCGCACCGGTGTGCGGCCGGGCAGGAAGGCCGCGACGGCGAGTGCGACCAGCGCGGCGGCCGCACCGATCGCCATCACCACACGGAAACCGTTCACGGCGGGAACCGAAACGGTGCCGAGCGAGACGGTCAGGTGCGCGAGCACCACGCCGGCCACCGCACTGGAGACCGACGTGCCGATGGAACGCATGAGGGTGTTGAGGCTGTTGGCCGCCGCCGTCTCCGACACCGGCACGGCCGCCATCACCAGCGCCGGCATGGCACCGTAGGCGAGCCCGATCCCGGCGCCGATGACGCAGGAGACGAACACCAGCTCCCAGATCTCCGACATGAGCACGATGCCAAGCCCGTAGCCGATCGCGACCACGGCCGCGCCGGCCATGAGCGTCACCTTGGGGCCGAGGTTGCGGGAGATCCGCGCCGACACCGGCGCCATCGCCATCATCACGAGTCCATTGGGCGCCATCACCAGGCCGACCGCGACCATCGACTGACCGAGGCCGTACCCGGTCGCCTCCGGCAGCTGCAGCAGCTGCGGGAGCACGAGCGACATCGCGAACATCGAGAACCCGAACGCGACCGAGGCCAGGTTGGTGAGCAGGACCTGACGGCGGGCCGTGGTGCGCAGGTCGACCAGTGGCTCGGTCGTGCGCAGTTCCCACCATCCCCACAGCAGCAGCACGACCACGGCCACGGCGAAGAGCCCGGTGGTGAGACCGCTCCCCCAGCCCCAGTCGGCACCCTTGGAGATCGCCAGCAGCAGGCACAGCAGCGCCACGGAAAGCCCGGCCGCACCGGGCACGTCGAAGCGGCCCCCGGTGCGCACCGAGGACTCCGGCACGAGCACGAGCACGAGCGCGGCGGCCCCGATCCCGAGCCCGGCCGAGCTCCAGAACAGCACGTGCCAGTCCGCGTTCTCGGCGAGGAACGCCGCGGCGGGAAGGCCCAGCGCGCCACCGACACCCAGCGACCCGCTCATCAGCGCGATCGCCGAGCCGACCCGCTCGGCGGGCAGCTCGTCGCGCATGATGCTGATCCCCAGCGGGATCACCCCGGCGGAGAGGCCCTGCAGTGCCCGCCCGACCACCGCTGGCGCGAGGCTGCCGGACAGCGCGACGACGGCGGAGCCGACCGCCAGCATCCCGAGGCTGAACAGCAGCATGCGGCGCTTGCCGTACATGTCCCCGAGCCGCCCCACGGTGGGAGTCGCGACAGCGGCAGCGAGCAGCGTCGCGGTGATGGCCCACGCCGCGTCGGAGGCGCTCGCCCCCAGCAGGTCGGGAAGCTTCGGCACGAGTGGGATGACCATGGTCTGCGTCAGCGACACCACGATCCCCGAGAGGGCCAGCACCGCCACGACGACGTTCGGCCGCGCCACGGCAGGGGCATGCGTCATGGGAAGTCTCCGTCTTCGGAAAATATGCTTGTGCGTTGCAAGTTTAAAGCAAGCGCTTGACGAAGACTAGCAGGGCTCGGTTAACTGGCCACGTACTCGACGGCTACTTCGAGGAGGATGCACCGTGGGCCATGCCGGAACCGAGGAGGCGCTGGGCTATCCCTTCACCGGCCCGGCGGCGCTCGAACCGCCAGGGGAATGGGAGCGGCTGCGGCAGCGGTGTCCCGTCGCCCGAGTGACGTTGCCCAGCGGCGACGAGGCGTCACTACTCACGCGCTACGACGACGTGAAGCAGGTGCTCGCGGACCCTCGGTTCGGCAGGCTCCTGAACGCCCCCGACGCGGCGCGCATCTCAGCCACCGAGTCGGGCGGGCTGTTCAACAACGAGATGGCGACGACACTCCCGCAGAGCGGCGAGGCCCACCAGCGGTGGCGCCGGATGGTCAACAGGTGGTTCACCGCAAAGCGGATGGCGACCCTGCGGCCCGCCATCGAGGCGATGGCCGAGCGGCTCGTCGACGACATGGTGAAGTCGGGCCCGCCCGCGGACCTGAAGGCGAGTGTCGGTTTCCCGCTGCCGGTGTGGGTCATCTGCGACATGCTCGGCGTGCCCGCCAGCGACCGCGACCGGTTCGCCCACTGGTCCGACTCCCTGCTCAACCTGACGCGCTACACCGAGGACGAGGTCAACGCGGCGCAGGACGAGTTCTTCGCGTACCTGGCCAGCCACGTCGCCGCCAAACGGGAGCGGCCGGGCGACGACCTGCTCAGCGAGCTCATCACCGCCACCGACAGCACCGGCGAGCGCCTGTCCGACAAGATGCTCGTCGCCACCGGCCTCGGCCTGCTGATCGCCGGGCACGAGACGACGGCGAACATGATCGGGAAGATGGTCGCCATGCTGCTGGCCGACCGGCGGCAGTGGGAACGGCTGCTCGCCGACCCGTCGGCGGTGCGCACCGCCGTCGAGGAGGTGCTGCGCTTCGACGCCAACCCCGGGCTCGGCATGGTGCGCTACCTCGACGAGGATGTGGAGATCGGCGACGCGGTGCTGCCGCGCGGCACCACCGTGCTGTGCAGCATGGCCGCCGCCAACCGCGACGAGCAGGCGTTCGAGGATGCGGACGAGCTGGACATCGCCCGCACACCCAACCCGCACCTCGCCTTCGGCAGCGGGCCGCACTCGTGCCTCGGTCAGGCACTGGCCCGCACGGAGTTGCAGGTGGTGCTCGAGGTGCTGCTGCGCAAACTGCCGACGCTGGAGCTGGCCGTGCCCGCGAAGGACCTGCGCCGCGTGGAGGGGCTCGTGGTGGGCGGCCTGCGCGAGGTCCCGGTGCGGTGGTGACGATGCCGAACGGAACCGCGCGCGCCGACCGCGTCAGCGCCACCAGGGAGGCGATCCTCGCCGCCGCGGAACGGCTGTACGCCGAGCACGGGGTCTTCGCGGTGTCCAACCGCCAGATCAGCGAGGCCGCGGGGCAGGGCAACAACGCGGCGGTCAACTACCACTTCGGCACCAAGACCGATCTGGTCAGGGCGATCGTGCGCAAGCACCATGACCAGACCGAGCGCATCCGCGAGCGGATGGTGTCCGAGCTGGGCGACTCCACCGAGACCAGGGACTGGGTGACCTGTCTCGTGCGGCCGCCCATCGAGCACCTCGCGGAGCTCGGCACCCCCACGTGGTACGGGCGGTTCTCCGCGCAGCTCATGACCGAGCCCTCGCTGCGAGACATCACGTCGGAGGAGTCGCTCACCTCGCCCACGCTGGTCCGGGCGATCGACGGCCTCAACCGGTGCATCCCCGAGCTGCCGGTCGAGGTGCGCATGGAACGCGGCGACATGGTCCGGCAGCTGATGGTGCACACGGTCGCCGAGCGCGAGCGTGCGCTGGCAGAGGGCTCCCCCACCCCCAGGAGCACGTGGCACGCGGCCGCGAGCGGTCTGATCGACGCGATCGTCGGCCTGTGGCACGCCCCCGTGACGGAAACGCGGCAACCGAAGGGAGAACGCAGGACATGAGGGTCGAGGTCGACGAGGACAGGTGCTGCGGCGCGGGTTCCTGTGTGCTGGTCGCGCCGGAGGTGTTCGACCAGCGCGAGGACGACGGCGTCGTGGTGCTGCTCGACGCGGAACCGCCGGGGCAGGTGCACGGCGGCGTCCGCGAGGCCGCCGACATCTGCCCGGCCGGCGCGATCGCCCTGCGCGGCGCCTGAACCCTGTCATGACCACCACCGCCCACACCACGCTCCCCAGGGCCCGACCGCAGTGAAGGCCACCATGCCTGCGTTGAACGCAGGCATGGTGGCCTTCACTGCGGCTGCCTGAGCTGAAACGCGCCTCTCATTAGGGTCAACGCAAACGATCTTCAGCACGGTGCGAACGTGTTTATGTTGACGACAACCAAAAGTCCCCTTACTGTTCGAAACGGCGAAGACACCCGGTGTGGGGCGCTCGCGTAGGCCCCGCCTCGAGCACTACCGAGCCGAAGAAGGTTGGGGGTCACCGCGTGAGCAGGATCGGGGCGGATCCGACAGCGTCACCGGCACCGTCGCTCGTTCCTCTCCCACGTGAGCTCGATGGCTGCTCCCCGCGTCACGCCTTCTACGGCACGCGCCACTTCCCCATCCCCACCGAGTTCCGTGACGAGAGGTAGGTACCCATGCGAATATCGCGCATGGTGGCACTGGCCGCCGCGGCCGGCACGGCTCTGGCCGTCGCGCCGGCGATGTCGGCGGCCTCGCCGGCGTCCGTGAGACAACCCGCGCCGCCGCCCGATTCGGCCTTCCAGAAGGTTACCCTCAACGACTCCCCCGGCGAGCCGGTCGACCTCGCGGTGCTGCCGGACGGGCGGGTGCTGCACACCACCCGCGCCGGCGAGCTGTGGCTGCACGACCCGGACACGCGCCTGAACACCCTGGCGGCGGAGCTGGACGTCTACACCCACGACGAGGAGGGGCTGCAGAGCGTCGCCGTCGACCCCGGCTTCAACGGCACGAGCAACCGGTGGGTGTACCTGTACTACGCGCCGCCGATGGACACCCCGGTCGACGACCCGGCCACCCCGGACGTCAACGAGGGCGACGCGCCGTTCACGGGGACGCCCGCCGACTTCGAGCCGTTCGAGGGCGTGCAGCGGTTGTCCCGTTTCCAGCTGAAGGGCAACGAGCTGGACCTCTCCACCGAGCAGCAGATCCTCGAGGTCGAGGAGGACCGGGGCATCTGCTGCCACGTCGGCGGCGACATCGTGTTCGACGGCAAGGGAAACCTGTACCTGTCGACGGGCGACGACACCAACCCGTTCGAGTCCGACGGGTACACGCCGATCGACGAGCGAGCCGACCGCAACCCGGCGTTCGACGCCCAGCGGACGTCGGCGAACACCAACGACCTGCGTGGCAAGGTGCTGCGGATCCGCGTGCAGCAGGACGGCTCCTACACGATCCCCGACGGCAACCTCTTCGAGCCCGGAACTCCCCAGACGCGGCCCGAGATCTACCTGATGGGGCTGCGCAACCCGTTCCGGATCGAGGTCAACGGTCGGGGCGACCTCTACGTGGCCGACTACTCGCCGGACGCCGCCGAGGCCGACCCCGGACGCGGGCCTTCCGGGCACGGACGGTGGCTGGTGACGAGGGAGGCAGGCAACTACGGCTGGCCCTACTGCGTCGCGCCGGACATGCCCTACGTCGACTACGACTTCGCCACGGAACAGTCCGGTGAGCCGTTCGACTGCGCGGCGCCCGTGAACAACTCGCCGCACAACACCGGCCTCACCGAGCTTCCGCCAGTGGAACAGCCCGACGTCTGGTACACCTACGCCGAGTCCGAGGAGTTCCCCGAGCTCGGCGCGACCGGCGGCATCGGTCCGATGGCCGGGCCCGCGTACGAATACGACCCGCGCGACCAGCACGGGCGCACCCCGGTCGCGTGGCCGAAGTACTACGACGGCATGCCGCTGTTCTACGAGTGGACGCGCGACTACATCAAGGGTTTCCGCCTCGACCGCGCCGGTGAGCTGACGTCCATCGAGGACGTCGTGCCGTCGATCCCCGTGTCCGGGCCGATCGACATGGAGTTCGGCCCCGACGGGGCGCTGTACGTGCTCGACTACGGCAAGGGCTACTTCGCGGAGAATCCGGACGCGCAGCTCGCCCGGATCGACTACATCGGAACTGGCGGCAACCACACACCGGTGCCCGTGGTGACAGCCGACGTCGACAATGGACAGACACCGCTCACGGTGAACTTCTCCAGCGAGGGCACCCAGGACGCGGACGGGGACCGACTGCGCTACGAGTGGGACTTCGACTCCGACGGTGACATCGACTCCCGGCAGCTCAACCCCACGCACACCTACACGCAGAACGGTGTCTACACCGCGACGCTGAAGGTGACCGACCTCGGGGGCAAGCACCGCGGCCGTTCCGCGTCCGCCGAGGTCGACATCGTGGTCGGCAACGAGGAGCCCGTGGTCACGTTCGTCAGCCCCGTGGAGGGACAGCCCTTCGAGTTCGGCGACGTCGTCCAGTACGAGGTCGCCGTGACCGACGATCAGCCCGTGGACTGCTCGCGGGTGCAGGTGACCTACATCCTCGGTCACGACGATCACGGTCACCCGATCTCGTCGGCGACCGGCTGCACCGGGTCCTTCGTGACGACGGTGCCGGACGGCCACGATCCCGAGCACGACGAACTGGCCGGCGTGTTCAACGCGACCTACACCGACCCCGGCGCCGAGGGCGTGCCCCCGCTGACGGGCACGGCCGAAGTCGCACTGACCCCCACCGAATAAGTACCGCCCCTTCTTGTCCCCCAAGGCCACCTTTGGTGCGCTGAACGCACCGAAGGTGGCCTTGGGTGCGGCCGGCAGCCTCGGTCACCCGACCTCGGTGACCGTCAGCCGCGAAAGCCGTGAGGGGTCGCCGATCACGGCGAACTCGGCGATCAGGTCGCCCACGATCCGGAACGTGAGCGCGAGCCGGACATGCCCGTCGCGGACCACGACCGCTCCCGGCGAACCGTCCACCAAAGCGGGCCGCGCGGTCCGCGCTGGTGCGGACATCGTGCGTGCCTCGGCCACCACCGTGGCGGATCCCCGGACCTCGGCAGGCACGCCGTCCCGCAGCAAGGCCGGGTCGACGCGCCGGACGACGTCGGGCGCCAGCACCGCGAGCAGCGCCTCGGTGTCACCTGCCCGGATCGCGGCAAGGAAGGCGTCGACGAGCCGCCGATGTCCGGCGAGGTCGGCCACGGGCTCCTCCCCGGCGCCCCCGGCCACCCGCGCGCGGGCACGGCTCGCAAGCCTCTTCGTGGCCTGCGGTGTCCGGTCGAGGATCGGCGCGATCTCGGCGAACGGGACGGCGAACACGTCGTGCAGCACCAACGCCACGCGCTCCGCGGGGCTGAGGGTTTCCAGCACCCTGAACAGTGCCCTGCTCACCGAGTCGGCCAGCACGGCCTCGCGGGCGGGGTCGGCGGCGTCGCCGGGCCGGTCCGGCAGCTCTGGATCGGCGGGCGTCTCCCGCCGCCTGCGGGGCGAGCGCAGCAGATCGAGGCAGATCCGGGTGACCACGGTGGTGAGCCAGCCCGGTAGGTTGCCGACCTCGCCGAGGTCAGCGCGCTGAAGTCGCAGCCACGTCTCCTGGACGGCGTCCTCCGCGTCGGTGGCCGAACCCAGGATCCGGTAGGCCACCGCCCACAGGTAGTCCCGCCGCCCCTCGAACAGCTCGGCCAGCGCGTCCCAGTCGCGCATCGTGTCCCCTTCCTCGTGCGCCTCTCGTCAGAGGGATGACGCGATCCAACCCCGCAACGGGACACACAGGAGGACACCATGCCGGTTCAGCTGGTCCGGTTCACCACCCGCGAGGCGGACGTGCCCGCAGTCGAGGAGGCGATGGACACGATGGTCGCCGCGCTCCGGCGGGCACGCCCGCACGGTATCCGATTCGCCGCGTGCAAGCTGGCCGACGGCGTCACCTTTCTCAACCTGCTGGAACTCGACGAGGGCGTGGACAACCCGTTGCCCGGCATCCCGGAGTGCCGCGCGTACCAGCAGCTGATTCCCGAGTGGTCGCTGGAGCCGACGGGGCCGCACCCCGTCACCGTGCTCGGCTCCTACGAGCTGTTCGGCTGAGGCGCCATGTTCGTCGCCTATCTCGCCGTGACGGTGCTCGCCATCGCCGCCAACGCCTTCATCGTGGTTGCCGATCTGGCCCGCGCCCGGTTCGTGCTCCGGAACTCGGCCGCCGTCGGGGTGCCGGAGTCGTGGTTGCCCGGTCTCGCGCTGCTGAAGGGCGCCGGCGCGGTGGGACTGCTGCTGGGGCTCCTCGGCGTGCCGGTGATCGGCCTGCTGGCCGCGGCCGGGCTGGTGCTCTTCTACATCGGGGCGGTGCTCACGCACCTGCGAGCCGGTGACCGCTCGGCCTCGCTCGGCTTCCCCCTCGCCTTCCTGCTGGTCGCCGCGGCCTCGCTGACGCTCGGCCTCTCGGCCTGACGCACCCGCGCGAGTCGTGCGTTCCCCTCACGGCGGACGTGCACAACTCGGCGCCCTGAGCGCACGACTCGCGCGGCCCCTGGTTACGGACCGGACAAGATACCTCGGCCAACGGGGCGAGTTAGGTTAACCTGCCCTAATGAACTTTCGAGGACGTCTGTCACGCTCCGTCGCCGTGCTGGCCGGCGCGCTGGCGGTCGCGGCCATCGCGGGCTGCGGTTCGGACGAAGGCGGCACTGAGGCCAGCGGCCGCGCGCTGGCGAATCCGGCGACGGTCGAGCACCGGTTCGGGTCGACGACGATCGACACGGTGCCCGAGCGGATCGTCACCATCGACGTGCAGTGGACCGACACGATGCTCGCGATGGGCGTCGAGCCCGTCGGCTACACGGTCGACGACCTGATGCCGGAGTCGGGCGTGCCGTGGCAGAAGCTGCCCGCGAACAGCAAGGCGCTCTCCCTGACCGACGGCGTGCCCGTCGAGCAGATCCTGGCGCTGGACCCCGACCTGGTGGTCGGCTCGTTCTCGATCAACAACGAGGAGACGTACCGGCTGCTGTCGGAGCGCGTGCCGACGATCGCGGGCCCGGCGAGCGCCGACGAGGTGACGCCATGGCAGGACCTGGTCCGCACGGCGGGAAAGATCCTCGACAAGCCGGACGAGGCCGAGCGACTCGTCACCTCGGTCGACGACGCCGTGTCGGCCACGGCGCGGGAGCTGCCCGGGCTCGATGGCAAGACGTTCGCGCTCGCGCAGTACATCGTGGGCGACTCGATGTACATCGTCGCCAGCGAGAAGGACGGCTCGAGCCTGTTCTTCCAGCAGCTGGGCATGAAGCTGTACCCGCCGGTGCGGGACGAGGGCACGCGAACAGGCCAGACCAGGCTCAACGTGAGCACCGAACGGGCCGACCTGCTGCGCTCCGACCTGCTGGCCTTCCTCGTCAACGGTGGCGACGAGAGCGACCTCGCCGACATCCCCGGCTTCGACCAGCTGCCGGGCACGGTGGCGGTGCTCGACTACCCGACGGTGGTGGGGCTCAACACGCCCACGCCGCTGTCGATCCCGTACGCGCTCGACCAGTTGCGGCCGCACCTGCGCGAGGCCGCCGGCCAGCCAGGCGCGTGACAGAGCGGACGCGGGTGCCGACCGGGCAACGCCGGAGGGCACCCGCCTCGTACCGCCTCGCGGCGGGCCTCGCCGGGCTCGCCGTGCTGGTGCTGCTCGTCTCCGTGCTCGGCGTCGTCGTCGGCGCGCGGCCGATCGAGCTCTCCGTCGCGCTCGACGCGCTGCGCGCCTACGACGCGGGGATAGCCGAGCACCAGGTGATCGCGGACCGGGCGGTGCGGACGCTCGCGGGGTTGCTCGTGGGCGCGGCACTCGGCCTCGCGGGCGTCCTCATGCAGGGCATCACCCGCAACCCGCTCGCGGACCCCGGCCTGCTCGGGATCAACGCGGGCGCCGCGTTCGCGGTGGTGTGCGCGATCGGGCTGTTCGGCGTCACCACCGCGCTCGGCTACGTGTGGTTCGCATTCGCCGGAGCGCTGTTCGTGGCGGTCGTCGTCTACGTGGTCGGCTCGCTCGGCCGCGGCGGCGCGACACCCGTGAAGGTCGCGCTCGCCGGCGCCGCGGTCAGCGCCGCGCTCGTGGCACTGACGACCGCCGTCCTGCTCACCGACTCGGTCACGTTCGACCAGCACCGGTTCTGGACCGTCGGCTCCCTCGCCGGCCGCGACTGGGACCTGGTCGCCCCGCTCACGCCCTTCGTCGTCGCCGGCGTGGTCGCCGCGTTGTTTCTCGGCAGGGCGCTCAACGCGCTCTCCCTCGGCGATGACGTCGCGAGCGGGCTCGGACAGCGGGTTGGCCTGGCGCGCGGGGCGACGGCCGTCGTGACCGTGGTGCTCTGCGGCGCGGCGACGGCGATCGCGGGCCCGATCTGGTTCGTCGGCCTGTTCGTGGCGCATCTCGCGCGGCTGGTGACCGGCCCCGACTACCGCTGGATCCTGCCGTACTCGCTGCTGCTCGGCCCCGTCCTCGTGCTGGCCGCCGACGTCCTCGGGCGGGTGGTGGCCCAACCGGGCGAGCTGCAGGTCGGCATCGTGCTGTCCCTGGTCGGCTCGCCGTTTCTGATCATGCTCGTCCGTTACCGCAAGCTGTCGGAGCTCTAGATGCCCACGTCTCTCGACGCCCGGCCGCCGACGGTCGCCCGCACCCGCAGGCGCAAGCGTTCGCGCACCACGGTGGTGTCGCTCATGCTCGCCGCGGCGGGGTTCCTCGCCCTCTGCGTGTCGGTGTCGCTCGGCGACGTCACGATCCCGCTGCCCGACGTCGTGCGCGCGCTGTTCGGCGGCGACGGGGACGGCATGTCCTACATCGTCAGGGAACTGCGGCTGCCCAGGGCGCTGGTCGCGGTGCTGGCCGGCGCGGCACTCGGCCTGTCCGGCGCGATCTTCCAGTCCCTCGTTCGCAATCCGCTGGCGAGCCCCGACATCATCGGCATCACCGGCGGCGCGAGCGCGGCCGCCGTGGTGGCCCTGCTGCTGATCGGGCTGCGCGGGTTCGCGGTGTCGCTGGCCGCGTTCGCGGGCGCGCTCGCCACGGCCGCGGCGATCTACGTGCTCACCTGGCGCAAGGGGGTCACCGGCTACCGGCTGGTGCTGGTGGGCGTGGCGATGGGCGCCATGCTGACGAGCATCGTGTCCTACTGCCTGACGAGGGCCGACGTGTACGACGCGCGCGAGGCGCTGGTGTGGCTCACGGGCAGCCTCAACGCCAAGACGTGGACGACCGTGCAGATCCTCGGGCTCAGTCTCGCGCTGATCGTCCCGCTCGCGCTGCTGGCAGGCCGCTGGCTGCTGCCGCTGGAGCTCGGCGACGACACCGCGCAGGCACTCGGCGTGCCGCTCGAACGGGCCAGGATGGGACTGATCGTCACCGCGGTCGCCCTCGCGGCCGCCGCCACGGCCGCCGTGGGCCCGGTCGCCTTCGTGGCGTTCGTGTCCGGCCCGATCGCCCGCAGGCTCGCGGGCGGCCCCGGTATCGCGCTTGTGCCCTCGGCGCTGGTGGGCGCGCTGGTGATGACGGTGTCCGATCTCGTCGCCCAGCACGCGTTCGCCTCGGTGCAGTTCCCCGTCGGCGTCGTCACCGCGATCGTCGGCGCACCGTACCTGCTCTGGCTGCTCGCGGTCACCAACCGTGTGGGCCGGGGCGGTTAGCCTCCGTCAGGCGGCGGGCAACTGAGCCACCCGCGCGAGTCCGTGTTCACTGTGGAAACCGCGCGGCGGCGCTGATCCAGCTCGTGCGCGATGCGGCCGCTGGGCATGGCGGTGCCTGCCCTGGGCCGGTGTCAGCCGAGCGCCGCCTGCTCCTCGCACAGTTTGCGCACTGTCCGCAGCTCCTCGCGGACGGTCGACATCTGCTCGGCGACCGCCGTGTCCGGCGCGTCGGCGGGGAAGAGCATCGTGAACTGGTACTCGGAGCCCTCACCGTTGGGCAGCACCCGGGTGAACACGCCCTGCCGGGGGTCCTGCGCGGAAAGCAGGTCCACGGTGCCGTGCTCCCGCGACACGCGGACGGTGATCCGGAACTCGGTGTCGCCGTTGACGAGCACCCATTCGTCGCCCTCGGGGCGGACGGCCTTCGCGACGCCGGGAGCCCAGCGAGGCAGCTGTTGCGGGTCGGCGACGAGGTCGAGGACGGTTTTCGTCGGTGCCTTGATGGAGACGGTCGCGGTCTCGGCACGGGATGAAATAGTATGCATGCGCGTATCGTACGCATCTGCGTATCAATTTGTCACTCTACGATCCCCGTTGTGGAAGACGAGGACCTCGGCGCGCTGCTCGCGCGCATCATGCGACGGCTGATGGACGCGGAGCACCCGCTGCTGCGCGCACACGGACTCTCCATGTGGGCCTACGCCACGCTGACGAGCCTCGCCGAGCAACCCGCGACCTCCCAGCTCGCGCTGGCCAAGGCGATCGGCTACGACAAGACCCGGCTGATCGCGCTCCTCGACGAGCTCGAGCACGACGGGCTGATCGTCCGCGAACGGGATCCGGCCGACCGTCGCGCACAGACCGTCCGGCTGACCCCGGAAGGCGAAGCCCGCCACGCCGCCGCGAAGGCCGACATCCGGAAGATGGAGATCGAGCTGCTCGCCGACCTGCCCCCCGACGAGCAGGGCGCCCTCCGCGCGATGCTGACCAAGCTCGCCCATCCGGAGTAGCGCCACCGGCCCCCAAGGCCACCTTTGTTGCGTTGAGCGCAGCAAAGGTGGCCTTGGGGGCAGGTGGCGGGGCTTGGCCTGATACTTAGCTCTTGCGCTAAGTGTTGTGCGCGCGGATACTTAGCCTCGTGGCACAGTGTTTGGCCGACCTCGACGGCCTTTTCCTCGCACTCGCCGACCCGACCAGACGGGCCGTGATCCACCGGCTCGGGCACGGTCCGGCGAGCGTCGGCGAACTGGCGCGTGAGGCGACGATGACGCTCCCCTCGTTCATGAAGCACGTGCGGGTTCTGGAGACGAACGGGCTGATCCACACGGCGAAGTCCGGTCGCGTGCGCACCTGCACGCTCAACCGGGAGCGGTTCACGGTCGTCGAGGACTGGCTGGCGCGGCAGCGGCGCCTCTGGGAGGAGCGCACCGACCGGCTGGAGCAGTTCGTCACCGATTCGACGCATTCCATGGAGAAGAGGACGTCATGAACCCCGAGCTCGACCTCAGCATCGAACGGGTCATCCGCGCACCCCGCAAGGTGGTCTGGGCAGCGTGGACCGATCCCGGCAGTCTCGCGCAGTGGTGGGTGCCCGCCCCGACCCTGTGCCGGGTCGACCGGCTGGAGGTCCGCCCCGGCGGCGCGTTCGTGACCCGGATCAGCGACGACGGCGACATGTTCGTCCCGCACGTCGACGCGTGCTTCCTGCTGGTGGACGAGTTCGAACGCATCGTGTTCACCAACAGCGTGGACTCCGCGTGGCGGCCTGCGAACCCCGAGCCCGTCGCGATGACCGCCGAGATCACGCTGCGCGACCACGCCGACGGCACCGACTACCGGATCGTCGTGCGCCACGGCGACCCTGCCGCCAGGGACCGCCACGCCGAACTGGGCTTCGCCGACGGCTGGGGCACCGTCGCCGACCAGCTCGCCCGGTTCGTGGAGCGTGCGCCGTGAAGATCGCACTGACGGAGTTCGTCACCCTGGACGGGGTGAGCCAGGGCCCTGGCTCAGCCGCCGAGGACCCGAGCGACGGGTTCGGCAGCGGCGGCTGGCTCGTGCCGTACCTGGACAAGGCGTTCGTGGAACGCACGTCCGAATGGCTCGACCTCGCCGACGGGCTGCTGCTCGGCCGCCGCACGTACGAGGCGTTCGCGCGCGACTGGCCCCGCATCACCGATCCCGCGGACCCGTACACGAAACGGATGAACTCGCTGCCGAAGTACGTCGTGACGAACACTCTCACGGCGGGGCACTGGCGGCCGACCACCGTCCTTCGCGGCGACGCCGCGAAAGCCGTCCGCGAGCTGAAGGACACTCCGGGCGGCGAGCTGCAGATCCACGGCAGCGCCCGGCTCGGCAACGCGCTGCTCTCCGCGGGCCTCGTCGACACCCTGCGCCTCGCGGTGGCGCCGGTCGTGCTCGGAACGGGGCGCCGACTGCTGAACCACCCCACGTCGGCGACGGGCTTCCGCCTCATCCGGCACGAAGCCACACCGGAGGGCCTGCTGCTGCTCGAGTACGAGACCACGGGCGAGGTCCGCACCGCCGACTACGGCGGGGTCGCGGATCTGCGCTAGGCGGTTCGCCCTTCTCTCGACACGCGGTCGCCACGGCCCAGAGCGCGCCGGCTTGATCCATTAATCTGGTCCTCGCGGTCCGACGGGCACCGAAGCAACACTTCGTCGCTGCCCCCAATCCGCACGTGGATACCTGCGTGCCTGTTGGGGGAAGACTTAAGTGGCGCTCATCCGGGGGAAGGTTTCCGACCTGCTCGTCGAGGCACAGGCGGGACAACTACACCAGCGCCTGCACGAACAGGCCAGGTTCCAGTTGGAGCACCGGGTGGGGCACGGTGAGGTGACCTCGTGGGCACGAAGCCTCCCGATCCTCCTCAACGATCTCGCCGACGCCGACCTCGGTCATGTGGAGGTTCTGCTCGAGCACAAACTTCCACATAGCCCGAAGCGGGTCGACGCGGTGCTGTGCGGCAGCCATCCCCGCACCGGCGAGGCGACCTACGTGCTCGTCGAACTGAAACAGTGGTCGCGGGCGGAACTGGAAACCGCGGAACTGGTGCACCTCGTGGGCTACGGTCAGCCGGTGTTACACCCGGTCGAACAGGTGCGGCGCTATTGCGAGTACCTGGTGGACGAGACACCGGCCCTGGCCGATCGACCGAACGCCGTGCACGGTGTGGCGTACCTGCACAACGCGCGCAACTCCGGCATCGCGACACTGCTGCAGTACGAGCCAACTCCGTTCGGCCGGCTTTTCACACTCGACGACAGAGCAGCGTTCGTCGAACACCTGCGCGGTCTGCTCGATCCCGACGGCGAGCGCGACGCCGCTCGCGACGCGGCCGAGATGTTCCTGAACTTCCGGCACGCGCCGGCCAAGCCGCTGCTGGACCTGGCGGCGAAGGAGATCCGCGAACGCGAGCAGTTCGTGTTGCTCGATGAACAACAGGTCGCTTACCGTACGGTGCTCAACGCCGTGGAAAGGGCACGCCGGGCCAACACCCGCACCGTCGTGATCGTGCTCGGCGGCCCCGGCTCCGGCAAAAGCGTCATCGCGCTGAGCCTTCTTGGAGACCTCGCCCGTCGCGGGCTGAAGGTCCACCATGCGACGGGCTCAGGCTCGTTCACGCGCACGCTGCGCAAGATCGCGGGCAGTCGGAACAGCAGGGTGCAAGCGCTGTTCAAGTTCTTCCACAACTACATCGACGCCGAACCGCGTGCCCTCGACGTGATCGTTTGCGACGAGGCGCACCGAATCCGCGAGCAGAGTGTGAACCGGTACACGAAACGTGAGCTCCGGGAACGCGCGCGACCCCAGGTCGACGAGCTGATCGAGGTGGCGTGGACGCCGGTGTTCCTCCTCGATGAGCATCAGACGGTGCGACCCGGTGAGCTGGGCTCCGAAGAAGAGATCGCCGCAGCCGCCCGTGCCGTGGGCTGCGAGGTCGAGGTGGTCCACCTCTCCGGACAGTTCCGCTGTGGCGGCTCGGCCGCCTACGACGAGTGGGTCGCACGGCTTCTCGGTATCGCCGAGCAGCCGCCGGTGTCGTGGAGCGAGATCGCGGCCGGCCTGGACGACGATTTCCGGGTCAACAGCGCTGTCAACCCGGCGGCGCTGGAGTCGTGGCTGCTGCACCAGCGCGCGGAGCGCAGCGGCACGGCCCGACTGGCGGCCGGGTACTGCTGGCCGTGGAGCGACCCGGTGCGGACCGGGGACGGCAGGCAACTGGTCCTGGACGTGCGCATCGGTGACTGGGCGCGCCCGTGGAACGCCAAGCCGCAACAGCGCGTTCCGGACGCACCGGAATCGCACTACTGGGCCTCCGACGAACGCGGCTTCGGACAGGTCGGTTGCGTGTACACGGCACAGGGCTTCGAGTACGACTGGGCGGGCGTGATCTTCGGCCCCGACTTCGTATGGCGAACGGACCGCTGGGTCGCCGTCAAGTCTGAATCGCGCGACCCACAGGTGAAGCGCGCCGACGACCGGCAGTTCGCCGCGCTGATCCGCAACACCTACAAGGTGTTGCTCACTCGAGGGATGCAAGGCGTGTGCGTGTACTCCACCGACCCGGAAACACAGGAGTTCCTCGAGTCCATGGCACGCTAACCGGCAAGCCAGGATCCGCCGCGGCGGCCGAGGACGAGGGCGGGCACTAGCGTGAGCGCATGACACTCGACCTCTTCGCCGGTCTTCCCGTGAGCGACTACCAGCGTGCGCTCGCCTGGTACGAGCGGCTGTTGGGCTCCGAACCCGCGTTCCTGCCGGACGACACCGAGGCTGTGTGGGAGCTCGCCGAGCACCGGTACTTCTACATCGACGTGCTGCCCGAGCGCGCGGGCAACGCCGTGCAGACGGTTTCGTCGACGATCTCGATGCGCGGGTCGAGGGTATCGCCACCAGGGGTATCGAGGCCGCCACCACCGAGACGTACGACAACGGCGTGCGCAAGGTGATCTACCGCGATCCGGACGGCAACGAGATCGGCTTCGGCGGCCTGCCCGCCGGCGCCACGGCTCCGGGAGCCGATGGGGACTAAGTGCTCTGTTCGTCGCCAGGGCCCGGGGCCTAACGTCGGTGCCCCTTGTACCGGCCGAAGGCAGGAGACGACGATGAGCAACCGGATCGTTCATTTCGAGATCCCCTACGACGACGGCGAGCGGGCCCGCGGCTTCTACCGCGAGGTGTTCGGCTGGAGCCTCACCGAGTTCCCCGGCATGGGCTACACCGGCGTGACCACCGGACCGACCTCGGAGCAGGGCATGCCGACGGAGCCAGGGTTCATCAACGGTGGCATGTTCGACCGCAAGGACGCCGCTCCGAAGAGCCCGGTGATCACGGTCGATGTGGCGAGCATCGACGCGGCGCTGGACAAGGTCGAGCAGCTCGGCGGCGCGAAGCTGGTCGGCCGCACCGAGATTCCGCAGATGGGCTTCTACGCCTACTTCACCGACACCGAGGGCAACGTCGTGGGCCTGTGGGAGAACCTCCCCCAGCGCTAACCCGGGAACGGCAGGCAGCGGTTCCCGCGAGAGGTCCAGCGCGTCCAGCGGCAGCCAGGGGTCCGGCGCTCCGGGTCGGTGACCGGCGCCTGGTGCCTCCCCAGCAGGTCGACCGTCTCGAGGACGACGTTCGGCCGTCCTCGAGCGCGGGCCCCAGACGTCGATCGGGTCGAACTCGGCCGCGCGGACGAACCTGCTGACGTCGATCCCCTCGGAGTTGTCGGTCGCCGCTGGATGGCGGCGGTCCGGGTACGGGCGGGCGCAGGGTACGTGGCCCGTCGTGACGCGCTCCGCCACCATCCCGCCCGGCCCCGGTTCCTATGTGGACAACGGTGAACGGCGACGACGGCGAGGTCACGCCAGCGCGACACGGTCCGCGTCGAGAACCGACCGGCCGTTCCCGACCGGGTCGGCCGGCCTTTCAGGCGCCGGAGCGTGTTTCGGTCCGCAGCCGCTCCAACGCCTCGTCGGCGGTGAGGGACCCGGCGGTGGTGAGTTCGAGGTTCGCCAGCGAAGCCGTGTGCACGGCCTCGTCGGCAGCGGCCACGCAGTCGCTCACCACGTGCACGGTGAACCCGAGGTCGGTGCCGTGACGCGCCGTCTGCTCGACGGTGAGGTTGGTGGCCACGCCGGTGACGAACAGCGTGTCGACGCCACGCCCGGTCAGCAGGTCGGCGAGTTCAGTGCCGGCGAGACCGGACAGCTTCTGGTTGTCGACGGTCTGCGCGCCTTCGGCCATCTCGGGAATGAGCTGCGAGCCGGGCGCGTCCGGCCGGAACGCCTCCTGCGCCTCACCGACCGCCCGCATGAAGCCGGTGTTGCGCACCAGCCCGCCCTCGCCCTCGGGGATCGTGAACCGGGTGAAGAAGACCGGCACCCCGGCCGAGCGGTGAAAGGACGCCGCGCGCTCGACCACGCCGCTGCGGGCCACCGGTTCGCTCAGCATCCCTCCGAAGAAGCCCTCCGGCTTGATCACGTTGACCTGCCAGTGCAGCGCCAGCACGGCCACCCGCCCTGAAGTGCTCGCCATTCGCCCACACTGCACCAGAAAACCCGCGGCCGTCCACCGCCCTGTCGCTCACGTCCCGCGCAGCGCCGAGGGCGGCACGCCGAAGGTCCGGGTGAACGCCGCGGTGAAGGCGGCCGGGGAGGCGTAGCCGAGGTCTCCCGCGACGCGGGAGATCGCGTGCTCGCGCAACAGTGGCACGGCCGCGATGAGCCGGGCCCGAACGCGCCATGCCGAGGGACTCGAGCCGAGCTCGGCGCGGAAGCGGCGCACGAGCCCGCGTTCGCTGAGCGCCAGCCGCCGAGCCCAGTCCGCGTTCGTGACCCCCGGCTCCGGATGGGCGAGGTAGTCCCGGCACAACGCGGCGAGCCGCGGGTCCGCCGGCAGTCTGACGTGCAGCGGCAGCGGAGTCAGCGCCGCGATCTCGAAGAGCAGCAGGCTCGCGACCGCGCCCTCGCGGCCGGCGAGGTCGTAGTCGGGTCCGAAGTCGACGGCCACGAGCAACAGCTCCCGCAACAGCGGCGTGACGTCGACGACCGTGCACGCGGCGGGCCACCACGGCACCGCGGTGGGCTCGAGGTAGAGGCTGCGGGTGCTCGCGCCCAGCATCCGGATGCGGTGCCGGGTCCCCGCGGGGATCAGCACGGCGCGCTCGCTCGGGACCGTCCACGTGCCGTCGTCGGTCTCGGCGATCATGCTGCCCGTGGCGCTGTAGAGGAACTGCGCCCTGCGGTGGGTGTGCCACTCCAGCAGGTGGCCGGGTTCGTAGTCGGTGCCGATCGGCAGCACGTCGCGCGGCACCCGGTCGTATCGCTCGTAGGGCACGTTCCGCACCCGGCGAGCATACTGGCCGGGTCTCGAAGGAACCTGGCGGATCATCGATTGTCGGCCAGCGGACGACCGGCTGGAATGAACCCCCGTGGACGTGGCTCTCCTGTTGTTCGGCGTCGGGATCCTCACCGGAACCACGACCGTGCTGTTCGGCTTCGGCGGCGGTTTCGTGACGGTGCCCGTGATCGTCGGGGTGGACGCGGCGCTCGGCGCGGACGCGGCGCACGTCGCCGTCGCGACGTCGAGCGTCGTCATGGTCGTCAACGCGCTGGTCGCCACGGCCGCGACCGACCGGGGCGTGCTCGGGCTGCTCCGGGGCAGGGCCGGGCTCGTCGGGCTGCTCGCCCTCGGCGGGGCCGCGGGTGCCGTCGCCGCGCGCTTCGCACCGTCGGCGCTGATCACCTGGGGCTTCGTCGGCTACGTCACGGGCACGATCGTCGACGTCCTCGCCCGGCCGGGTTTCCTGCGCCGGGCCGCCCGCGCCGAAGCGGCGCCTGGCCAGGCGGCGCTCGCGACCGGCGCCGGGCTGCCGATCGGAGCGGTGGCGTCGTTCCTCGGTGTCGGCGGCAGCGTGCTGACCGTTCCGTTGCTGCGTCGCGCCGGCCACCCGATGCGGGTCGCGACGTCGCTCGCCAACCCGCTGACCCTCGCGATCGCCACACCCGCGCTCGTGGTGTTCCTCGCCCAGCACGCCGCCATCGGCGGCGAAGGGGGTGTCGCGCTCGTCGGCGCCGTCGACGTCGGCGCGGCGGCTGCCCTGCTCGTCGGCGCCCTGCCGGTGATCGTGGCACTGCGCCGGCGGCCGCCGCGCATCCCCGACCACGTGTACGCGTGGACTTACGTGGGACTGCTCGCCATCGTCGTCGTGGCGATGGTCGCGACCACGGTCTGAGCATCCATAGAGGAGTTCGTCACATAAAAAGCCGGAACGCACCGATGGAACCGAACGTCCCAAAACCGACAAAGACGATCACCGACACCGGTGCCGACCAAAAGGCAAGAACCTATGCGCAGACCACGTATCGCGATCGCGGCCGTTGCGGCCACACTTGGACTCGCCCTCGCCGCGTGCGGCGGCGAGGAGGACACGGCCGGCGACGCGGCGGCCGCCGAAACGCCAGCCTCCTCGTCGTCCGAGCAGTCCCCTGCCAGCGAGACCGAGAGCTCCTCACCCGCCGCCGACGAGGCCGCCCCGGCGGAGGTCACTCCACCCGGGACGGAGCTCAAGGTGGGTGAGACCGCGACCATTCCGTTCACCTACGGAACCGAAAAGAGCGGAACGATCGCGATCACCGTCACGGCGATCGACAAGGGCGATCCCGCCGACCTCGCGGCGTTCGGAGATCGCGCGAACGGTCTTGTTCCCTACTTCATCAGGATCAAGGTCGAGAACGTCGGCGGCACCGACCTCTCCTACAGCTCGGTACGTCTGCGGGCGCTCGGCGAGGACGGCCGGGGCACCGGCGTGGTGATCACCGGTGACGTCGAGGGCAAGTGCGAGAGCACCAACGCCGACGACACCTTCACCGCCGCGGGTGCCACGTTCGAATCGTGCACCCTGCAGGCGGCCCAGGAGGGCGTGGCCGTGACCGGCGCCGAGTTCGGTGACTCAGAGGAGTACTCCGACGACCCGATCGTCTGGACGGCCTGATCCGGCAGGTGTCCGGGACCACGACGGCCTCGAGCCCGGTCCCTGACACCGGACCGAGGGACTTCCCGACCCAGCCCGCGGCCCCGCACCGTTCTCGGTGCGGGGCCGCAGGCCGTGAGCGGTCACCACACCTGGTCGAGCACCCGCAGGATGTTGCCGCCGAGGACCTTGCCGATCTCGTCGTCGGAGTAGTCGTGGGCGACGAGCCACCCGGTGATGTGGTGGAACTCCTCGGCCGGGTTCTCGATGCCGTCCACGTACTCGACCTTGGTGAACTCGGGGCCGTCGTGCGCGGCCGAGATCGACAGGTGCCTCGCGAACGTGTCGTGCAGCCCCACGTGGTCGCCGAAGAGCGTGTCCGGGCCGAACGCCACGTGGTCGATGCCCACCAGCTCGACGCAGTAGGTGAAGTGCTCCATGAAGGCGTCGAGGTTGTGGGCGGGGTGATTGGGGCTCATCGTGGTGTGCGGTGCGGCCTCGATGCCGATCACCCCGCCCCGCTCCGCGCAGGCGATGATGACGTCGTCCGGCTTCATCCGCTTCGTCGGCCACACCGAGCGCGCGCCCGCGTGCGTGATGAAGATCGGCTTCTCGGATGCCTTGATGGTGTCCATGCTCGTGCGGTCACCGGAGTGCGAGACGTCGATGGCGATGCCCAGCTTGTTCATCCGGCGCACCGCCTTCTCGCCGAAGTAGGTCAGTCCGCCGTCGTGCCGCTCGCGCAGTCCGGAGCCGAGCGTGTTCGACTCGCTGTAGGCGATGCCCATCTGCCGGACCCCGAAACCGTACAGCACGTCGATCCGGTCGACCTCGTTCTGGATCGGGGTCGACGCCTCCAGCGCGGGCACCAGTGCGATCTGCCCGTTCGCGCGGGCGTTCGAGATGTCGGAGACGCGCTCGGCGCGGATCACGAAGTCCTGCTTGGCGATGTCCGAATAGCGCATCCCGAGGTCGACCAGGACGTCCTCCCACTTCCACCCCATCTGGGAGGTGATGCAGCAGGTGCCGTCCATGAAGTTCTCGAAGACAGCGTCGATGCCGGACAGCGAGAGTCCCTCGTAGCCGGTGTGGTGGCGGCCGGTCCGGTTGTAG
The DNA here is from genome assembly GCF_003311655.1 of Prauserella sp. PE36. Classification (NCBI taxonomy): domain Bacteria; kingdom Bacillati; phylum Actinomycetota; class Actinomycetes; order Pseudonocardiales; family Pseudonocardiaceae; genus Prauserella; species Prauserella sp. PE36. The sequence goes on along the minus strand of NZ_QEQT01000087.1, from coordinate 54,074 downwards.
TCGAAGGTTTCGGAGATGTCGTCGGGGAAGACGCTGGTGTGGTCGTGCAGCGAGATCACCGTGTTGTCGGCGAGCAGCTTGTCCACCCGCGCCCGCTGCACGTCGGTCAGCTCCGGCCCTCGGGAGGGCACCCTGCCGATTTCCTTGGCCAGCGCGAACTCGACGTAGTCCTCGCCGGGCTCGAGCGCGTCGAACGAGCGGTAACCCTGGTAACGCAACGGCTGCGCACCGGTCTTCTGTGTCATGTCGGCACTCTTTCCTTTCTCTGCGGTGGTCTCATCCGGTGGCGGGGGCGGGTTCGGTCGCGGAGGTGGCCGGCGGGGTGCGCGGGGCGAAGAACACCGTCAGGTCCTCCGGTGGCATCGGGCGGCTGAACAGCGAGCCGATGATCATCCCGGCGAACCCGGCCAGCACCCCGGGCACGACGGGCTCCACCATCGGGCCGTCGAGCACGTACCACAGCAGGCACACGCCGAAGCCAGCGATCATCGAGCACACCGCGCCGACCTTGGTCGCCCGCCGCCAGTACAGGCCCAGCAGCACGGGTGCGGTGATCGTGCTGCCGAGCAGCGCGGCGTAGCTGAGCACCACGAACTGAACGATGTCCAGCTCCTGCAGCGTGAGCAGCACCGGCAGGGTGCCGATCACGAGCGTCGCCCACCGGTTGACGCGGGTGCGGGTGCGTTCCGTGCTGTCCGGCCGGATCAGCGACGCGTAGAGGTCGTGCGAGATCGCCGGACCCGCCACCAGCAGCACCGAGTCCACTGTGCTCAGTACCGCCATGATGATCGCCGTCAGCAGCAGCGCGCCGACGAACGGCGGAAGCACCTCGGAGGCCATGATGGTGGACGCCGCGTCCGACACCGACAGGTTCGGGTAGAGCACCCGCATCACCATGCCGGCGACGCCGATGCAGATGCCGGTCAGCAGCACGAAGAACAGCGCGACGCCGGACGCACGGCGGCACGTGCGGTCGTCGGGCATCGCGTAGAAGCGCAGCAACAGGTAGGGCGCGCAGAGCGCGGCGAACCCGAAGCCCAGCCAGAAGCCGCTGATCTCCGACCAGCCGAAGCCCCAGCCGACGAAGTCCGGCGCGATCTCCGGCAGCGACTGCGCCAGCGAAGAGAGCCCGCCGGCGTGGCTGATCAGCAACGGCAGCCCGATCACCACGCCGAGCGCCATCGCGACCTGCTGCAGGAAGTCGGTGCGGATGACCGCCGTCATGCCGCCGATCACCGTGTAGGCGACGACGAGGACCATCAGGATCACCGCGCCCCAGAAGAAGGGAATCCCGAACGCGGCCTCCAGGATCACCCCGCCCGCCTGGTACTGCGCCGACATGAACACCAGGTACGACAGCACCAGCAGCACCGAGATGACCGCGCGCGGAACCTTGCCGCCGAAGCGGTCGGCGATGAAGTCGGGGAACGTCAGCGCGTTGCGCTCGTGCGCGTAACGGCGCAGCCGGGGCGCGATGACGTAGGCGGCGATGAGGAACGCCACCCAGATGCCAGCCCAGCCCCACATGAACGAGGCACCGGTGAGGTAGTGGATTCCGACGGTGCCCACGAAGGTTCCCGCGCTCATCTGGGTCGCGGCGATGCTCGCGCCACCCGTCCACGCGCCGACCTTGCGGCCGGCCACGAAGTAGTCCTCCTCGCCGCGGTTGCTCTTGTACGACCGCCAGCCCTCGAAGACGAGCACGATGAGGAAGCCGCCGAGCAGCAGCAGGAACATGGTCTGGAAGTTCACGGCTGCTCACCGCTTTCCGGCCCTGACTCCGAGCGATCCTTCCGCCCGGCGAGCACAATGGACAGTACGGTCAGGACGAGACCGGCGAGCACGGCCGTGTCGAAGGGAAGTCCGAACGGGGTGATCATGCGCGGGGACGCTCCTTCCGGAGAGAGGTGACCAGCCAGAGGGCCACGACACCGACGATGAGCACCAGGCCGGTGTAGGACGCCACGGTGCCGAGCGAGGCCGACGAGGTCGTCCCGTACTCGGCGACCACCGTCGAGGGCAGCGACCGGGTGTCGTGCCGCAGCACCATCCGGTCGCCGTCCTGGTGCTGCTGCTCGAAGACCGGCATGCTGTCGCCGACGAGACGCTGGCCTTCGGGAAGCGTCACGGCGATCGCCACCCGCAGGCTCCGGTCGGCGGCGATGTCGGGGATGGCGAGCGGCACGCCCCGCGCCTCACCGGTGCGCCGGATCCGTTGCTCCACCGTGTACTCCGTGGTGCCCGCGGGCAGCGTCGCGTCCGCGCGGATACCGCGCACCGGACCGATGCCGGTGATGCCGGAGACCGCGCTCAGCTCGGTGACCTCGGTGCCCGCGCGCGGCGCGACCAGCAGCCGCACCGGCACCGGCGCGGTGGTCGGCTCGCTGAGCCGGTAGGTGGCGCGCACCCGGTCCTCGCCGGAGTCCTCGAGGGTGATCGCGATGTCGGCGTGTGCGAGCACCGGGTCGGCGGCCTCCTGGGCCGCGGCGGTCGGTGCCGGCGCGGCCAGCATCACGGCGGCCAGCACGCCGGTGACCGTCAGCATCCCTTTCACGGCGTGACCTCCATCGGGCCGGATGCGTGGTGCAGGAGGGGGGCGTCCTCGGCGCCACTGGCGATCGCGGTGGGCACGGGGTAGGCGCGACGGCTGTGGCACAGGCCCATGCGGTGCAGGGCCTGCGCGTGGTGCAGCGCCGCGCGGACGGGGTTGACCACCGGCACGCCCAGTTCCGCGGTGAGCCGTTCGGCCGCACCGAGAAAGCCCATGCTCATGCAGCCGAGCACGAGGGTGTCGGCCGTGCCGTCGGCGAGCGCCGCCTCGCACTCGCCACGCAGCGCCGCGTACGCGGCGTCGTGATCGGTGTTGACGGCCAGCACCGACAGCTCGACCGAGCGCACCTCGTGCAGTGCCGGGAGCACTCCGGTCTCCCAGGCGATGCGGCGCAGCAGCGGCCGGACGCCCGCGGTGACGGTGACGACCGAGAACCGGTGGCCGAGCGTCACGGCCAGCGCCATGGCCGCCGCGGCGGGGCCGACCACGGGCTTGGTGGCGATCTCGCGCAGCCCGTCCAGGCCGGGGTCGCCGAAGCAGCCCAGGATCGTCGCGTCGGCCCCGGACCGTTCCGCGGCACGCAACCCCGTGCCCATGGCCGGGATCGCGAGGTACTCCTCGAAGGCGGACTCGATCGACGCCGGTCCCCGGTCCACCGCGGCGACGGTGACCTCGGTGCCGGGACCGGACCACTCGCCGAGCAGGCCGGCGCGGCGGCGCATCTCGGACTCGCCGAGCGCTGTCACGTGCATCGGGGCGGGCAGCAGGTAGGTCAGGCGCATGGGCTCTCCGTGTGGTGTGAGGGGGCTACCCGGCGAGGTGGAACGGCCGGTAGGCACGCTTGTGGTTCTCCAGCTCCAGTCCGATGTCGACAGAGCGCACGCCGGGCAGCGCGCCAAGGACCCGGGTGGTGAACGCGTAGATGTCCGAGGCGTCGGGCAGGATCACCTCGCACACCAGGTCGGCGGAGCCCGCGGTGGCCGAGACGTACCGGACCTCGGGGCGTCCCGCGAGCAGGTGCGCGATCTCGTCGAGCCTGCCGAGGTCGACCTTGAGCCACGCCAGCAGCTCCACGTGGAAGCCGAGCGCGGCCGGGGTCACCAGCGTGCTGAACACCAGTGCGCGCGCGGCGACCAGCCGCTCCACCCGCCTGCGCACCCCGGTCTCGCCGAGCGTGAGGTGTTTGGCGACGTCGCGGTACGGGCGCCTGCCGTCGTCGGCCAGCGCGGCGAGCAGATGCCGGTCGTTCTCGTCGAGGGTGATGCGGGCCGGGGGGCTCGGCCGCACCGGCGGCCGCTGCACCGCGTCGCCGAGCAGCCGCCTGCTCCAGTCGTGCCGCATGGTGAACGTCTTGGTGATCAGTGCCGACGACGAGCTGTGCACACCCGGCAGCGCGCCGAGATCGTCCACGAGCGCGCTGGTCAGCTGGCGCTGCGACGGCACGATGATCTCGGTGATGACGTCCCATGTCCCGGTGCTAAGGGTGAGGAACCGGGTGTCGGGCCTGGCGGCGAGCACGTCGATGACCTGCCTCACCGAGCCCGGTGCGCAGCCCAGCTGGACGAGCACCGGCTGGCCGAGACCGCAGATCAGCGGATCGGCGACGCCGATGACCCGCACCGTCCCGTCCTCGAGCAGCCTGCCGCCGCGCCGGGACGCCGTGCTCTCCGTGGTGCCCGCGAGCCGGGCGACCTCGGACCACGAGCTGCGCCCGTCGAGCTGCAGGGCCGCGACGATGCGGCGGTCCAGGTCACTGAGTTCGTGCACGTTGGGTCCCTCGTGAATGACGCCCTGTGACGCCCGGTGTTGAGCGAATCAGGCTTGAGTCCCCGGAAATCTACGTGGGAGAGGCGAAGATGTATAGATACTTGCATGAAATCGGCCGATGCCTGGTAACAGCGCTGTTGCCGCTGTTACCTGTGGATCAACACCCCGGGGCCGGGGAGGATCGGAGGCGGCCGTGATCGTGACGTTCGACCTGTTCAGCGCGCTGACCGATTCGCGCCGGGGCGGTTCGGCCGTTTTCGCCCGGATCGCGGCGGAACGCGGCTGGCCCTTCACCGGGGCGGAGCTCTACGACCAGTGGGATCGGCGCAACAAACGAGCCCAGCAGCGCGTCGACACCACCGCCGGCTGGACCACCTTCCGGGAGATCTCCCTGCACGCCCTCGCCGACACGTACACGGCGCTCGGCCTGACCGCGGACGCCGACGCCGACATCACCCGCGTCCAGGACGGCGTCGGCGACTGGCCGCTGTGGCCGGACGTCCCCGGCGGGTTGTCCGCCGTCGCGGAGCACGCCCGGCTCGGGATCCTCTCGAACGTCGACGACGACCTCGCCGCCGCCACGCTCGCCTACCCGCTCGTGGAACCGGGCCTGGTGCTCACCTCACAGCAGCTCGGCGCCTACAAGCCCGATCCCGCGATCTACCTGCGCGCCCGCGACCTCCTCGGTGACGACCTCGTCCACGTCGCGGCGTCGGCCCGCGACGTGCGGGGCGCGCTCGAGGCGGGAATCCCCACCGTGCGCATCGTCCGGCCCGGCCACCAGCTCGATCCGCACGGTCCGGCGCCCGCGGTGTCGATCCACGCCGTGTCGGAGCTCGTCAGCGCGCTGGCCACGATGCGACGGTGAGCCCCCGTCATTCGCCTGGGGTGGCGTGCCGGTGCCCTTCGATGGCGATGCGCGCGGCGGTGACGGACTTGCGCACCACCTGCTCTGGGGTGTAGCCGTGGCGGGCGAAGACGCCGTCGAGCCAGAACATGCCGTAACCGTGCGCCTGGGTGAACAGCTGCTCCATGAGCTCGAGGGCGTTCTCGGGGTGATCGGACACGGTGAGGCACAGCATCAGGAACTGGTCGCTCATGCGGCGGGTCTGCTCGTGCAGCTCGGTGTCCTCGCGGCCCTGCAGCCCGTCGGCGTAGACGACGTTCATGCCCGCGCGCCGTTCGATGAGGTACCCGGTGTAGGCGCCGCAGGCCGCGGCGAGCGCGTCCGCGGGGTCGGACAGGCCTTCGGCGGCGGCCCGGACCCGGTCGGCGAGCTGGCTGGCGACGGTGGCCGCGACGGCGGCGAGCAGGCTCTCGCGCTCGGGGAAGTGCCGGTATGGCGCGCCGGGGCTGACCTTGGCGCGCCGGGCGACCTCCGCGACCGAGAATGCCCCGAGGCCCTGCTCGGCGATCAGGTCCAGGGAGACGCGCACGAGCTCGGCGCGCAGGTTGCCGTGGTGGTACTTGTCGCCCATGGCCTGGATCACATCTCTCGGTCGGAATAAGTAAGAGCCCTCTTACGTCGAACCGTGAGAGGCCCCTTACATCGGGGCTCGCGATCCATCATCCCAGGAGGTCTGATGAGCACGACGACGCACGCCATCGCCGCACCGGCACCCGGTGCCCCGCTCGAGCAGACCACGATCCAGCGGCGCGACCTGCGCCCTGACGACGTACTGATCGACATCGCCTACGCGGGCATCTGCCACAGCGACATCCATCAGGCGCGCGAGGACTGGGGCACCGCCATCTTCCCCATGGTTCCCGGCCACGAGATCGCCGGCGTGGTCGCCGCGGTCGGCTCGAACGTGACCAAGTACCAGGTCGGTGACCGGGTCGGCGTCGGCTGCATGGTCGACTCGTGTGGCGAGTGCGAGTACTGCCGGGCCGGAACCGAGCAGTTCTGCGTCAAGGGCAACGTCCAGACCTACAACGGCGTGGGCTTCGACGGGGAGAACACCTACGGCGGCTACAGCCGCCAGATCGTGGTGAAGGACGCCTTCGTGTGCCGCATCCCGGAGGGCATCGAGCTCGACGTCGCGGCTCCCCTGCTCTGCGCGGGCATCACGACGTACTCGCCGCTGCGCCAGTGGGGCGCGGGCCCGGGCAAGAAGGTCGCGGTCGTGGGCCTCGGCGGCCTCGGCCACATGGCCGTCAAGCTGGCCGTCGCGATGGGCGCCGAGGTGACGGTGCTGAGCCAGAGCCTCAAGAAGCAGGAGGACGGCAAGCGGCTCGGCGCCACCGACTACTACGCGACCAGCGACGAGTCGACCTTCGACGTGCTGCGCGGCCGCTTCGACCTGATCCTCAACACCGTGTCGGCGAAGCTGCCGGTCGACGCCTACCTCGGCCTGCTGCGGGTCGGCGGGGCGATGGTCAACGTCGGCGCCCCCGGCGAACCGCTGTCCTACAGCGCGTTCTCCCTGATCGTTGGCAACAAGTCCCTGGCGGGCTCCATGATCGGCGGCATCGCGGAAACCCAGGAGATGCTGGACTTCTGCGCCGAGCACGGCATCGGCGCCGAGATCGAGACGATCTCCGCCGATCAGGTCAACACCGCCTACGAGCGCGTGGCCAACAGCGACGTGCGCTACCGCTTCGTCATCGACGCGGCGACGATCGGCGCCTGACCGGCGACGTCCGAGGGCCTGGCGGCCGCGCCGGCCGCCAGGCCCTCGGACGTGGTCACGACCGGGGCAACTCCGCCGTGAACGCCCGGCTCGGATTCTTGATGACCACGGACGCACCATCGGGAGACGTCTCCGCGCCGGTCAACCGTGGGATGCTGCCCAGCACGAACGGGAAGGCCGAAAGCGGCAGCAGCGCGAAACCGGCGACAGCCACGCCGGCCAGCCACGGCATGCCATCGGTGACCGCGGCGGCGATCAGCGAGCCCGCGAAGGCGGCCAGTCCCCCGAAGAACAGCGTGGCCGCGACGGTCAGCCACAGGGCCCTGGTCCGGACGCAGCGTCGGCACAGTGGCCAGCCCTTGACCTCGGCGACCCGCACCTTCCTGCCATGCTGATCGAGCCGTTCCGCCATTCCCAGCACGCCCCGGCCGCCCACCTGCAGGAAACGGTTGCCCTCGATCTTCACCTTCGACTGCAGCAGGAAATCATGCTGCCGGACAGCGGGCAGGCCGTGCCGCGCACAATGGCGCGGCAAATTGCCCTCCCGGGCAACGAAGTCGGCGGGCAAGGTGACGACACCAGCGCGCTGTGGCACTCATCTCTCCTGTTGGCATGGCTGAACCAGAATGGAACCAAAGTGTAGCCTCGTCCATCCGAGCCATCGGTTGATCGTTGCCGACGGGTGAAACGGGGAGGGACTATGGGAGGCTTCAAAGCCGAACCGAGCGTCATCTCGGCCTTCGGGGAGGAGCTGGCCGGGCTGGTCACCGACGCGAATGCGGCGAAGGACTACGCGGAAGACCACCTGAGCATCGGCGGTGCGGACGCCGGGATCTTCCAGACGATCGTCGGTGCGGTGACCGACGCGCGGAACGCGCTCACCGACAACTACGTGCGACTGGCCCAGGTCCAGCAGGCCGCCGCGGCCGAAGTGGACAGGGCGGCCCTGATGTACGCCGACACGGACAAGGCCAAGGCCGAACAGATGGACGGCACCTACCCCGAGGCCGGTGCGTGAGATGGCGGACTCACCCTCGTCCCAGCTGACGGCGCCCACCTCCTCCGACCCGGTCCCCGACCTGCTCGAGAACGTCATCGGCGTCAGTCAGTACATCAGTGTGTCCTATTGGGTCGGCGAGGCGATCGAGCTGGTGACCGGCGTGAACCCGGGCGCATGGGTGGCCGAGAAGTTCGCGGGGGATTTCGAAGCCATCCAGAAGGCCGGGATCGCCTGCGAGAACCTCGGTGCGTTCAACAGCGACTTCGCCGCCGCCATCAACAAGGGCCTGGCGACCGTCGCCACCGGATGGGAGGGCAACGCGGCCGACACCGCGAACGAGTACTTCACCCGCGTGGCGAACGCGATCGCGGACCAGGAGAGCACGTTGACCGCGATGGGCCGCGAGTTCAAGCAGGCCGCTGTCGGCATGTACGAAACGGCGAACGCGGTCAAGGGCTTCCTGGAGATGCTCTTCGACTACCTCATCGCGATCGGGATCGAACTCGCGGCCGCGGCGGCGACCAGCTGGACCGTCATCGGTCCGATCCTGTCCGGAGCCGCGGCGGCGGTGACGATCAGCAAGGCGATCGGCACCTGGGGCAAGGTTCTCGACGCCCACACCGCCGCGTGGAACTCGGCGCAAGCCCTTGTCGGCGTCATGGCCGGCTATCTGAGTACCCTCAAGGACAATGAGCTGCAGGCGTTGCCCGAGAGCAACTACGACCATCCCGGAGTCTGAAGTTGAGCGGTGAGCAGAACGAGCCGACGCTCGACATCGCACGCGGCGACGTCGCATTGTCGAAGCACCTGAAGAACTCGCTCGGAATACTGAAGGACAAGGTCGACGATCCCGAGTTCAAGCGCCTCGTGGACGACATCACCTCAGGGCGCCGGAGCCTGCGCGACATGATGAACACCCCGGTGTTCGCCCGCGCCCTTGACCCGCTCGTCGAACGAGGCGCTGAGACGTACCGCGACCTGTCCGAGGAAGAGCGCGAGCAACTCGCACGCCAGGGCGAAGAGCAGTTCGAGCAGCTGCGCCAGGAGACGGAGAACCCGTCCGCGGCGCAGCGGCCCGACGAAGATGGCGACGATGGCGAGGATGAGGACTTCAGCGACCGCACCTGGATGCGTTGAGGTGACTCGCTCGCCCCACCCGGCGTGATCCACAACGGACGCTGCGCGGGCAACGCCTTTCCAACGGACAGCGGCGTGACCGCGCTCCGACGACGACCGCTCGGCGCACGTCACACACGGACGAGCATCTTGCCCGTGTTGGCGCCGTCGAACAGGCCGAGGAACGCCGTTGTCGCGTTGTGGACGCCCGACACCACGGTTTCGCGCAGTCGCACGTGGCCATCGAGCAACCAGCGACCGACCTGTGCCTCGAACTCGGTGGTCCGGTCGGCGAAGTCGTACACCACGAAGCCGCGCAGGGTCAGCCGTTTGCCCACGGCGAGTATCAGGTTGTCCGGGCCGGGTGGTGGCCTGGTGTCGTTGTAGCCGGAGATGGCACCGCAGAGCGTGATCCTGCCGAACGGCCGGATCGCGCCGATCGCGGCTCGCAGGTGATCGCCGCCGACGTTGTCGAAGTAGACGTCGATGCCGCCCGGAGCCGCGGCGCGCAGCTGTTCGCGTACCGGGCCATCGTGGTAGTCGAACGCCGCATCGAATCCGAGCTCATCCCGCAGATAGGCCACCTTCTCCGGAGAACCCGCCGAGCCGATCACCCGGCGCGCTCCCCGCAGCCGGGCGAACTGCCCGGCCAGGCTGCCGACCGCCCCCGCCGCGCCCGAGATGAACACGGTGTCGCCGGGCCGCATTCCGGCGACGTCGAAGAGTCCGAAATAGGCGGTCTGGCCCGGCATACCCAGAATTCCCAGATACGCGGAAGCCGGAGCGACCGTGGTGTCGACTCGCGTGAAGTCGGCCGCTGGCGCGACCGCGTACTCGCGCCATCCGTGGTCGTGCAGGACCGTCTCGCCGACCGGCAGTTCCGGGGCCTCGGACCGGACAACGGTGCCGACCGCCCCGCCGCTCATCACCTCCCCGAGCGCGAACGGCTCGATGTAGGACTTGGCGTCGATCATCCTGCCGCGCATGTAGGGGTCCACCGAGAGATACTCGTTGCGCACGACGACCTCACCCTCGCGGGGTTCGGCGATGCGCACCGAGCCGACCTCGAAGTCGTCGGCGACGGGTGTCCCCACGGGCCGTCGAACCAACCGCACCTCCGCACCGTGGCCGGGTGTCATCGTCCCTCCCTCCCATGCGCCTGGCGAGCGCCTGCCGCACTCAGCAGGCCCATGTCGCAGTCGGGCGGCACCGGCCCGTCGGTGAGTACCACGCCGGGGTGCTGTGCGTCCGGGACGTTCCAGCTCCGCCACAGCTCGGCGAAACAGCCCGCCGATCCGCGCGCGAACCCCTCGGTGGGCACCAGGATCGCCTGGCGCCCCGTGCCTCTCAGTGCGTGCGCCCAGTACCCGCCGGAATCGATGCCGGACCCGCCACAGAGCACTCCTGGAACGCCCAGCAGATCCAGCCTGCGGACGATCGAGGTGTGCGCGCTGGTCACCTCGGCGGCCGCGTCCGCGGGCACCTCCGGCTCCCACACCAGCACGCGGCGTGCGCCGGCACCCACGTAGGCCGAGACGAGCTCCGCGAGTACGTCGCCGCAGTCCAGCAGGTCCACGGAAGCACCATCGGGGCCGTCTTCCAGCGCCGCCGCCATGCCCGCGGGTCCCGTGATCGACGCCGCGATCACCGTGTCCGGATACAGCGCGACCAGCACCTCGACCAGTTCGACGAGTTCGGCGACCGGCGCACGGCGGGCCAGCACGACGTCGACCAGCTCGACCCCGTCGCCGGCGGCCCGCACCGCACCGGCCTCAGCCCCGGGGTCGTGATGCGTCACCACCCAGTCCGGACGCACGAGCTCGACGGCGTCGCGGAGGCGGTAGGCGCGTTGAACGGGATCGGTCCCGGCATCGGATGGCGCGCCGGCCATCCTGGCCGCGACCTCCTGAAGGACGGGTGCGAAGAGCATCGTCAGCCCTCGCCGGCGACGGGATCGGCCCAGTCCCAGGAGCCGAGATAGCCCAGATGCTCCGGGGGCGAGTCGGCCCGCCACGCCGCGACGAATTCGTCATAGCCACGGCCACGCGCCAGTCGCGCCCTACGCTCCTCGGCGCGTGCCGCCTCGGTCGCCTCGAGGTCTGCCTCCATCCGTTCCTCGTCCCACACCAGCCGGTAGACCTGGGTCGCCACCTCGGGGCTGATGAGCCCACGACGCAGATCCAGCATCGCCGCCTCGGGGTCACGCTCCAGCGGGTCGCCGTAGCCACCACCGCCACCGACCCGCTGGATCCAGATGTCGCCCTCAACCCGCGGATCCGCCGGCTGCATGGGATTGCCCACGAGGTACTCGCCCGCGATCGGCTGACTGCTCACCATGGTCGAGGCCTCGAAGGACAGACCTTTGCCGCCGTCCAGCAGCCACTGCCGCACCGCGTCCACCCCACCGGAGGGCCTGATCCTGGTCAGCGGCGTGCAGGAGCCGCCGTACCCGCCGAACATCCCGCCCGTGACCGGAAACCGCCCGCCCATACTGGTGAGGCCGAAACCGAACATCTGACTGCCGTAGAGCATGTAGGCCCACTCGACGGAAGCCCCGCCACGGAACTTGCCGAAACCGTGGTTGTCGGCCGGAATGCGCCGCCACAAACCGAGCAGCGGCAACTCGGCCTCCCGCAACTCCATCTCGCCCCAGTCCGACACCGGTGCGAAGATCGGCCCCGCCGCGTGCTCACCATCGCGATCGTGCAGCGCTCCGCCCCCTGCCGCGTTCATCTCGGTGGAGACGTTCGCGGTGACCTGCAGGTGCTGTGTCAGGCCGCCGTACTGCAACGTGGGGACCTGCGGGTACCACGGCGCCATGGGCTTGGCGACCCCCGGCACCGCGTACATCGCCTTGGTCACCGCCTGGTGCAGCGCGGAGTTCAGCGAGAACATCGTCAACAGCGACAGGGAGCTGGGCTGTTCCGAGTCCGCCGTGACGATCGAGCCCGGTTCCAGTTCGAAGTCGAGCGCGGCGATGAATCCCGCCGTCCGCGGCAGGTCGCCGTACAGGAAGTTCATGAAGAGATTGCCCACCATCGCCCGGGTGAAGTGGGCTTGGGCGTTGAGTGCGCGATCGATCGACGGCGAGCTGCCCTTGGTGCGGACGGTGAGCCGGTCACCGCGCTTCTCCAGCTCGACCGAGAGCTTGAACAGCCGCTCCTCCATCAGCGTGCAGTCCGCGAAATGCGAGGCACGGTAGATGCCGTCCGGCCAGGCCGCGATGCGGCGCCGGACCTCTGCCTCCGTCGTCTCCAGCACGGAGCGCATCGTGGCGATGAGCAGCTCCGGCGAGCGCTCCGCCATGAAGTCGTGCAGCCGGCGCTCGACGGCACGGGAAGCGGCGAGCTTGGAGCGGATGTCGGTCAGCCACAGCATCGGATCGCGCACCTGGTTCTGGAACAGGTTCACGACGTCGCGGCGCACGATGTAGTTCTCACCGATCTTCATCGGCGGGATCCTGATGCCTTCGCCGTACTTGGTCGTCGCACGCACCGAGAACCCGCCCGGATCGATCGCGGCGCCGTTCTCGCCCTCGTGGATGATGGCGCCGATCCACGCGATGTGCTCGCCCTTCCAGAACAGCGGAATGAGCAGTGTGTGGTCGGGATTGTGGGTGCCACCGTAGTTGGCGTCGTTGTGGTAGAAGACGTCTCCTTCGGCGATGCCCACGGTCGGCTCGTCGGCCCAGTAGCGCGCGATGAACTTCGGCACCGACGAGGTGGTCGCGGAGAACATGTTCACACCGCTCGACGTGGCGACCGCGAAGTCGCCCTCCTTCGTGTAGATACCGACGATCAGATCGCCCCATTTCGCCGCCGCGGACGCGCTGATCTGCTGCATCATCTCGATGGACGACTGCAGCACCGCCTCGACTCGGCTGAGTCCCACGGACAGGTCGGCAGGGTCGGTGATCGCGGCGAGCGCCTCGTCCTCACGTTCGGTACGCGGCCGCAACCGGTACTCCGCGTTGATCTCCGGGTCCGGCCCGTACATCACGGGCTGGTTGTTCAGCAGGTCAGCGAAGAACTGCGCGGTGCTCGACTCGGCCGTGCTCATGAGTTGTCCTCCTGCCGCATCGTGAAGAAGCCGTATCCGTCCATCTCGCCCGACCACCCCGGCTCGATCACGATGTTCGTGTCCGCCGCCTCGACGATCGCGGGGCCGGTCAACCGGTGGCCAGTGCTCAGCGCCGCGTAGTCGTAGACCTCGGTCTCCCGCGGTTGTTCCGTGGTGGTCCACCAGCACGTCCGCGTCCCCTTGCGAGCGGCACTGACGGGTTGCCCCGACGCAGCACGTTCGACCCGTTGCGGTGCGGCACGCGGGATCCAGGCACGGAGCCGGATGGCGTCGATCGAGATGCCGATCTCCTTGGTCAACGCCAGGTCGCCGAAGCGGTCGCCGTACTCCTCGAAGTACGCCTTGATGACCGCGGCGAGGTCGTCCTGGGTCTCCATCCGGCGTACCGGGCTGGCGATGGTGATGACGTAGAGCTGCCCGGTCGAGCGCATGTCGAGCTCGACGACGGTCTCGATGTCATCCGCGCCGTAGCCCTGTCCGGCGAAGTCCGACACCGCCCTCGCGTGGAACTCGTCCACGATGGCGTTGAAGCCGTCGAAATCGGTGAACAGCTGCTTGACCAGCGGGTTGAACAGCACCATCCAAACGGAGCGCTCGTAGATGTGCAGTCGCTCGAGACCGGCGGCCCCGGACGCGGAGAACACCGAGCTGTGCGGGGGTACGACGACCTTGCTCGCATCGAGCGCCCGCGCGTAGCCGCAGGCGTGCATCGGGCCGCCGCCGCCGAAGGAGAACACCGCGAACTCCCGCGGGTCGTATCCCTTGACGGTGATCCCCTTGAAGATCTCGGCGCCCATCGCCTCGTCGACGACCTTGCGAATCCGGCGGGCCGCCTCGATCACCGACACGCCGAGGGGTTTGGCGATCCGGCGTTCGATGGCCCGCTCCGCGCGCCTGCGGTCCAGCGGCAGCTTGCCACCGTGGTAGTTGTCCGGATCGAGGTAGCCCAGCACCAGGTTCGCATCGGTGACGGTCGGCTCGGTGCCTCCCTGCCCGTAGCAGGCCGGGCCCGGGTTGGAGCCTGCCGACTCCGGCCCGACGGCGATGCCGATGATCGGATCGACCCTGGCGATCGAACCACCACCCGCGCCGATCGCGGCGATGTCCATCATCGGGATCTGCACGTGCCAGCGGTCGATGACGGGGTTGAACTCGTAGAAGCGGACGGAACCGCTCACCACGATGCCGACGTCGAACGAGGTTCCGCCCATGTCGGTGGTGACGACCTTGTCGAAGCCGTGGCTCTGTGCCAGATGCCGCGACCCGTACAGGCCCGACACCGGGCCGGCGTGCACTGTCTGGATCGGCGTCGTGGCCGCCAGGCTGCCCATCCCGCCACTGTTGTGGACCAGCAGCAGCTCGCCCCCGTAACCACGCCCGCGCAGCTCGTCCCGCAGTGAGGAGAGCCGGTCCGACGTGAAGCGGTGCAGATAGGCGTTGATCGTGGCCGTCATCGACCGGGCGTACTCACCCGCACGCTGGGAAACCTCGTGCGACAGGATCGTCGGGAACCGGCCGAGGTAGATGTCGGGATACTCCTCCTCGATGACCGTGCGCACCAGTTTCTCGTGCTCGGGATTGACGTGCGCATTGAGCAGGCACACCACGAACCCACGGACTCCCTGGTCGACCAGGTCCATGACGCGGTCGCGCACCTCTTCCGGGTCGAGCGGCATGACCACCCTCCCGGTCGAGTCGACGCGCTCGGTCAGCGCGGCGATCTGCTCCCGCTCGATCAACGGCTCGGGCCGCCGTGCGCGGGACAGGTCTCGGGTCGCGGTGGCGGGCAGCCCGTCGGCCCACTGCCTGCAGCGTCCAATGGGGACAGTGTCCTCGTGGCCCCGCGTGGTCAGCAGGCCCAGTCGCGGGCCGGCCCGCTCGATGAGCGCGTTGGTTCCCAGTGTGGTCGCATACCGGATCGCCGTGGTCCGGCCGAGCAGGCCGTCGACGTCCAGGCCCGCGTCCGCCGCGATGTCCTCGACCGCACGCAGGAAACCGATCGAGAGATCATGGTGCGTGGTGAGCGCTTTCGCCGTGCGGATCCGGCCGTCCTCGGCAGTGGCGAGACAGTCGGTGAACGTCCCTCCGATGTCGACGTTGATCTCCATCAGCGTGCCTGCCCTTCCCGGATCTCCGAAGCCCTGGCCAGCAAGGCGTCCACGTCGATCTGAATGTCGTGCGCCAGCGGGTGTCCCGGTGGCAGGTACTCGGTCTCCAGCTGGACACCGCAGCCAGGGCAGTAGTACTCGACGATCCGGCACCAGGACGGGTCGGGCGCGAAGCTGTGCTCGCCTTCGAACCGTGCCGGGTGGATTTCCCGGGGATCCCGGTCGTGGAGCAGAAGCCCGCGCTTGTAGTTCTCCGACGCCGGCCCTATGGCGTGTCCGCAGCGTTCACAGTGCCAGGTCGTGCTCTCGGGGTCGATCTCCAGGTACTCCGTGACCCGAATGCGTTGACTGCTCATCAGATACTCCTTGTCGGGGCGGTCAGCCGCAGGACACCGTGTTCGTCGAGCACGCCGGTCCAGCCGGGAGGTACGGCGCACGTGGTCGCTGAAAGGTCGATGAGTGCGGGACCCGCCACCGGCTCGCCGGGGAGCAACGCCGTGCGATCCAGCACCACCGTCTCCGTCTCGCCGTGGCCGGGCCAGCGAACGGCACTCGTCGTCCTCGAGGCCCCGCCGGACGTTCCGGAATCGGTGACCGGCTGGGTCAGGCCCACATGCGGCAGGGCATGGCTCGCCTCGACCGACACCCAGTCAGCGCCGTCGCGCTGGAAGCGGGACACGTCCAGCGTGACGTCCTGGCTCGGAATTCCCTCGCCGCGCATGTCGCGCAGCGCGCGGGCGGTCAACGTATCCTCGCTCTCCTCGCCCACCACCGACTCGTGACGATGCCGGATGTCCACGGTGGATGCGCCGTAGGCGGAGAAAACCGGCGCGAACGGCAGAATGAGCAGTTCACCGATTCCCGCGGCTTCCGCTATCCCCGCCCCGTGAGTGGCGCCGTTGCCGCCGAACGCGAGTGCGGTCACCGAGGCCGGGTCGATGCCGCGCTCGGTCAGCTCGGCCGCGAGCCGGCCGCCCGCGTCCTGATGCGCCGTCACGAGCACCCGCTCGGCGGTCTCGGCGGGACTCAGGCCGAGCGTTTGTGCCAGCGGCTCGAACGCACGCGTCGCGGCGTCCGCGCTGATGCGCATGCTGCCGTCCAGGAAGGCCTCCGGACGGAGCACACCGAGCACCACGTCGGCGTCGGTGACTGTGGGCTCCGCGCCGCCGAAGCCGAAACACGCGGGCCCCGGCTTCGCGCCGGCGCTGTGCGGGCCGACCCGGAGCTCCGAGCCGTCCAGCCAGGCAACCGACCCGCCACCGACACCCAGGGGAACCAGATCCGGAAGCGGGAAGGAGATCTCCACATCCTCGACCCGGCCGTGCCGGCGCATGGGCACCTCGCCCGCGCGCAGGATTCCGACGTCGAGGCTGGTGCCGCCCATGTCCAGCGTGACGAGGTCGTGGAAGCCGTAATGCCGCGCCACGGTCCGAGCTCCGAGCAGCCCGGCCATCGGCCCCGAGTTGTACGTCTTGCCGGCGATGGTCCTGGCGACCCGTGCGGCGCCACCATCGTTGTGCACGATCCGCAGTGGCCGTTGATAGCCGTGCTGGCGCAGGTAGTCCTCGGCGCGATAGAGGTAGTCGGCGACATCGGGGTGCACGTAGGCGTTGAACAACGCGGTCGACCTGCGACGCACCGGATCCGGGTCGGCCGCGACCTCACCGGCCCGCAGTAGCGGCACGGAGTCCAGGCAGTGCCGCGGATAGTGCTCGGCGAAGGTGTCGGCGAGGGCCTTCTCGTCCTCGGCACCGCCGTTCGAACAGGCGACGACCAGCCCACGGGCACCCTGCTGCAGGAGAGCACGCACAGCGGGCAATGCCCGAGCACCTCCGGCTCCGTTGTCCGCGTCCGGTATCTCGGCCACCATGCCCGGCTCCACGAACAGCCCGACTCCGGCATCCTGTTCCGCGGGACGCAGCCGTGGGTCGGTGAGCAGACCGATCCGAGGGCCCCGTCGCTGGACCACCGTGTTCGTGCCGACCGTGGTGGCGTAGCGCACCGAGACGGTGTCGCGCAACATGTCCGGCACGGTCACCCCCAGTGCGGCGGCCGCGCCCTCGATGACCTCGCGAAAGCAGACGGCAAGGTCGTGAGGGGTCGTCAGTACCTTGGTCGTGTGCGCGATTCCGTCCCGCACGACGAACCCATCGGTGAACGTTCCCCCCGTGTCGATATCGATCGTGATGACCGCCATGTCGCTCCTCTCCAGCCACTCCACGCGAGATCAGCCCGCGTCGTGCGCGGCAGGGACAACCTTGGCCACCGTCGCGCACCCGCTCAATGGGCTGTGCTGACACCATCCGGTGGCGTCGACGGACAACCCGGCGCCGTGCGCGCGAGGGGAAATCTCGTGCGCGCGAGGGCAAGTCCCCGCTGGGCCGATCGGACTAGCCTCTTGCCATGGTCAGGTCAATGACGATCGATCACCGGGCCGAGGCGGAGTGGCGGCCGCTGGACTGGATGGCGCGCTGGCTGGACGCGGAACTCGATTCCCTGCTCGACTCGCTGGTGGACTACGAGCTCACCGAGATTCCCGAACTCGCTGTCGCTCGCGTCGATCCACGCGGCGAGATCAGGCACTCGGTACGCGTGCATCTGATCGCGCTGGCCGAGAGCATCCGTCACTCGCCGTGCGACGGGCAGCTCACGCTGCCGTCCTTCATCAGCAGGAACACCCGTGCGCTCGCACGGAAGGACATGCCGTCGCTTCCGGCGCTGTTGCGTGCCTTCGAGAAGATGCACGCGGGCCTGTGGCGGCGGATTGCCGCCGCGTTGCGGGACGGGCGCTACCGGCTCGAACCCGAACAGCGGGCCGAGGTCCTCGAACTCGCCTCGGCCAGGTTGTTCGCCTACTTCCAGACCGCGAGCAAGGAAACGGCCGCCTCCTACGCCGCCGAGCACGCACTGCTGCACCGGCGGTCGATGTCGCGCCGCTCGGAGGTGGCCACGGCGCTGCTCGGCGGATCCGTGAGCGCTGCCGAAGCCGAACAAGCCCTGGGCTACCAGCTCAACGCGACCCACATCGGGTACGTGGCGTGGGTGGACGAGCCGTCCGGCCTCGACCGGCTGGACGGAGTCATCACGATGCTGACCGAGCGCCTGCGGCCACGCCAGCACCTCAGCGTGCCGGCCGATGACCTCGGCCTGTTCGGCTGGGTCACGTGCCACAACGGCACGTGGCGGGAGATCCTGCGCGAGCTGGTGCTACCGGCGGGAATCCACTGCGCATGGGGATCCCCGCAACAAGGCGTGGAGGGCTTCCGGGCCAGCCACCTCGATGCGCTCGAGGCTCGCCGGGTCGGACAGGCCACCGGGCTCACGGACGGGAGCGAGGCCGTCGTCTTCGACGATGTGGCCGTCGCCTCGCTCGCATCTCGGGACCTGGGCTCCGCGAGCGCCTTCGTCCACAGGCAGCTGGGCAGGCTGGCCGGCACGGACGAACTCGCCGTGCGCCTGCTGGGGACGCTGCGCGTGTACCTCGACGAACTGGCCAGTCCCACCAGAACCGCGCGCCGTCTGCACGTGCACCCCAACACCGTGGTGAAGCGGGTGGAGCGGATAGAGGCCATGCTCGGTCGGCGGGTTGATCCGGCCAGCCTGTCCCTGCGCGTGGCGGTGGAGCTGGCTCCACTGGCCAGCTCCACCCGATCCGCGTGACCGTCGCCGAACGGCGGTCACGTACAGTCCACGACGCCACCGTCCAGCGGGATGACCGCACCGGTCAGGTAGGCGCCGGCGCGTGAGGACAGGAACTGGACCATGCCGGCGATGTCCGACGCGACCCCCGTCCGTCCCATCGGAATGGACTGCTCGAGCGCCCGCTTCGCCTGCGGGTCCTCGAACACGAACGCGCTCATCCGGCTCTCGAAGTAACCGGGCGCGATAGCATTGACGGTCACGTTGTCATTCGTGAGCCGTCCGGCGAGGTGACGCGTGAGCATGTGCACAGCGGCCTTGGTGGCGCTGTACGGGTAGTTCTCCAGCGAGGTCACGCGAAGCCCGGCGATCGACCCGATGTTGATCACCCGGGCAGGGTCCTCGGCACTGCCCGCGGCACGCAACGCACCCAGCAGTGCCACCGTGAGCCGGAACACGCCGGTCAGGTTGAGGTTCACCAGTTTCTCCCAGGCGGCGTCGGGAAACCGCTCCAGCGGTGCACCCCACGTGGCACCCGCGTTGTTCACCAGGATGTCGAGCCTGCCGCCGAACACATCGGCCACCGCATGTTCGAGTTCCGCCACGCCATCCGGTGTCGACACGTCGGCAGGCACACCCGTGCACCACCCGAACCGGCCGAGCCCCGCCGCCGTGGCGCGACACGCCTCCGGCTTGCGGGACGAGACCACCACCCGTGCGCCTGCGCGCACCAGTCCCTCGGCGATCATCAACCCGATACCGCTGGTACCGCCGGTCACCACCGCGGTCTTCCCCCCGACGCCGAACATCCCGGAGGTGTAGGCCGCGACGCCCTCGGGTCGCGAACTCGGAGGACTCGCCGTCATAGGGTCACCGAGTAGCCGCCGTTGACCGGCACGGTCTGCCCGGTGATCCAGGACGCCGCCGCCGAGGCGAGGAACACCACCATCCCCGAGGCGTCCGAGGGCTCGCCGATCCGGCGCACCATGTACTGCGACAGCATTCGCTTGTTCCGCTCGGGATCGGCGAGGAACCGCTCGGTCGCGGGCGTGCGCGTCGCGCCGAGCGCGACGCAGTTGGCGGTGATCTCGTACCTGCCACCGAGGCGCGCCAGCGCCCTGGTGAGGCCCGCGGCACCAGCCTTGGCCCCGGAGTATGCCTCGAGACCACCGATCTCACCGACGCGGCCCGCATCGGAGATGACGGTGACGATCCGCCCCCCGCTGCCACCGTCCACCATCTGAGCGAGGGCGTGCCGGGAGCAGTTGAGCACACCGTGCAGGTTGACGCCGATGGATGGTGCCCACTGCGCGGGGCCCTGCTCCCAGAACGGCACCGAGGGCGGCGGCGCGTCCCCACCCTGGTTGCCCGCGTTGTTGACCAGGACTCCGACCGGTCCGTAGGAGTCACGGGCCGCCGCGAACATCGTGCCGACCGCATCGAAGTCGACCACATCGCACTGCGCGCCCATCGCCTTCGTGCCCGTTCGCCTGATCTCCTCGGCCACGCGCTCCGCGCGCTCGGCGTCGAGATCGTTCACCACCACCGCGCTCGCACCGTGCGCGGCCAGATCCAGCGCGATCTGGCGGCCCACACCCTGCCCGGCTCCCGTCACCACGGCGACCCGGCCCTGTACGTCGAGTATCCGTCGAGTCTCAGTCACGCCGTCAGCGCCCCTTCCATTCCGGTTGACGTTTCTCGGCGAAGGCGGCCAATCCTTCGCGGTAGTCGGCGGAGTTCAGCACCTCGTCGACGAACGGGACCTGGTTCTGCCAGCTCTCGGCGTCCGTCCACTCCTGACAGCGGCGCACGATGGCCTTGCTCGCTCGTACCGCCACCGGCGCCGCGGCCGCGACCTCCGCGGCGAGCTCGAGCGCCACCTCGAGCGCCGCGCCGGGTTCGGCGAGGCGATTGACGAGGCCCAGTTCGTGGAACCGTTCGGCGGACCATGTCGCGCCGGTCACCACCGCCTCCATGGCGATGGCGTACGGGATTCGCTTGGGCAGCCGGAACAGTCCACCACCCATGGCGGGAAAGCCACGCTTGGCCTCGGGAAGGCCCAGCTTCGCCGTGCGCGAGGCGACAACGAGGTCGCAGCTCAGACAGAGCTCGAGCCCGCCACCCACTGCGTGTCCCTCGACGGCCGCGATGAGTGGCTTGTCCGGTGGCTGGGCCATGATCCCGGCGCCACCGCGACGTTCCGTCTTGCCGAGCTCGCCCCTGGCCGCGGCGATGATGTCCTGCCCCGCGCAGAACACGCCGCCCGCGCCGGTCAGCACGGCGACCCGAAGGTCGTCGTCGCTGTCCAGTTCGTCGATCGCCGCTTCCATCGCGTATGCCGTTGCCCGGTCGAAGGCGTTCTTCCGCTCGGGCCGGTTGATCGTGATGACGGCGATGCCGCCCTGCCGTTCGAGCCGAACCAGTTCGCTCACGCCGCCGCCTTCCGGTAGATGGTGACGACGCCCGCGCTGCCAAGGCCGAGGTTGTGTGCCAGTCCGACGCGGGCGCCGTCGACCTGACGGCCCTCCGCCTCCCCGCGCAGCTGCCAGCTCAGCTCGGCACACTGAGCGAGGCCCGTCGCCCCCAGCGGGTGTCCCTTGGAGATGAGCCCGCCGGAGGGATTGACCACCCACTTGCCGCCGTAGGTCGTCGCTCCGGCGTCGACGAGCGCCCCGCCCTCGCCTTCGGCACACAGTCCCAGCGCCTCGTAGGTGAGGATCTCGTTGATCGAGAAGCAGTCGTGCAGCTCGATCACGTCGATGTCGTCCGGGCCGAGCTGCGCCTGCTCGTACGCCTGCTCCGCGGCGCGCTTGCTGACCCCTGTGCCCACGATGCTGAGCGCGTTGTCGTAAGCGTCCTCGGTGTCGGTGGCCAGCACCTGCCCCACGATCTCGACTGCCTGATCGGCGAGCCCGTGCCGCTCGACGAACTCCTCGGAGACCACGACGGCCGCGGCCGAACCGTCCGAGGTGGGCGAACACTGCAACTTGGTCAGCGGATCGCACACCAGCGTGGACGACAAGATCTCGTCGAGCGAGTACACCTCCCGGAACTGCGCGTTGGGGTTGGCCGCGGAATGCCGGTGGTTCTTCTCCGCGACCTTGGCGAACTGTTCCGCCGTGGTGCCGAAGCGCTCCATGTGCTCCAGCCCCGCCGCACGGAACATCTCCAGCACGATGGGGGCGCCGGTCGGCTCACGCAGCCGGGAAGCCGCCTCGACGAACTTCTCCACCGGGTTGGCCGCCTGCGGATGTGCGGGTGCTCCGAGCGAGCCGGGCCGCATCTTCTCGAAACCCAGCGCCAGCACGCAGTCGGCGAGGTTCCCGGTGACGAGCTGCCGTGCGTAGAACAGCGCCGACGACCCGCTCGCGCAGTTGTTGTTCAGGTTCAACACGGGGATGCCGGTCATGCCCAGCTCGTAGACGGCTCGCTGGCCCGCGGTCGAGTCGGCGTGCACGTAACCCACGCAGGCCTGTTCGATGTCCGGGTAGGTGATGCCGGCGTCGGTCAGCGCCGCGGTCGCGGCCTCGCGGGCCAGCTCGGGGTAGTTGGGGTCGGGCTTGCCTGGCTTGGTGAACCTGGTCATGCCGACACCGACGACGAATACACGTTTCATGCGTTCTGTTTTCCGATCCTTCACTGTGTGGCGCCCGGCCCGTACTGGTCCCGCACCATCCGGCGCAGCACCTTGCCCACCGGGCTCTTCGGAAGTTCCGTGCCGAAGCGGACGCTGGTGACTCTCTTGACCGGGCCGACCTTCTCGCGCGTCCAGGCGATCAGCTCCTCTTCGGACGCACTTGCGCCGTCCGCCAGCACGACCAGTGCCATCGGGGTCTCGCCCCATTTGTCGTGCGGGATCCCGACAACCGACGCCTCACGAACCGCGGGGTGGGCGACCAGAGCGTTCTCCACCTCGGCCGGCCACACGTTGAAGCCGCCCGAGATGATCATGTCTTCCTTGCGGTCGGTGATGAAGAGGTATCCGTCCTCGTCGAGGTATCCCATGTCGCGGGACAGGACGGATCCGTCCGGGAGCTTGCGCGCCCGGGTGGCGTCCGGGTTCCCCCAGATCTCGGTGAACCCACCCGGCGTGTCGAACGCGATCTCGCCGATCTCGCCCTGAGGCAGCGCCACACCGTTCTCGTCCACGATGGTGATCCGGGTGTTCGCGGTCGGCTTGCCCGCGGACCGCAGATAGCGGCCGCCCCGTGCGGTGTGATCCTCCGGGCGCAGGCAGCTGACCGGGGCACCCTCGCTCTGCCCGTACAGCTGCAGCATGATGTCGCCGAAGACCGAGCGTGCCTCGTTCAACGCGGTCTCGGTCATCGGCGAACCGCCGTAGACGATGGCTCGCAGGCTGCTGAGGTCTGTGGTCCGAGCGGCGGGGTGCCGCGCCGCGAGCTGCACCATGGTCGGGACGCCGAAGGTCAGTGTGCAGCGATGCCGCTCGACAGCCGCCAGGAACTCACCTGGTTCGAACGCGCGGAGCACGACGACGGAACCACCCGCCGCGAGCACGCCGGGCACCGGCATGATCGTAGCGTGTGACAACGGGCCGCCGGCCAGGTACGAGTCCGCTGGACCCAGCACCGGCAGGATCGACGCCGTCTCGGTGCCCATACCGGTCCACGCCCGCACCGAATGTAGAATCCCTTTCGGTTTTCCGGTCGTTCCCGCCGAGAACCGAATGGTCTGCGGGGCGTCGGGCGGCATCTCGATTCCGCGGTCCTCGGACGACGCCGCTGCCAGGAGCTCCTCGTAGTCGAGGACCCCGCTGGGCGCAGCGCCGTCGAGCACCAGGACGTGACGCACCGTGGAGGCGGCCTCGAGGTGGGGACCGATGGCGTCGTAGTGCCGCCGTTGCACGATCAGCACGCTCGCGCCGATGCTGTTCAGCAGGTACAGGTTCGTCTCGGCGCTGTTGTGCGTGTAGAGCGAGGCCCGTACGTAGCCACCGAGCGCGATGCCCAGGATCAGCTCGAGCGCCTCCGGGCTGTTGTCGGTGAGCGTGGCGATCCGTTCGCCCTGGCCGACGCCCAGTTCCGCCAGCGCGTTGTCCAGCTGACAGGAACGCCGGTAGACCTGCTCGTAGGTCTGGATCGTGCCGTCGCAGACGATCGCCGGCCGTTCCGCGTGCCGCTTGCCTCCCGTGCGAATCAAACTCGCAAGGTCCATCGCAAGACCTTCCCGTGAGATGTCCGGATGCCCGATTCGCGACGATCGCGCGGGCCGTGACGTCACGCTATGAGCCGCTGGAACGCGCAACAATGGACCGAACCGACACTCGGTGGTGGTGGATCGGCACAGCTCCCCCGCGCGCCGGCGCATCCTGGGGGTTGCGGAGGTGGGTTACGCTGTGCCGAGCGGAGTGCTCGAACGACCGGAGACAGCCGTGCCTGATACCGCGCTGTGCAGCGAGTGGTCATCCACACCCGAGATGACGCCCGGCGAATCGCGCGAGCTCTGGCGGCGGATCGCCACCAGCTATCAGTGCAACATGACCTGCGACTTTCCCGACGGTGACGAGGGAACGAGCACCCTGACCCGGCTGCGCACCGAGCGGAACCAGGTGCTGGCATGGCGTTCGCCGCAGGTGCGGTATCGCAGAAGGTCCGAGCACATGCGCGAGGACGGCATCGACTCGTACGTCCTGCTCCTGCCGGTCGCGGGTGCGGTGGACGTCAGCGTCGACTTCAGCAGGACGACCCTGCGGCCCGGCTACGGAGCCCTGATCGCGACGACCCAGCCGTTCGACGTCACCCACACCCACCACGCGCGGCTGCGGGCGGTCACCATCGAGCGCCGCACCATTCACCACCGATTGAACAAAGCCACCGAGTTCGTCGCGCCCATCGACCTGGCGGCCGGGTTGGGTGGTGTCGTGCACGATCTGCTGGACAGCGCCCTGCGGATGGCCGACCAGCTCTCCTCGAACCAGTTCGACGCGGTGGTCGACCGGCTGATCGAGTTAGTGTGCGTACTGGTGGGCACCGACATGGTCAACGCCGGTGATCACTTCAGCGAGATCGAGGCGGCGATCCGCCGCTACGTGCGGGACAACGCGCACGAACCCGACCTCAACAGCGAGATGATCGCCGCCGCGCTGGGGTGGTCGGTGCGACAGATCCAACTGGCACTACAGCGGGCCGGGACCACTTCCCGTGAGCTGATCAAGGAGGAGAGACTGTCGCTCGCGCACGATCGGCTCGTCAGTCCCGCGTACAACCAGACGACCATCACCGAGCTCGCCCACCGCTGCGGCTTCGCCTCTCCCGGTAGGTTCAGCACGGCCTTCCGGGAGCGGTTCGGCATGACACCCCGCGAACTGCGTGGTACTCATCGCTGACCCCTCGGCGAGCCGCATGGTCGCCGGCGGCCTTGCCCGGAATGTCCACCGAGGTCGTCGAATGCGCCGTGCTCGCGGGCGCTGCCCGCGATCTTGTCGCTGACGGGTGATCACCTGCTCACCGTGGTGCGTGGCGGGCGTGTTGAAGGCGTGCTTTCACCCCACGCAGCGAGAATGACTCCCGCGGTCAGGCCAGCTGCGGGAACGAACCGTAGGCAGAACGCGAGAAAGATCCGGCCGACCTCGTCGGCGGCGGACACCGGGCGCGACCCGTCGACACCGCGCTCAGGGCACCAGACCGCTCCGGCGCGGCAACGCGTCCGGCATTCGGCACCGACATACCGCCGGTCCGTCCGACCTCGCCTCAACCCTCCGTTCTCCTCCGGGTCACGAGGTCGCGGCGGAGAGCGAACTTCTGGACCTTGCCGCTGGGTGTCCGGGGGAAGTCGGCCACCTCGTGCAGCTCCTCGGGCCACTTCTGCTTCGCCAGGCCCGCCCGCTCGCAGTGGGCGCGCACCTGGTCGATCGTCGGCATCGCGTGACCCGGCCGGACGCGCACCATGGCGGCGGCGTGTTCGCCAAGCCGGTCGTCGGGCGCCGCGACCACAGCCACCTCCCCCACCGATTCGAGCGTCAGCAGCACCTCCTCGACCTCGAGTGCGCTGATGTTCTCGCCTCCCCGGATGATGAAGTCGGCCTTCCGGTCGGCGATCGTGAGATACCCGTCGTCGTCGAGCACCCCGATGTCGCCGGTGTGGTACCAGCCTTCCTCGTCGAACGCCGCCTCCGTGAGCGTGTCGTCGGTGTAGCCGAGGCACAGGTCCGGCCCCCTGCTGAGGATCTCGCCGTCCTCGGCCAGCCGGAGGTCCACACCGGGAAGGGCCTTGCCGTCCGTGTACAGCCGTTTGCTCGCGGGCGCGGTGTACGGCGCGGCCGTGATCGACGGGTGCTCGGTGCTGCCGTACGAGCGGAACACGGTGATGCCCAGGCCCGCCAGCCGCTCCGCCACCGCAGCGGGCACGGCGGACCCGCCGAGCCCGGCGTACTGCAGCCCGCGCAGGTGCGCCGGCGTGAAGCGTGGATGGTCGAGCAGGCTCGTGACGTAGTAGGGCACCCCGCCTCCGATCGTGAGTCCCTCCCCCTCGATCAGATCCAGCACCGCGCCCGGGTCCCAGGCGTCGGCGAGGTTCACCGGGGTCCTTTCCAGCACCGGCACGAGGAACGCGTTGACCATCCCGATGAAGTGCCCCACCGGAGCGGCGGTCAGCTGGTCTCCCCGGTCGGGCGGGTAGCGCTCCGCGAGCTGTCGCGTCTCGAAGCCGAGGGTCTGGTGGCTGTGGACGACTCCCTTGGGATCGCGGGTGGTGCCGGAGGTGAACGCGATCACCGCGGGGCCCGCCGGGTTCGCCGCGAGCAGGCCCGGCATCGGCTCCGGACCGAGCAGGTCGTCGAAATCCTCGCCCACCACGCCGACGACGGGTACACCGGCGCACAGGTCCGGCTGGTGGCGCAGCCTGCCGAACTCGGCCGCCGTGATGAACACCCTCGGCTCCACGGCCTTGAGGATGTAGCCGAGCTCCTTGCGGCCGTAGATGTGCACGACGGGCACCACCACCGCGCCGAGGAACGACGACGCCCAGAACACCGCCGCCGCCTCCATCCAGTTGGGCAGCTGGAACGCGATCACGTCACCGGGCCCCACCCCTCGAGCCCGCAGGCCACCCGCGAGCCTGCGGGCGAGGTGTTCGACGTCGCGGAACGTTCCCGAGAACGGCCGCACCGTGGAATGCACGCGGAACGGGGTGTCCGGGGCGGCATCCAGACCGCGCACCAACAGGTCGCCGAGCGTGTCCCTGGTCCACCACCCCTGCTCCTCGTATCGCTCGACCAACGCGGCGGGAATCGTTCGCATGCCTGCAACTCCAATGCTCGACCGTTCGAAAACGTGCTAGCTTCGTTCTGACCGTCCCTTATGGAGGGAGCAGCGATGGGCACTCCGCCGATCGATCTGGACGGAATCCGGGAACTGGGCCGGGAGCTGAGCAACTGGGGACGCTGGGGTGACGACGACCAGCTGGGCACCCTCAACCTCATCACCCCGCAACGGGTGAGCGCCGCGACGCGCCTGGTGCGACGCGGGGCACGCTTCGCGCTGTCCATCCCGGCCGACGAGAACGGGCCCCACGACGTGCGGACCAGCGGCCGGTTCAACCCCATCCACACGATGACGCGCTACCGGGGCGACGACCCGCACGGGCGGCTCGCGGAGTTCCGTTCGGCCGAGGACATGGTCATCCTCGGCACTCATTCCTCGACGCACTTCGACGCGCTCTCGCACCTCTGGTACGACGACCTGCTCTACAACGGAGTCCACCACGAGTCCGCCCTCACCGCCTGGGGTGCGCTGCACTGCTCGATCCAGAACCTCGCCGAGGGAGTGGTGTCGCGCGGCGTCCTCGCGGACCTCCCCCGCCACCTCGGAACCGATTTCCTCCCGCCGGGCCACCCGGTCCGGCCAGCCGATCTCGATGCCGTGCTCGACGCCGCCGGGATAGCGCCCCAACCCGGCGACGTGCTGTTGCTGCGCACGGGGACGCTGCCCGCGCAACGCCGGGGCGCCGAGGTCGGGGCCGGTGGTTCGCCAGGGCTCACGTGGGAGTGCGCCCGCTGGATCCGCGACCACGGGATCGCGGCCGTCTGCGCGGACAACTTCGCGGTCGAGGTGCTCGGCCCGGCCGGGCGCGGGCCGAGGATCCCGTTCCACATGCTGGCGATCAGGGACATGGGCCTGCTCCTCGGCGAGCTCTTCGACTTCGAAGGGCTCGCCGAGGACTGCGCGCGGGACGGCCGGTACGAGTGCCTCTTCGTCGCGGCCCCGTTGAACCTCCCTGGGGGCGTCGGGTCGCCGCTCAACCCGCTCGCCCTCAAGTGAGGAGCTACGGCTGGATCCACAGTTCCTCGGGTAGCAGCGAGCCGTAGCCGTACTGCACCACGCCACCCACGTTGTCGGCGCTGACCGCGCTGGCCGCCGACCGGGTGTAGAAAATCCCGGGCACGATCTCCGCGAGCCGCTGCTGCACTCGCTCGTAGGCGGCCTTGCGTTCCTGTTCCGAGGTCGACTCGCGGCCCTGCTGCAGCGCGGCGTTGAGCTGTTCGTCGTCGATCCCGGTCACGTTGCCCCGCGAGTCCCCGTGGAAAACCGTCCACAAGCGAGGCTCGGGGTCGATGAAGAACGCCGACGAGATGAGCATGTCGAAGTCGTGGCTGGCGTGCAGCGACGCGACCTCCGTGTGGTCGACGATCTCGACCCGCACCTCGACGTTGCGGAACGTGCTCAGCTGCGCCTGCACGCTCTCGGCGACGGCCTTGCTCTCCGGCGACGGATAGCTCTTGAACGTGAACGAAACGGGATTGCCCTCGGCGGCCAGCTCGTCGAAGAGCCTCTGCGCGGCGGCCTTGTCGGTCCTCACCAGCTGCTGGCCGGAGTGAAACGGCGAGGACTCCGTGAACAGCGTCGGCACGAGTGAGCCCTTGCCGTTGTAGACGGTCGTGTCCATCGCGCGCAGGTCGAGCGCGGCGGCGACGGCCTGGCGCGCCCGCACGTCGTCGAACGGCGCCCGGCGCGCGTTCATCGCCAGGTACTGCCCGCCGTTCAGCGGCATGGTGTCCACGGCGAACCCCGCGTCGCGGGCCGTGGCCATCGTCGCCCAGTTCGTGTCGACGGCGACGTCGGCTCCCCCGCTCGTCAACGTGTTGATCCGCTGGGTGGAGTCGTTGATGCTGCGCAGGGTGATTCGGTCGAGGTACGGCTTGGGCGCGTCCCAGTACTTCGGGTTCTTCACCAGCTCGATGGAGTCCTGACGGGTCCACGACTCCACGGTGAACGGGCCGGCGCCGACCGGCTTCGCGTCGAACGCCCGCTGCCCGGCCCGCAGCGCGGTGGGCGAGGCGATCCAGTTCAGCGAGCTGGAAACCAGGGCCTGGGCGTAGTTCGGGATCGGCTCGACCATCGTGATCTTCAAGGTCCTCGCGTCGACGACCTCGGTCGTTTTCGCCAGCGACGCCTCCTGGATGTTCGAGGCCGCCGAGCCGGTTGCCGGGTCCTTGATGCGGTCCCAGTTGAACTTCACCGCCTCCGCGTTGAAGGGACTGCCATCGGAGAACGTCAGCCCTTCCCGCAGCGTCAGCTCGAAGGACGCACCGCCGTCCTCGGTGACCATGCTCTCCGCGAGCTTGTACTCGATCTTGCCCGTCTTCGGGTCGTTCACCATCAACGTGCCGTAGATCGCGTTGCCGAGCACGGCGTTGAACGCCCACGCGTTGCCCATGATCGCGGGGTCGAGGCTCCTCGGCTCGTTGATCTGAATGACGCGGGCGGTACCGCCCGCCACGGGTTCACCCGTGGCGCCGCCCTGGTCCGCGCTCGTGCCGCCGCACGCACTGAGCAGTAGCACCGCGGCGACCGCCAGCGCCGGTAATGGCCTGTTTCGGATCATCGTTGACCTCTCATCAGCCGTTCGGGATGGGACGTGCTAGGGCTGGATCCAGAGCTCCTCCGGGAGGAGCGAGCCGTGGCCGTACTGCACCACGCCGCCGACGTTCGAGCCGGTGATGACACTGGGCGCCGGCCTGCTGACGAAGATGGCGGGCACGAGCTCGATCAGTCGTTTTTGGACTTCCTCGTAGGCAGCCTTGCGTTCCCCCGTGGACGTCGCCGTGCGACCCCGTTGCAGCCCGGCGTCGAGCCGGTCGTCGTCGATACCGGCGAGGTTGCGCCTGGAGTCGCCGTGGAAAGCCGTCCACAGCCGGGTCTCCGGGTCGGCGAAGTAGGCGGAGCCGACGAGCATGTCGAAGTCGTAGGTGCTGCGCAGGGCGAGCACCTTGGTGATGTCGACGACCTTCACCTCGACGTGGACGTTGTCGAACGCGCTGAGCTGCGCCTGGACGTTCTCGGCGATGGCCCTGATCTCGGTGGTGGGTCCGCTGGTGAAGGTGAACGAGACCGGCTTGCCCTCGGCGGCCAGCTCGTCGAACAGTCGCTGCGCCTCGGCCTTGTCCGTCCTCGCCAGCGGCAGGTCCGTGTGGAACGGCGAGGAGTCGGTGAACAAGGTGGGAGCGGCCAGGTTCTCTCCGTTGTAGACGCTGACGCCCATCGCGCGCGGGTCGAGCGCCGCGGCCACCGCCCTGCGTGCCCGCACGTCGTCGAACGGCGCCCTGCGGGTGTTCATGGCGACGGTGATGCCGCCGTTCAGCGGGACGAGCTGTGTGTTCAAGCCGGCCTCGCGGGCCTTCGCCAGGTTGCCCCAGTTCGTCTCGATGGCGACGTCCGCGCCCCCGCTGACCACGGTGTTGAGCCGCTGGCTGCCGTCGCTGGACGTGCGCAGCGTGAGGCGGTCGAGATACGGCTTCGGCGCATCCCAGTACCCGGGGTTCCTGACGAGCTCGATCGCGTCCTGCCGGGCCCACGACTCCAGCGTGAACGGGCCCGCGCCCACCGGCTTCTCGTCGAATGCCCGCTGCCCGGCCCGCAGCGCCTTCGGTGAGGCGATCCAGTTCAGCGAGCTGGTGACCACGGCCTGCGCGTAGTTCGGCACCGGTTCGGCCATCGTCACCCGCAGCGTCGTGGCGTCGAGCACCGCCGTGGAGGCGATCATCGACGCCTCGTGCACGTAGGACGACCCTGTGGCCGGGTCCTTGAGCCGGTCCCAGTTGACCTTCACGGCCGCGGCGTCCAGCGGGCCGCCGTCGGAGAACCGCAGCCCCGGCCGCAGGCTCAGCTCGAAGGTCGCGCCGCCGTCGGTGGTGGCGAAGCCCTCGGCCATCGTGTGCTCGATCTTGCCGGTCTTCGGGTCGTTCACCATCAACGTCCCGTAGAGCGCGTTGCCGAGGAACGCGGTGAGCACGTACTCGTTGCTGAGCGCGGCGGGATCGAGCCCGCGTGGCTCGGTGATCTGCAGGACGCGCGCACTGCCGCCCGCCACCGGTCGCCCAGGGTCGGCCGGGCCTGCCGCCGGGCCGCCACACGCGGACAGCGGGAGAACCGCCGCCAGCGCCAGCGCGAGGAACCGCCCGCGCCTGCTCATGGCCGGCCTCCCCCGGACGGCCCGAGGCGCAGGGATCGGGTGGGGCACGCCTCGACGGCGTTGCGGATGTCGTCGTCGGGGTCACCATGCTCGTCAACGATGCTGACCCTGCCGTCGTCGTCGAGCTCGAAGGTGCCTGCCGCGTAGAACGTGCACACCCCGGTGCCCGCGCACGTCTCGGGCGTGACGCTGAGTGAGAGCCGCTCGCCACCGGTCATCCGAACACCACCGGCAGGTCGCTCGGGGCGCGCATGTGCAGGCCCATCAGCACCGGACGCGGTGCGTCGGGATCCCAGCGCAGGTCCGGCAGCCGGTCGAGGATCGCGTTGAGCGCCACGGACATCTCCGCCCTGGCGACGTGCATGCCAAGGCACACGTGCGGTCCGCTGGCGAAGGACAGGTGTGGTTTGACGCGGCGGAAGATGTCGAACCGGTCCGGGTCCGGCCACCGGCTCGGGTCGTGGTTGGCCGCGGTCAGGCACAGCGCCACGCGGGACCCGGCGGGGATGTCCACCCCGCCGAGCGTCGTGTCGTGCGCGGTGAGCCGGAAGAAGGTCGGGTCGGTGACCTCCCAGCGCAGGGACTCCTCGACGGCCGCGCGCACCAGCGAGCGGTCCCGGCGCACCGCGTCCAGCTGGTCGGGGTTGTTGAGCAGCGCCCAGAGCGTGATGCCCAGCTGCCGCCATGTCGTGCCCGAGCCCGCGGTGAGCAGCAGGCGCGCGTAGGCGAGCACGTCGTCGTCGGTGAGCGCGTGCCGGGTCCCGTGTTCGTCCACAACGGACTCGCTGATCAGCTTGCTGATCAGGTCGTCGCGCGGATCACCGCGGCGGCGCGCGATGACGGGCAGGAGGATGTCGGCCGCGGCGGCCGAGGCGGCGAGCCGGTCCGCGCGCTCGGTCCCAGCGCTGATCATCTGCTCGATGTGCTCGCGCAGACGCAGGGCCTCGTCCATCGGCACCCCGAAGCTGCCGGTGATCGTGAGCAGCGGCAGCAGCGCGCAGAACTCCAGGTTCAGGTCGGCACGCCCGCGCCGCTCGAACCGCGTCAGCAGACTGTCGGTGATGCCGGCGATCCAGCGGTCGATCCACCACTGCGTCATGTTGCGGGCGAAGACGGGCTGGGCCACCGCCCGGTATCTGGCGTGCTCGGCGCCGCCCATCGCGAGGATGTTGCGACCGAAGGTGTCGAAGGTGCCGCGCATGGCGTCGGAGGTGTAGGTTTCCGGGTCGCGGAACACGGTGTTGACCGTGTCGAAGCTGAACGCGGAGTAGACCGGTTCCGGATACGGCAACGGGTGTTCGGGATCGACCGCGCCGAGCACCTCTTCCACGCTGCCCACGTGCACCGGGCCGGACTCGCGAGCCAGCCTGAGGTCGGTGTGGAAGTTTTCGACGTAGTCCCCGCCGGACCTGGATCTGCGGAACTGCCCGCTCGTGTCGAACAGCGTGCGGATCATGGCGGGATCGAGCTGAGCGATCTCGTCGAGCATGTCGTCTCCTGTGTCAGTGGCTCACCGCGGTCAGGTGTTTGGCCTGCTGGTAGGCCCGGATGCCCTCGCGCCCGCGTTCCCGCCATTCGCCGCTCCGCCGCCAGCCACCCGAGGAGGCGAACGCGCCGAAGTAGCCGCCGTTGACGAGCACCGTGCCCGCGCGGATCCGCCTGGCCACGGCCAGCGCCTCTTCGGTGGGCCCGAACACCCCGCCGGACAGCCCGTACACGGTGTCGTTCGCGAGCTCCACGGCGTGGTCCACGTCGCGGTAGCCGAGCACCGAGACCACGGGGCCGAAGGTCTCCTCCTGCGCGAGCGGGTTCGCGGTGTCCGGGAGGTCCACCACGGTCGGCTCGAAGAAGTGGCCGCCCAGCTCGGGTCTGGGCCTGCCGCCCGTGACCACCCGGCCGCCGTGCCGCCGCGCGGCCGCGACGTGGTCGGCGCAGCGGGTGACCTGCGCTGCGCTGATCACCGGTCCCACGTCGGTCTCCGGGTCCCGCGGATCGCCGAGCCGCAGCGCGGCGACGCGTTCGGCGGCCTGTGCCAGCACCTCGTCCTTGCGGGCCTGCGGCACGAGCACGCGGGTCTGCAGCACGCACCCCTGCCCTGCCATCGCCCGCATGACCGTCGCGATGCCGTCAGCGGCGCGGTCGACGGCGCCGGGCAGGTAGATCCCGGCCGACTTGCCGCCGAGTTCGAGCAGCACGCGCTTGAGGGTGGGCGCGGCCTGCGCCATGATCGCGGACCCGACCGACGTGGAGCCGGTGAAGGACACCGCGTCGACCCGGGGGTCGGTGGTCATCAGCCGCGCTCCGGCGTCGCCCTGTTCCACGAGCACGTTCAGCACGCCAGGAGGAAGACCGGCCTCCTTCGCGGCCGCACCCAGCGCCAGCACCGTCAGCGGCGCGAGCGGGCTGGGCCGCAGCACCACGGTGTTGCCCGCGAGCAACGCGGGGACGACCTTCCACAGCGCGAGGAACAACGGAACGTTGTAGGCGGGGATGGCACTGACCACGCCGAGCGGCTCCCACGTCAGGACGCTCGTGGCGACCCGCCCTCCGGTGACGAGCGCGTCGAGAGGGACCGGGTTGTGCTCCTCCTCCGGCAGCGACGCGTGGATACGGACGGCGTCGCGAGCCTGTCCGAGCGCGCCGTCCACCTGGACGCCCCTCGCCGAGGCGACGAGGGCTCCGGTCTCGGCGACGACCGTTTCGCCGAGGTGCTCGCGCCGGGCCTCCAACGCGGCGACGAACCGGAGGACGACCGCCGCCCGTTCGGCGGCGGGGATCCCGGGCCAGTCGCCGCGGTCGAAGGCACGGCGCGCGGCCAGCACCGCGCGCTCGAAGTCGGCGACCCCCGCTGTCGGCACCTCGGCCACGGTCGACAGGGTGGCCGGGTCGGTCACCCGCAGCGGATCTCCCCCGCCGAGGTGGTCACCATCCACATAGGATCGCAGGCCTTCCAGGCCGGTGGTGGACGCGGTCATCAGAGGCTCATGCCCGCGTCGAGCGGCAGTGCCACCCCGGTCACCGCGAAGGCCGCGTCGGACACGAGCCACAGGATCGCCGCGCTGACGTCGGCCGGCTGCAGCCGGTCCACCGGAAGCACCCTGGTGATCTGGGCGAAGTTGCTGGAGTCGACCATCGGCGACTGCGGGTTGTTGATCATGAACGTGTCGACGGCCGTCGGGTGGACGACGTTGACCCGGATGTCGTGCTGGCCGAGCAGTTTGGCCCAGCCCTTCGCCAGGCCCACCACGCCGTGCTTGGCCGCGGTGTAGCCGGACATGCCGCCAGAGCCGTCGGTCATGCCCTTGAGTCCCGCCGTGGAACCGGTGATCACGATCGATCCGCCCCGGCCCTGTTCGACCAAGGGACGCTGGGCGACCTTGAGCGTGTTGAACACGCCGGTGAGCATCACGCCCACCGCGTCGGCCCACCGGGCCGCGGCCTGTTCCAGCGTCTGCTCGGTCCGGTCACTGTGCAGCACGCCGGCGTTGGCCAGCACGATGTCCACGCCGCCGAGCTCCGCGATGCCGTGGTCGAGCGCCTTCGCCAGCGCCCCGATGTCGCGGACGTCGGCGATCGCGGTGACGCACCGCCTGCCCTGCTGTTCGACGAGACGCGCGGTCTCGGCGAGGTCGTCGGGCGTGGCCATGGGATACGGGACGGTCGGGATGTCGGCGCCGATGTCCACGGCGATCACGTCGGCTCCGTGCTCGGCGAGCAGCACGGCGTGCGATCGGCCCTGACCTCGGCCCGCACCGGTGATGAACGCGACCTTGCCGTCCAGCTGCCCCATGATTCGGCGCCTCCTCGATGAGTGCCCGTGCTCGGGATGAGGGAAACCGGCCACACCTCGAGCGGGCCGAGAACGATTGAGCGACCGGCCTTCCCGATCGCGTTTCGCAGAGTAAGAGCAAACACGATCGCGAGTCAAGAGAACGATATTCTCGCAGTAAATAGACCTTTCAAAGCGCATGGAGAAGCTTATGGACATATGCGGTTCTACCGGATACCGTCGAAGGCCGACGCGTTGACGGAGAGCGATATTTCCGCCCCCGCATCTCGCAGCTGACCCCTCACCGTGGAGGAGCGACGACAATGCGATCGGCATCATTGCCGCCGGACGATCCGGGCCCCGTCTTCGATGGCGTCCAGGTGCTGGAGGTCGCCCAGTGGACGTTCGCTCCGGCCGCGGCCGCGGTGCTGGCCGACTTCGGCGCTTCGGTGATCAAGATCGAGGATCCGGTCACCGGCGACCCGCAGCGCGGCCTCGCCTCCTCCGGCGTGGTGCCGATGGTCGGCGGGGTCAACGTCGTGACGGCACAGACCAACCGGGGCAAGCGCAGCGTCGGGCTCAACCTGCGTGACCCGCGCGGACACGAGCTGCTCCTGCGGCTCGTGGATAGGGCCGACGTCTTCGTCACCAACTTCCGGGGCCCGGCACGGCGGAAGCTCGGCTTCGACGAGGACACGGTGCGGGCCCGCAACCCGCGCATCGTCTACGCCCGCGCCACGGCGCAGGGCGCGCGCGGGCCGGACGCCGACCGCGGCGGGTACGACTTCACGTCGTTCTGGATGCGCAGCGGGATCGCGGCGGCGCTCACCGCCGAGGACGCCGACCGGCCACTGCCCCAGCCTCCCGCCTTCGGCGACAAGGCGGGCGCGATGAACCTCGCGTTCGGCATCGCGGCGGCGCTGTACCGCAGGGAACGAACCGGCGTGGGCTCCACTGTGGACGTGTCGTTGCTCGGGTCGGCGCTCTGGCAGCACTCCAGCGCGATCCTCTACAGCTGGGGGCTCGACCGGGAATTCCCCGTGGTGACGGGACGTTCGGCCAACCCCATCGCACGCTCGTACCGGACCGGGGACGGGCGGTGGATCGCGCTCATGATGATCGAGTCCGACCGGTGGTGGCCCGACCTGTGCCGCCACCTCGACCGGCCCGACCTGCTCGCGGACGAACGGTTCGCCGACGCGGCCGCCCGCTCGGCGAACCACGACGCCTGCGTCGCCGAGCTCGAACGCGTCTTCGCCGCCCTGCCGCTGCGGGAGTGGGAGCGCAGGCTCGCCGATCTCGCGGGCCCGTGGGCGGTCCTGCGCTCGATGCGGGAGACGGCGACGGACCCGCAGGTCGTCGAGAACGGCTACGCGGTCCCGGTCGACCACGACGGCACCGAGGTCCGGCTGATGAGCGCGCCCGTGCAGTTCGACGAGCAGGTGCCCGAGCTTCGCCGGGCTCCCGAGCACGCCGAGCACTCCGAACAGGTCCTCCTCGAACTCGGCTGCGACTGGGCCGAGATCACCCGGCTCAAGGACGCCGGCGTGGTGTGACCGGGAACGAACCACCAGCCAACACACGGAAAGGACCAACCGCCATGACGGCAACGCAACCGGACCTCAACTGGCTCATCTCGGTGGACGACCACGTGCTCGAACCGGGCCATCTCTGGCAGACGTGGCTGCCGGAGCGCTACCGCGACCGCGGGCCCAAGCTCGTGATCGAGGAGGACGGCAAAGGCACCTGGTACTACCTCGGCATGAAGCAGCGGGCCAGCGGGCTGTCCGCGACCGTCGGCAGGGCGAAGAACCAGATCAGCCCCGAGCCACTGGGCTACGACGAGATGCGGCCCGGCTGCTACGACGCGGCGGCCAGGGTCGAGGACATGAACGAGGGCGGCATCCTCGCGTCGATGACGTTCCCGACGTTCCCCGCGTTCTGCGGCCAGACCTTCTACCGCGGCGAGGACAAGGAGCTCGGGCTCGCCTGCATCGAGGCCTACAACAACTGGATGATCGACGAGTGGTGCGCGACGGCGCCGGGCCGGTTCATCCCCCTCACCCTCATCCCGCTGTGGGACCCCGAGGCCGCGGCCACCGAGGTCCGCCGGGTGGCCGAGCGCGGCGTGCGGGCGGTCGCGTTCAGCGAGAACCCGGAGCCACTCGGCCTGCCGACGATCAACGACCCCGACCGGTACTGGGACCCGTTCTTCCGCGCCGCCGAGGAGTGCGGCGTGGTGCTCTGCATGCACGTCGGCTCGTCGTCGCAGATCCCGTCGATCAACTCGAACACCAACTTCATGGCCAACTTGTCCTGGGGCGCCGTGCGCACCTCGGGCACCATGCTCGACTGGCTGTTCAGCGGAGTGTTCGAACGCTTCCCCCAGCTCAAGATCTCGCTCGCCGAGGGCAACATCGGCTGGATCCCCTACTTCCTCGAACGCGCCGAGCAGGTGATCGACAAGCAGCGCTTCTGGTTCCAGCGCGGCATCGACTACGACCCCGGCAAGGGCAGCAAACAGGAGCGCACCGACGACGGCGCGCACACCATCGACTACCTCAACTTCGACATCCGGCAGAGCTTCCGCGACCACATCTACGGCTGCTTCATCGACGACATCGCCGGGCTGCGCAACCTCGACCTGATCGGCGAGGACAACGTGATGATCGAAACCGACTACCCGCACTCCGACACCACGTGGCCGAACTCGATCAAGCTCGCGCGCGACCGGCTCGCCGGCATGAGCCCCGAGGTGCAGTACAAGGTCCTGCGGGGCAACGCGGAGCGGCTGTTCCAGTTCACCCCGGCCGACACGGCGAACCTGCCCGTGCCCGGCGGCGTGGCGTGAGCGACGCCGGCGCCACCATCGTCGGGCTCGGTCTGAGCCCGCAGGGTCGCCGGCTCGGGTTCTCCTCGAGGGAGCTGCGCAGGCAGGCCATCGACGCGGCGTTGAACGACGCGGGACTGCGCCGGGAACAGATCGACGCCTGCATCTGCTTCGGCGCGATGCCCGAGGACCTGCGCTACGCGGGCCTGTCACCGAGGATGTCGTTCGCGCTGAGCTCGGGCGGCGCCTCCCCCGCGCTGTCGGTGGTGGTGGCCGCCGGGCTCCTCGCGACCGGGCAGGCCGAGTACGTACTGAGCGTCTACGGGGAGGCGTTCACCGGCGACGCGCCCAAGCTGGAACCGAACCACGGCGGCGGGGGCAGATCCGACATCGGCGGGTACAGCTACGGCTACCCGTACCTGTACGGGCTGGTGGGGCCGGGCGCGGTCTACGCGCTGGCGGCGCGGCGCTACCTCGACCGGTTCGGCGCCTCCTCGGAGGACCTGGCCGCGGTGGCGGTGGTCGAACGGGATCACGGCAGCGTCCGGCCCGGCGCGATCGGGTACGGACAGCCCATCACGGTGGCCGAGCACCAGGCGTCCAGGATGATCGTCGACCCGCTGCGCCTGCTCGACTGCTCCCGTCCCACCGACGGTGGCGCCGCCATCGTGCTCACCTCGGCTGCCCGCGCCGCCGACTGCGCGGGCAGCCCGGTGGAGGTGCTCGGCGCGGGCTGCGGGCACAACATCACGAACTGGTGGGACGGCACCATGGTCAGCCGCTTCGGTGCGGCGCCGGACGCCGCGCGGCGGGCGTTCGGCGAGGCGGGCGTCGGCCCGGAGGACATGTCGAGCGCTCAGCTCTACGCGCCGTTCACCATCGCGACACTCCTGCAACTGGAGGAGTACGGGTTCTGCGGCGAGGGCGAGGCGCCCGCGTTCGTCGCCGAAGGGCACACCGCCGCGGGCGGAAGCCTGCCCACCAGCACCGGCGGCGGGCAGCTCTCGGGCTTCTACGCCACCGGGTTCACGCCGCTGTCGGAAGGGATCCTGCAGGTGCGGGGACAGGCCCCGACGAACCAGGTGCCGGACGCGGAACTGTGCCTCGTCAGCGGCAGCGGCGGCAACGGCGGTGTGCACGGGTCGTGGGCCCACGTCTCGCTCGTGCTGGGCAGGCCGCGGTGAGCGCGCCGAGGCCCTACCCGGGCGACGTGGCCCCTGACCGGGTGGACGAGGAGTTCTGGGAGGGTTGCCGCCAGGGCCGCTACCTGCTCTTCCGGTGCACGACGTGCGATCACGCCGTCTGGCCCGCGGGCGGCTGCCCTCGGCACGGCCTGGCGCCGATGGTGTGGAAGGAGGCGACCGGACAGGGCCGGCTGCACTCCTGGACCGTGGTGCACCAGCGGTACGCGAACTCGTTCGCCGACCCGCCGCCCAACGTCGCGGTGGTGGAGCTGGACGAAGGACCACTGGTGCACTCCACCGTGCTCGGCGCCGCGCGGCTCGAGCTCGGGATGCGGCTGGAGGTCTTCTTCGAGGACATCGGGCAGGGCGTCGTGCTGCCCGTCTTCCGGCCAACGGCACAGGAGGGAGAGAGCACTGGACCCGGATAGGCTGGCGCCCGTGCAGGTCGAGCCGGGCTGGGCCGGGCGAATCGCCCGGCACGCCACCGTACGCCCCGACGCGGGGTCCTACGTCGGGCCGAGGACGAAACTCGTCACGGCGGGGCAGCAGCTGCTGCTCGAACGCGGCGACACG
This sequence comes from Prauserella sp. PE36, assembly GCF_003311655.1. NCBI lineage: Bacteria > Bacillati > Actinomycetota > Actinomycetes > Pseudonocardiales > Pseudonocardiaceae > Prauserella > Prauserella sp. PE36. The sequence continues at coordinate 14,395 of NZ_QEQT01000087.1, read as the reverse complement.
ACGTACACGATCGACGAGCTCGTGCGCAGGGCCCACGTCGCGATCAAGACGTTCTACCGGTGCTTCGCGAACAAGGAGGAGTTCCTGAAGGAGGTCTTCATGACCTCCGTCGCCGGTGCGACCCCGCGCATCCGGGAGCAGATCCTCTCCAGCGCCGACGATCCGCTGGCGCGGCTGCGGCTCGCGGTCACCTGGCCGCTGGAGTGGCGCCGCGAGAACGGAACCGTCAGCCGGGTGATCGCGAAGGAGCACATGCGGCTGGCCGTCACCAGCCCGGAGACGATCGCGGAGACGAGCCGCTCCTACGAGGCGCTGCTCAAGGAGTTCGTGCTCGCCGCGCAGGAGGAAGGGCAAATCCGTCCGGCCGATGTGGACTGGGACGTCCACATCATCACGTCGGTGGTCACGACGTCGTTTCACACGATGATCCTCGGGCCGGGCGAACCGGGTCACCACGGCGCGCTCGCCGAGAACGTCTGGCGGTTCTGCCTCACCGCCCTGCACGGCGATCCCGGCTGAGTGTTGCGTCCGCGACCGAGCCCGGCCTAGGGTGCGATGTAATACGTTACATTTCCGGGGAGGTCGCGGTGGGCACGCGCGGACGGGTGACCAAGGTCAGCGTCGCCGACCTCGCCGCCGAGCTGGAGGTGTCGACCGCGACGATCTCCAGGGCGCTCAACGGCAGCCCCGCCGTGCGGCCCGAGCTCGCGCAGCGGATCCGGGAGCACGCCGAGGCGCGCGGCTACGTGGCCAACCGCATGGCAAGGGCGCTCAGCGCGAACGTCAGCCGCGCGTTCGTCGGCTTCGTCATCCCCTACGTCGACACGCCCGCGTACTCGTCGGTCGCCGCGGAGTGCGCGCGGCTGCTGTCCGCCGACGGCACCCAGCTGATCCTCACGATCACGGAGAACGACCCGGAGCGGGAGCTCCACCAGCTCAAGGACCTGGTCGCCAGCCGCGTCGCCGGACTGATCATCTCGCCGAGCACGCACATCCTCGAGGCGAGCAAGCAGCTCCTGTCGAACCTGCCCGTCGTGGAGTTCCACCGCGCGTGCGGCATCGCGGCTCCCGGCGTGTTCAGCGAGGACGAGCAGGCGATGTCCGAGGCGGTGCTGCACCTCGCCGCGCTCGGCCACACCAGGATCGGCTACCTCGGCACGCCGGAGGCGCTGTCGAACGGTGCCGCCCGGCTGCGCGGGATCCGCCGCGGGCTACAGCTCGCCGGCCTGGACCGCGGCGCGCTCGCGATGCGGTTGCTGGAGCCGACCACGGAGAACGGCGGGCGTGGCGTGCGGGACCTGCTCGACGGCTCACGCCCGCCCACCGCGCTGATCGTCGGCGGTGGCGCGCTCTCGATCGGCGCGGCGCGGGCCGTGCACGAGAGCGGCAGGCGGCTGCCCGACGAGCTGTCGCTCGTCGTCTACGGGCACCCGAGCTGGTTCGCGCTGAGCGATCCCCCGCTCACGCGGATCACCGTCGACTACCAGGATCTGGCACTGCGCGCCGCGCGCCTGCTCGGCACCGTGCTCGACAGCGGGCCCGCGCGCGGCGGGGAACCCGAGCCCCAGTTCGTCACGGCCCAGCTGCACCTCGCCGGGTCCACCGGACCCGCGCCCAAAGGGTCTCAGGCGAGCGACCGGAAGTCCCGCCGGTAGTAGACGGCGGGGGTCGCCGGGCGCAGGTGAGCTCGCTCCACCTCGCCGACCAGGATCGTGTGATCGCCGCCGGGGTGCCGCGCGTGCGTCGCGCAGTCCAGCCGGACGCAGGCGCGGTCGAGAGCGGGCAGCCCACGTTCGTCCACGGTGAACCCCGCGTCGGCGAACTTGTCCGCGCCCTTGCTCGCGAAGCGCAGCGCGAGCGCGGCGTCGGCGGGATCGATCACGTGCACCAGCCAGTGCGAGGCCCGCTGGAAGGCGGGATGGCACCGCGCCGACCGCGAAAGGCACACGAGCACGAGCGGCGGGTCCATCGACACCGAGCAGAACGACGTCGCCGTGAAGCCCCACCACCGGCCCTCGTCGTCGGCGGTGGTCACGATGGTGACCCCGCTCGGGAAGCTCGCCATCGCCTCCTTGAACAACCGGGCGGGCTCACTCCGTCCCGGACTCGCGTCCACGCTCATGGCGTACGTCCCTTCGTCGGCTCGTCCGTCCTTTGTGGCCATTCGATGCAAGGCGTTTCAGCAAGCGATGTAATCGATTACATACGCGGACCTTCTTGAGTGAACACGACCGCCGCCGGAGTCGTCAAGGGGACTTGACAGCGGCCCGCCTTGTCAGGTTCGCTGAGGAGCGAAGCCGATGTAATCGATTACATTTCTGATGTAAAGGATTACACAGCAGCCTGAGAAGGGACATCGATGTCCGCACGAGCACTGTCCGGCATCCGGGTCGTCGACGCGGCGACCCTCGCTGCCGGGCCGCTGGTGGCGACCTGGCTCGGCGAGTTCGGCGCCGAGGTGATCAAGGTCGAGCAACCCGGCGGCGGAGACCCGCTGCGCCAGTGGGGCGCGCAACGAGACGGCGTCGGCCTGATGTGGAAGAGCCTGGGCCGCAACAAGAAGTCGGTGACCCTAGATCTGCGGAAGGAGGCGGGGCGGGAGCTCCTGCGCGAGCTAGCCCGGGGTGCCGACGTGCTGGTGGTCAACTTCCGGCCGTCGACGCTGGCGAAGTGGGGGTTCGACTACGAGAGCCTCGCGGCGGAGAACCCGGGCCTGGTGCTGGTGCACGTCACCGGCTTCGGCTCGGGCGGGCCGAACAGCGACCGGCCCGGCTTCGGCACGCTCGGCGAGGCCATGAGCGGGTTCGCGCACCTCACCGGAGAGCCCGACGGTCCCCCGACGCTGCCGTCGTTCATGCTGGCCGACGGCGTGGCCGCGCTCAACGCGACGTACGCGGTGATGATGGCGCTCTACCACCGCGACGTCCACGGCGGCGGCGGTCAGCTGATCGACATCAACCTCATCGAACCGCTCGCGCGGCTCATCGAGCAGTCCGTGCTGACCTACGACCAGCTGGGCACCATCCCCGGCCGCACCGGCAACCGCTGGGAGATCAGCGCGCCGCGCAACACCTATCGCACCAAGGACGGGCGCTGGCTCGCGATGTCGGGCAGTGCGCCGACGATCGCGAAACGCGCCCTGCGGGCGATCGGCCGTCCCGAGCTCACGGAGGACCCCCGGTTCGCCGAGGCCCAGCAGCGGCTGCGCAACGCCGCGGAGATCGACCGGCTCATGGCCGAGTGGATCGCCGAACGCACGCTCGAGGACGCGATGGCGGTGTTCGAGCGGGCCGAGGTCGCCGCCGCGCCCGTGTACGACGCCGGACAACTGCTGGCCGATCCGCAGCTGAGGGCGCGCGAGACCTATGTGGACGTTCCGGATCCCGACCTCGGTTCCATGCGGGTGCAGGGACCCGTCCCCCGCATGTCGGCGACGCCGGGCCGGGTCGAGCACCTCGGGGCCGCCGTCGGCGAGCACAACGACGAGGTCTACGGCGGCCTGCTCGGATTGAGCGAGGACCGGCTCCGGCAGCTGCGCGCCGAGGGGGTGATCTGAGATGTCCCGTCCCGTCAGGGCCCGCCGCTCCGAGCTCGCGACGCCGGCCAGCAACGACTGGATGTTCGAGAAGGCCGCCGGATCCGGCGCCGACCTCGTGTTCCTCGACCTGGAGGACGCGTGTGCGCCCGCCGAGCGCGAGGCGGCGCGCGGCAAGGCGGTGACCGCGCTGCGAGACCTGGACTGGGGCCGCACCACGCGCGCGATCCGGATGAACGCGATCGACACGTGGTGGGCGCACGGCGACGTGATCGAGGTGGTGACCGGTGCTCGCGATGCGCTCGACGTGATCATCGTGCCGAAGGTCCGCCGGGCACGGGACGTGTGGTGGGTCGACGTTCTCCTCACGCAGCTGGAACAGCGGCTCGGGCTCGAGAAGCGGATCGGGCTGGAGGTGCTCATCGAGGAGGTTGAGGGCCTGCAGCACGTCGACGAGATCGCACGGTCCAGCGACCGACTGGAGGCGATCATCTTCGGCGCCGGGGACTTCTCCGCCTCGCAGGGCGCCAGGGTGGACACCAACTTCGACCCCGGCCTCCCCTACCCCGGCGACCTGTGGCACTACGCCCGCTCGCGGGTGGTGGTGGCCGCGCGCGCCGCCGGGATCGACGCGATCGACGCGCCGTTTCCGAACTACCGCGCGCCCGAGGACTACCGCGTGGCGTGCGAGCGCGCCAGCGTCCTCGGCTACGTCGGCAAATGGGCCATCCACCCCAGCCAGGTCGAGATCGCCAACGAGTGTTTCGCCCCGACACCCGACGAGATCGCCCACGCCGAGAAGGTGGTCGCCGCCTATCGCGAGAGCGAAGCGGGCGGACGCGGCGCCACCGGCCTCGACGGAATGCTCGTCGACGCCGCCCATCTTCGCCACGCCGAGACGGTCGCCCGCAAGGCCGCCCTGCTCGGCATCAACGGACAGCACACCGAAAGGACACGCTCATGACACGCCGGATGACCCTGGTCGGCTTCATGCAGGCCGGCAACGTCACCGTCTACTCCGGATCGTGGCGCTACCCCTCCGCCGATCTGTCATTCCTCACCATGGACTACTACCAGCGCATCGCGCGGACCCTGGAGCAGGGCAAGTTCGACCTCGTCTTCTTCGACGACCGGCTCGCGATGCCCGGGATCTACGGCAACTCCGTGGCGGAGGCCGTGCGCCGCGGCGCGAGGCCGGTCAAGCTCGACCTCACCGCTGTGCTCGGCGGGATCATCGGCGCCACCAGCCGGATCGGGGTGGGCGCCACCTACTCGACGACCTACTACGAGCCCTTCCACGTCGCGCGGACGTTCGCCACACTCGACCACCTTTCCGGTGGCAGGGCAGCGTGGAACGTCGTCACCTCGGTCAACGACTCGGAGGGGCAGAACTTCGGCCGCGACTCCCACTTCGGGCACGACGAGCGCTACGACCGGGCACAGGAGTTCCTCGAGGCCACGACCGCGCTGTGGGACTCGTGGGACGACGACGCGCTGATCATGGACCAGGAGTCCGGCGAGTTCGCCGACCCGGACAAGGTGCGTGAGGTGAACTTCGAGGGCAAGTGGTTCCGGGTGCGGGGCCCGCTGACCGTGCCGCGCACGCCGCAGGGGCGGCCGACGATCCTGCAGGCGGGCTCGTCCGGCCGCGGCCGGGAGTTCGCCGCCGAATGGGCCGACCTCGTCTTCACCGCCGACCCCGGCCTTTCCGTGGCGCAACAGCACTACAGCGACCAGAAGCAGCGCGTCGCCGAGTTCGGCCGCGACCCCGACGACGTCAAGATCCTGCCGATGGCCTACGCCGTGGTCGGGGAGACCCAGTCGATCGCGGAGGAGAAGGAGCGGCTGTTCCTCGACGCCTACGTGCACCCGGCCGCCTCACTGGCGTTGCTGTCCGAGGTGATGAACTACGACTTCGCCAAGCACGACCTCGACGACCCGGTCACCGCGGAGATGACCGAGGCCAGTTCGGGGATCCGGGGACTCGCCGAGGGCGTCAAGCGGCACCTGAACCGCGACGACCTGACCGTGCGCGACCTCGCCGCGCACCGGGCGACGCTGCTGCAGGGTCCTCGCTTCGTCGGCACCGCCGAGCGCGTCGCCGACCAGATGCAGGAGTGGTTCGAGAGCGGCGCCTGCGACGGGTTCGTGCTCGCGGCGACGCATCTGCCGGGCGCTTTCGAGGAGTTCGTGCGCATGGTCGTGCCGATCCTGCAAGAGCGTGGCCTGTTCCGGCGGGAGTACGAGGGCCCGACCCTGCGTGACCAGCTGGGCATCAAGCGCCCCGGCTCCGTCCGCTGACGCGGCCGGACTGAACAACGTCGTTCAGCACTGGAGCACAAGGTGGTTTCCGGCCCATGACACTGCAGATCGTCTCACTCATCGTCCTTGTCGTCGCCTTCGTCCTCGGCACGACCCGTCCGCTCAACCTCGGCGTGATCGCCCTGGGTGCCACGTTCGCCGTGGGCGTCCTCGCCGCGGGACTATCCACTGAGGACGCGCTCGCCGGGTTCCCGGTCGAGCTGATGCTGATCCTGGTGGGGGTCACCTACCTGTTCAACGTGGCCAACGCCAACGGCACGGTCGACTGGCTCATCTCCAGCGCCGTGCGCATGGTCCGCGGCCGCACCGTGTTCATCCCGTGGATCATGTTCGCGGTCACGGCTCTGCTGTCGGCGATCGGCGCGGTCTTCTCGCCACCGATCGTCGCGCCGATCGCGCTGGCCTTCGCCGCGAAGAACCGCATTCCCCAGCCGATGATGGGCATTCTGGTCGTGCACGGCGCCGCGGCCGGGTCGCTGTCGCCGATCAGCGTCTACGGCGTCACCGTCGCGGGCGTGCTCGACCAGAGCGGGCTGCCGAGCGATCCGTGGGGGCTGTTCGCCCTCGCCTTCGTCGCGAGCATCATCCCGGCGATGATCGTCTTCGTGGCCTACGGCGGGCTGCGGCTCGGCCGCGCCGTGACCGAGCCCACCGGGCAAGCCGACGACGAGCCCACCGGTTCCGGCGGGGGCGTGCTGACGAGGACGCGGACCACGGCGCCCACGCTCACGCTGGACATCGCGCTCACGACGCTGGCGATCGCCGGGCTGTTCGTCGGCGCGGTGCTCGAACTCGACGTGGGCCTGCTGGCGATCACGCTGGCCACGCTGCTCGGCCTGTACCGGCACCAGCACCACGCCGAGGCCGTGCGCAAGATCCCGTGGTCGGTGGTGTTGCTCGTCACCGGGACGATCACCTACATCGGTGTGATGCAGGAGATCGGGGCGATCGATCTGCTGGGCGACGTCGCGCTCGGCGTCGGCGCGCCGATGCTCACGGTGCTGCTGCTCGGCTACGTGGCCGGCATCGTGTCGGCGTTCGCGAGCTCGGCGGGCACCATCGCGGCGCTGACCCCGCTCGCGGTGCCGTTGCTGCAGAACTCGACCATGTCGGTGCTCGCGGTGGTCGCGGTGATCGCGATCTCGGCGACGATCGTCGACGTGAGCCCGTTCTCCGGCAACGGGGCCGCCGTGATCGCCAACGCCACGGAGGACGCCCGCGACCGCGTGTACCGCACGCAGCTCGTCTACGGCGGGATCGTGGTGCTGCTCGCACCCGCGCTGCTGTGGCTGTCGATCATCCTCCCGTCGTCGGGGTGAGGTCCGACCGACCGCAGTGAAGGCCACCTTGCCTGCGTTGAACGCAGTGAAGGCCACCCTGCCTGCGCCCGCCCGTCTCCCACCACCACCCACACGGAGACGCTGTGCGCCGCTGCGTTGATCCAACGCAGTGAAGGTGGCCTTCACTGCCGACCGGTGCGCGCTGCCGCGAGCGCGACGGCGGCGAGGGTGGGCAGCCAGCGGCGGCGGGTGTCGGGCGGCACGATCCAGCGCAGCGCGGGCGACCTCGGCACCTCGACGGGCACCGGGATCCGCTGCGGGCAGCCGAGGATCTCCACTCCGCGCGGCAGGTGGAGATCGGCGTTGACCTCGTCGTTCGGGTCGGCGAGGAACACCCAGTACGGGCGTGCGCCGTCGACGGCGAACACCGGGCCGGTCGCGTCGAGGCGGTGCAGCCGCTCGGCGAGCCCCACCGCGAGCGGCCTCGGCGCGGTCACCGCCACCATCCCGTGCCCGAGGTCGAGCAGCGGACGGCCGCCGCCCCACGTGACGGTCCAGCCGAGCACCGAACGGTACTCCGCGATGGTCCATCCCCCGCCGTTCTCGGCGAGGGGAGCGGAGTCTTCCGCGGGGCCGGGAGCGGCCAGCAGTGACGCGGTCATGGCGGTACGTCCTTTGTGCTCGGTCAGGTCACGACGGCGACCCTCGGTCGGCGAGCTGGTCCTTCATCACCTTGCCGGTGCCGTTCAGCGGGAGCTCGTCGAGGAACTCCACGGAGCGCGGCACCTTGAACCCGGCCATTCGCGCGCGGCTCCACGCGATCAGGTCGTCGGCCGAGACCGGGCTCCTTGGCACGACGAACGCCTTGCCCACCTGGCCGAGGCGCTCGTCGGGCACCCCGATCACGGCGACCTGGGCCACCGCGGGATGTTCGAGGAGGAAGCCCTCGATCTCGGCGGGATAGGCGTTGAACCCGCCCACGATGAACATGTCCTTCTTGCGCCCGACGATCCTCAGGTACCCCCGCTCGTCGAGCGTGCCGAGGTCGCCGGTGTGCAGCCAGCCGTCCGGGTCGATGGCCTCCGCCGTGGCGGCCGGGTCGTCGAGGTAGCCCTGCATGACGCTGTACCCGCGCACGAGCACCTCGCCGTCGCCGGCGATGCTCACCTCGACACCGGCGCACGGCCTGCCGACCGTGGTCGCGATGTCGGTGAACGAGTCGCCGGGCCGTGACGCCGTGGCCGTGCCCGCCTCCGTCAGCCCGTACCCGGTCATGATCGACTCGAACGGCAGCTCCTCTCGGACGCGCCGGATGAGCTCCACCGGGATGTCCGCGGCACCGGTGACGGCGGCCCGCAGAGACGAGAGGTCCCGGTCGCCCTGGGCCTCCAACAGTGAGTGGTACAGCGTCGGCGGTCCGGGGAGCATGGTCACCCGCTCACGCTCGACGAGGTCGAGCACCGCGCCCACGTCAAACACCGGCACCGGCAGGATCGTCGCGCCACGGATCAGCGACGCGACACAGCCGGCCTTGTAGCCGAACGTGTGGAAGAACGGGTTGACGATCAGGTAGCGGTCCCCCTGCCTCAGGTCGGCCAGGTCGCACCACTCCGCGTACAGCCGCAGCGTCTGGGCATGGTTCATCAGCACGCCCTTGGGCCGCCCCGTCGTGCCCGAGGTGAACACGATGTCGGCGATGTCGTCGCCCCGGACCTCGCGCTCGAACGGCGAACCGCTGGAGAGGAAGCCCGACTTGAGGTCGATCACCGGAACCCCCGGCGGCGCCGGGTAGTCCTGGCCGAGGAAGCCCTTCTGCACGAGGACGGCCTTCGCCTCGCTGCGGCGGATGATGTCGCCGGCCTCCTCGGCCTTGAACCGGGTGTTGACGGGCACCAGCACCCCGCCCGCGGTCAGCAGCCCGAACGCCGCGATGATCCACTCGGCGGAGTTGGGCGCCCAGATCGCCACCCGGTCGCCCTTGCCGACACCCGCCGAGGCGAAGGCCCCCGCCGCCACCCGCACCCGCTCCACGAGCTGAGTGAAGGTGAGCCGCAGCGGCCCGTCGACGACCGCCTCGGCGTCCCCGAAGCGGTCGCCGGCGCTCAGGACCATCCGGGGGATGGTCTCCCAGCTCATGCCGCGATCAGCCGGGCGAGGTTGCCGCCCATGATCTTGGCCTGATCGGCCTCGCTCAGCTTGGCCAGCGCGTCGACGTAGCTGACCGGGTCGGCGAGCCCCTCCGGGTGCGGGTAGTCGGAGCCGAACAGGACGCGTTCCACGCCGATCAGGTCGGCCAGCTCCGCCATGTCCTCCTCCCAGAACGGGCTCACGTGAATGCTGCGCTTGACGGCCTCCACCGGGTCGCCGAGGAACTCGTGCGGCATCTTCTTGTAGACGTCGGCGAGCGTGTCGAGCAGCGGTGCCAGCCAGGAGGAGCCGTTCTCGATCACGGCGATCTTCAGTTCGGGGAATCGGAACAGCGCACCGTGGCAGACCCACGACGCCACCGCGTCCTGCACGGGCCGCCACTCGCCGACCGTGCGGAAGGCGTTGGGCTTGAACGGGAGGAACTCGCGGTTGCCTCCCTCCCAGTCGTTGGCGTAGCGGCTGTACCCGCTGTCGGAGGAGTGCATCGCCACCAGCACGCCCGTCTCCACGACGCGCTGCCAGAACGGGTCGAACTCGGGCAACGCGAAGGAGCGGGACCCCCCGAAACCGGGGACGGGGGCGGGCCGGATGAGGATCGCCCGCGCGCCGCGCTCGACGCACCACTCCAGCTCCTCGATCGCCTTCTCCACGATCGGCAGACTGATGACGGGCACCGTGTAGATGCGGTCGGAGTAGTTGAACGACCAGGTCTCGTGCAGCCACTGGTTCAACGAGTGGATGACGACGTGGATCAGCTCCGGGTCGTCGCGCATGCGCTCCTCGATGAGGCTCGCGAGGGTCGGGAACATCAGCGAGCGCTGGATGCCCAGCTCGTCCATGAGCTTCAGGCGCGCACCCGGTTCTCGGAACGCAGGAATCGACTTCATCGACTCGCCGAAGATCTCGCGCCGGGTCTTGCCCTCGGGGTTGCCCACCCGGAAGTACTCCTCCATCGCGCCGGGCCGTGCGACGACCTCGAACGTCGGGTTGGGGATGTACTCGCTGATGTGCCCCCGGATGGCGATCTTCGTGCGGCCCCGCACCTGCACGTACTCGATGGCGCCCTCGTACTCCTTGGGCAGGAACTTCGTCAGCGCCTCCTCGGTCTCGTACAGGTGGTTGTCCGCATCGAACAACGGGAAGGGCAGTTCGCGCGACGGCATGAGATCCTCCTTTGCCTTTGGTGAGAATGTTATTCTCTTCTGGAGCGTGCCGCAATGTCCTGCCGCAGCAGGAACTTCTGGACCTTGCCGCTCGCGGTGCGCGGGAAGTCCTCGACCTCGTGCAGTTCCTCCGGCCACTTCTGCCTGGCCAGCCCCGCCGCGTCGAGGTGCACCCTCAGCTCGCCGAGCGAGGGCGCGCGCTCGCCCGGCCTGACCCTGACAACGGCCGCGGCGTGCTCGCCGAGCCGGTCGTCGGGGGCGGCGACCACGGCGACCTCGGCGATCGCGGGCAGGCCGAGCAGCACCTCCTCGACCTCGGCGGCACTGATGTTCTCGCCGCCGCGGATGATCACGTCGGCCTTGCGGTCGGTGATCGTCAGGTAGCCGTCCTCGTCGAGCACGCCGATGTCGCCGGTGTGGTACCAGCCCTCGTCGTCGAAAGCGCGCTTGGTGAGCTCCTCGTCGGTGTAGCCGAGACACAGGTCCGGACCACGCGTGAGGATCTCGCCGTCCTCGGCGATGCGCAGCTCCACCCCCGGGCAGGCGTCGCCGTCGGTGTGCAGGCGCTTGTCCACGGGCGCGGTGTATCTCGAGCACGTCACCGACGGATGCTCGGTGCTGCCGTACGAGCGGAACACCGTGATACCGAGGCTCTCCAGCCGGGTGGTGATCGCCGACGGCACCGCCGAGCCGCCGAGGCCCGCGTACTTCAGCCCGCGCAGGTGATGCGGCCGGAAGTCCGGGTGGTCGAGCACGCTCGTGACGTAGTACGGCACTCCCCCGCCCACGCTCAGGCCATCGCTCTCGATGAGCCCCAGCACCTGGGCGGGATCCCAGACGTCGGCGAGGTTCACCGGCCGCTCGTCGAGCACCGGGATCAGGAACGCGTTGACCATGCCGATGAAATGCCCGACCGGCGCCGAGGTGAGCTGCAGCCCGCGGTCCGGCGGGTAGCGCCCGGCGAGCTGGCGGGTCTCGAAGCCAAGCGTCCGGTGACTGTGGATCACGCCCTTGGGGTCACGGGTGGTGCCGGAGGTGAAGGCGATCAGCGCCGGGCTTGCCGGATCGATGGGGAGCGTGCCCGGCATGGGCTCGGCGGCGAGCAGGTCGTCGAAGTCCCTGCCCACCACACCGACCACCGGCACCCCCGAGCACAGGTCCGACTGGAACTCCAGCCGCCCGAAACGCTCGGCCGTGACGAACACGCGCGGCTTGCTGACGTCGAGGATGTACTCCAGCTCCTTGCGGCCGTAGAAATGGACGATCGGCACCACAGCGGCTCCGAGGAACGCCGACGCCCAGAACACGGCGGCGGCCTCCATCCAGTTGGGCAGCTGGAAGGCCACGACGTCGCCGGGTCTCACGCCGCGTTCGCGCAGCCCGCCGGCGAGCCTGCGCGCGACGTGCTCGACGTCGCGAAACGTTCCTGACCACGGCCGCTCGGCCGAATGCACGCAGAACGGGGTGTCCGGCGCGGCGTCGAGACCGCGCGCCAGCAGATCGCCGATCGTCTCGCGGGTCCACCAACCCTCGGCCTCGTAGCGCGTGGTCAGCTCGGCGGGAATCTGTCGCATGGCGGGAGCTCCGATCGGGTCCGGAACGAGCGGCGAGCGATCGTGAATATGCTATTCTCTTCAACAGAGAATGCCAATATCCTCACGGAGGCCGCCGCTCGCCGACGAGCAGCGGGACACGGTGGAAAGGGTGATGAACCGTGGGCGATGACGTGAGTGTCGAGGAGAGCCCCGTCGGCCCGGTGGTCCGGCCTTCGGAGGACGCCGAGCTGGTCGTTCTCTATCTGCACGGCAACCAGGAGGGCCCTGAGCCGGCATTGGACCTCGCACGCAGGCTGGCCCTGCTGACCGGTGCGACGGTCGTCTGTCCCCGCTACCGGTCGGCCTTCCCCGCCGCGCTCATCGACGCCCATTCCGGCTACAGCTACTGCCAGGCCGCGGGCCCGGTGGTGGTGCTCGGCGAGGGGATCGGCGCCGCGCTGGCGACGGCGATGCTCGTGCAGCTGCGCGACTCGGAGGCCACCTCACCGCGATGCGCGGTGCTGCTCTCCGCGTTGCTGGATCTCACTTTGGAGACCAAGAGCCTGCTGTTCAACGCGAGCACCGATCCGGCGTTCGACATCATCGCGCTGCGCCAGCGCATCACCGCGTACGCGCGCAACACGCCGCTCACCGACTCGCGGCTGAGCCCGCTGTACGCGAATCTCCACGGCCTGCCGCCCGTGCAGCTGCTGGCGGCCGGCACCGATCCGCTGCTCGACGACTCGCTGGCTTTCGCGACCCGGGCGGCACGCTCACGCGTCACCGTGGACCTTCAGGTGTGGCCGGAGAGCACGAGCTTCCGTGCCGAGTCCGTGCAGGCGATGGCCGACTTCATCAGGGCCAAGCACCCGGCGATGCGCGCGGGCACACCCGCCTGAACCCACGGGTGACCCCGTCGGCAGTGAAGGCCACCTTCACTGCCGACGGGGTCAGGTCACCGCACCGGCCTCCTTGAGGGCGATGATGCGGTCCCACCCCAGGCCCAGCTCAAGGAGGATCTCCTCGGTCTGCGCGGCGAACGAGGGTGCCGCCGACAGCTCGGGCGCGGTGACGTCGAACTGCGCCGGGCTCGCCACCAGCTCCAGCTCGCCCGCGCTCCGCACGTACTCGTTGGCGCGCACCTGCTCGTCGGCCGCCGCCTGCAACGTGTCCTGCACCGGCGCCCACGGCCCGGACAGCGTCGCGAACCGGCGGGACCACTCGGCCAGCGGGCGAGCCGCGAAGACCTCCCGCAGGATCGCCACCGCCTCCGCGGTGTTCGTGGCGATCGCCTCCGCAGTGGCGAACCGGGGATCGTCGGCCAGCTCGGGACGGTCGATGTGCCGGCACACGTCGGCCCAGAACTTGCCGGGCTGGAGCATCATCAACGACAGGTACCGGCCGTCGGCCGTGCGGTAGAGCCCGGACAGCGGGTTCGCCGGCGAGCTGTGGGCTCCCGGCGTGGTGCCCTCCCACGGCTCACCGAGCCGCAGCGACACCCCGATCGCCTGCCCCATCGCCCACAGCCCGCTGCCGAGCAGCGAGACGTCCACAACGGACGGTTCGCCGGTGCGTTCGCGCTTCACCAGCGCGGCCGCGATGCCACCGGCGAGGTTGGTGCCGGAGATCGTGTCGCCGTAGGCGGGCGCGGGCGGGTTGATCATGCCCTCGGTACCCGGCGGGGTGACGCTGGCCGCGGTGGACGCCCGGCACCAGAACGCCGTCATGTCGTAGCCACCGCGGTCGGCCTCCGGGCCACGCGGCCCGAGCGCGCTTCCCCGCGCGTAGACGATCTTCGGGTTCACGGCGCGGATGTCGTCCACGTCGATGCCGAACTTGCGCCGGGCCTGCGGCAGGAAGCTCGTGAGGAACACGTCCGCGCGTCGCGCCAGCTCGTGCAGTACCTCCCGCCCCTCGGGCCGGGACATGTCGAGGCCGAGGCTGCGCTTGCCCCGGTTGGCGTGCTCGATGTTGGGATTCGGATCGTGCTCGACGACGTAGCGGCCGGTGCGCCGTAACCCGCGCTGTGGGTCGCCGGTGACGGCGTGCTCGACCTTGATGACGTCGGCTCCCCAGTCCGCGAGCACCGCGCCCGCCGAGGGCACGAAGCCGTACATCGCGACCTCGAGCACGCGGATTCCCTCGAGCGGCCCGCTCATGCGACCACCGCCGCGAACGTCTTGCGCTCCTGGAACTCCTCGAGCCCGGCGGCGCCCATCTCCCTGCCGATGCCCGACTGCTTGTAGCCGCCGAACGGCGCGTCGGGCGCGAAGAAGTTGCCGCCGTTGATGCTGAGCGTCCCGGTGCGGATGCGCCGCGCCACCGCGACGGCCCTGTCCTCGTCCGCGCTGTAGACGGCGCCGGAGAGTCCGTAGATGGAGTTGTTGGCGATCCGCACCGCGTCGTCCTCGT